>DJYW01000035.1 GCA_002450255.1 Gammaproteobacteria bacterium UBA6968
AATAATCAAATTGGTTTTACAACCCACCGGCAGATTGATGCGCGTTCGACAGAGTACTGCACAGAAGTAGCCAAGATGGTTCAAGCGCCAATCTTGCATGTGAATGGTGATGATCCTGAGGCCGTGATTTTCGCAACTCAGCTGGCCGCAGATTATCGCATGGCCTTCCATAAGGACGTGGTGATAGATCTGATTTGTTACCGCCGGCGCGGCCACAATGAATCCGAAGAGCCGATGAAAACACAGCCGCTGATGTATCAAAAGATCCGCAGCCATGAAAGTGTTTGCACGCTCTATTCCAGCGCGTTGATTGCGAATCAGGCAGTTCCGCAAGCAGAAATCGATGCATTGAACGCTCGCTACCGTGAGAAGTTGGAGGCGGGCGAAAGTGTTGCCTTGAGTCTGGTGCACGAGCCGGATACGCGCTTATTTGTCGACTGGGAACCGTATCTCGGACATGACTGGGATGCACCGGCAGACACCACTTTCCCAGCGGCGCGGTTTGCTGAACTATCGCATCTGCTCGAAAGCACACCTGACGGATTTGTTCTGCATAAGCAAGTTACTAAGATATTGGAAGATCGTCATAAAATGGCAGCAGGCGCGATGCCGATCAATTGGGGTATGGGCGAAGTAATGGCCTATGCGACGCTGATTGATCAAGGTCATGCGGTTCGGCTGACCGGTCAAGATGTTGGCGTTGGTACCTTCTCACACAGACATGCCGCGTTCTTCAACCAAAAAGACGGACGTCGAGTCATACCTCTGAATCTATTGCGCGATGACGTCACCTTCGATATTTACGATTCTTTGTTGTCTGAAGAAGCGGTACTCGGGTTCGAGTACGGCTACTCGACCACGGCGCCCGGAACCCTGGTGGTTTGGGAAGCTCAGTTTGGTGACTTCGCCAACGGTGCTCAGGTCGTGATCGATCAGTTTATTAGCTCCGGGGAGGCGAAATGGGCGAGACTGTCAGGCTTAAGCATGTTGTTACCGCATGGTTATGAGGGGCAGGGTCCGGAGCATAGTTCGGCGCGTCTCGAGCGCTTCTTGCAGTTATGCGCGGAAAACAACATACAGGTGTGTGTGCCGTCAACGCCGGCGCAGGTATTTCATATGTTGCGGCGCCAGGCGATTCGCAAGGCGCGTAAGCCATTAGTTGCCATGACACCAAAGAGTTTGCTGCGTCATAAGATGGCAGTGTCGACCTTGGAAGAGCTGTGTGAGGGCCAGTTCCAAACGGTGATCGGCGACGCCGAGATCGACGCGGCTAAGGTCGATCGTCTGGTTGCGTGCAGCGGCAAAGTCTATTACGACTTGTTGGATGCGCGCCGCGAGGCAGGCCTGGAAAGTGTGGCTCTGGTTCGTATCGAGCAGTTGTATCCGTTTCCATATAGCGATTTGCGCCGCGAAATGAACCGCTACGAGAATCTAACTACACTGGTCTGGTGTCAGGAAGAGCCGAAAAACCAGGGTGCGTGGTTTGGTACACGGCACCGATTCCGTCGCGTTATCGAGCAACACGGGCACTCGCTCGATCTGGAATATGCGGGTCGTGATGCATTTGCAGCGCCTGCCGTAGGGTATGCAAGCAAGCACAGCGAACAACAAGAACAGTTAGTACACAGCGCGCTCTTTGGCGACGCTGGCAGCAAGTAGGACACATTATGGAAATCAAGGCCCCGACTTTTCCAGAATCTATTGCCGACGGCAGTATCGCGCAATGGCACTTTCAGGAAGGGGAGCATGTAAGCGCTGACGAAGTACTGGTTGATATTGAAACCGATAAGGTCGTCATTGAGGTTTTCGCGCCGGCTACCGGCTTGTTGGAAAAGATATTAAAACCGGAAGGCGAAACCGTTCTGTCGGAAGAAGTGATCGCCATGTTTGTGGAAGGCGCTGCCGCAGTTGCTACCGACTCTGAGGCTGTTGGTGCGCCAGTAGCAGCAGAAACCGATGCGGCGGTTGAAACCGCGGCGGTTGGTGGTAGCGCGAACCCAGCCGCCAAGAAGCTTGCTGCAGAGTTAGACGTTGATTTAGCAACGGTCGCAGGCACAGGTCGCGACGGTCGAATCATCAAAGAAGATGTGACTCGCGCTGCGGCAACCAAAGCTGAGGTTGCTTCGGCGAACTCAGCGCCAGCCGTTACTCAAACTGCTGCTTCAGAGGTAGCTGCCTCGACTGGTACTGTGAGCTTGGACGAGCAACTGCTCGGCGAGCGCGTCGAGCGACGTGTGCCCATGACTAGGCTTCGTGCAAGCATCGCTAAGCGATTAGTCGAGGCGCAGCAAAACGCCGCGATGCTGACTACATTCAATGAAGCCGATATGGCACCCATTATGGCGCTGCGTAAAAAATATCAGCCAGATTTCCAAAAAGCGCACAACGATACGCGCCTTGGTTTTATGTCCTTCTTTGTGCGTGCGGCGACAGAAGCGCTCAAACGATTTCCTTCTGTAAACGCGAGCATTGATGGCGATGATATCGTCTATCATGGTTTCTATGATATCGGGGTGGCAGTTTCCACCGAGCGTGGCCTGGTCGTGCCAGTCGTGCGAAACGCTGATGCGTTGAGTTTTGCGCAAATTGAAGATCAGATCATTGCATATGGTGAAAAGGCGCGTGCGGGTAAGTTAAGCCTTGAAGATATGTCTGGCGGCACGTTTACCATTTCGAATGGCGGAATTTTTGGTTCGTTGTTGTCCACGCCGATTTTGAATGCACCGCAAACCGGCGTATTGGGTATGCATAATATTGTCGAGCGCCCGGTGGTGGTCGACGGTGAAATCGTGATTCGTCCGATGATGTATCTCGCACTTTCCTATGACCACCGTCTCATCGATGGTCGCGAGGCAGTCCAGTTTCTAGTCACCATGAAAGGCATGTTGGAAGATCCAGCACGCATCTTACTGGAGCTATAGCCATGTCTACTGAGTTCGATGTCATTGTTATTGGTGCCGGGCCGGCCGGGTATCACGCCGCCATTCGTGCGGCTCAGTTGGGTTTCTCAACGGCTTGCATTAATAAGATGCAGGACAAAGCCGGCGAGCCGGTTATGGGAGGCACATGTTTAAATTGGGGGTGCATCCCATCCAAAGCATTGTTAGACGCGTCGCATAAATTTCACGAAGCCCAGCATCAGTTTGCTGACTTAGGCATTAAGGTTACCGGCGTAAGCGCTGACGTACCGCGTATGATCGCGCGCAAGGATGAGGTGGTGAAAGGCCTCACTGGTGGTGTTAGCGCATTGTTTCAAGGTAACGGCGTGACGGTGCTGCCTGGGACAGGTCGCCTGCATGCCAATTGTCAGGTTGCTTATCAGCCGTTTACTGGCGAGGAGCAGATGCTACAAGGCAAGCATGTCATTCTGGCACCGGGTTCTGTGCCGGTCGAGATTCCGCCCGCACCACTGACAGATGATGTAGTTGTTGATTCAACCGGCGCCTTGGAATTTACCGATGCCCCGGCCCGCCTGGGCGTAATTGGCGCCGGCGTTATCGGTCTCGAACTGGGCAGCGTTTGGAATCGGCTCGGGTCCGAGGTGGTCGTTCTCGAGGCGTTGGATGAATTTTTGCCCATGGCCGACCAACGCGTAAGCCGCGACGCACAGCGCATTATGAAGGGTCAGGGTCTGGATATCCGTTTGGGTGCGCGCGTCACTGCCACGGAGGTTCGAGGGCGCGGCAAGAAGCGCACTGTTATGGTGACTTACCAAGATAAGGATGCCGAGCACCAACTCGAATTCGATCGCCTGATCGTCGCAGTCGGTCGCCGGCCTTACACCGAAGGACTGTTGGCTGCAGATGCGGGCGTCAACCTAGATGAACGCGGTTTTTTATACGTGAACGATCTGTGCCAAACGGATGCGCCGAACGTTTACGCTGTCGGCGATGTTGTGCGTGGACCAATGCTGGCGCATAAAGGCATGGAAGAGGGTGTGATGGTGGCGGAGCGTATCGCTGGCCACAAACCTCTGGTTAATTATGAAACGGTTCCAAGCGTGATTTATACGCACCCGGAAATCGCCTGGGTTGGACGTACTGAGCAGGAATTAAAAGCAGCCGGCGAAAACTATCGAGTGGGAACCTTCCCATTCGCCGCGAATGGACGTGCGCTGGCCGCAAATGAGACCGAGGGAATGGTTAAGCTTATCGCGGATGCGGAAACCGATCGTATTTTGGGCGTGCACGTTTTGGGGGCGCAGGCTTCGGAGATCGTGGCTCAGGCTGTGATCAGCATGGAGTTCGACGCTTCGGCAGAAGATTTGGGACTTATTATGTTTGCTCACCCGACGCTTTCTGAAGGTGTTCATGAGGCGGCATTGGGCGCATCCGGACATGCCATTCATATGGTAAACAGACCACAGCGCAAGTAACGCGGTAGACTATTTTAGTTAGTGATCAGTCGAAGATTTATACCAACCAAAGAAGGGGAGGCACCACGGATCCATGAATTTACATGAATATCAGGCCAAGGGTTTATTTGCCGATTACGGGTTACCCGTATCGGAAGGCTATGCAGTCGATACGGCGGACGAAGCAGTCGCAGCAGCGGAGCGCATCGGCGGCGACCGCTGGGTGGTTAAAGTACAGGTGCACGCGGGCGGTCGGGGCAAGGCCGGCGGCGTTAAATTGGCGGATAGCCTCGACGAAATTCGCGATTTTGCCAATCACTGGATTGGCAAAAATCTGGTCACCATTCAAACTGACGAGAATGGTCAGCCGGTTAGCAAAATATATGTGGAAAGCTGTACGGATATTGATCGAGAGCTATATCTCTCTGCGGTGATTGATCGTGGTACGCGACGCATTGTGTTTATGGCGTCTACCGAGGGTGGCGTCGAGATCGAGCAGGTTGCTGAAGAGACACCGGAAAAGATTTTACGTGCGATTGTTGATCCGTACGTCGGTGCGCAACCTTATCAGGGCCGAGACTTGGCTTTTCAGTTAGGGCTGGAGGGGCAGCAAATTCGCCAGTTCACTAATCTCTTTATGGGGCTAGCGAAATTGTTTGAAGACACGGATTGCTCGTTGTTGGAGATTAATCCGTTGGTCATTACGACTACAGGTGATGTGCATTGTTTGGATGCCAAGATTAATATTGATGGCAACGCGCTCTACCGTCAGCCTGCTATTGCCGAGATGAATGATCCAAGTCAGGAAGATGCCCGCGAAGCAGAGGCCGCCGAGTTCAATCTGAATTACGTCGCCTTAGACGGCAACATCGGTTGCATGGTGAACGGTGCCGGTTTGGCGATGGGTACCATGGATCTGGTGAAGTTACATGGCGGTAGTCCTGCCAATTTCCTTGATGTGGGTGGTGGTGCGACGAAAGAAACCGTAACCGAGGCGTTCAAGATCATTCTTTCTGACGATGCGGTTAAGGCTGTTCTCATCAATATTTTTGGTGGCATCGTCAGTTGCGTAACCATCGCCGACGGCATTATTGGCGCTGTTAAAGAGGTCGGTGTGCAGGTTCCGGTTGTTGTGCGTTTTGAAGGCAACAACGCGGCTGCTGGTCGCCAGGCATTAACTGACAGTGGATTGAATATTATCCCCGGCGAATCGTTAGTGGATGCAGCCGAAAAAGTCGTCGCTGCAGCGGGAGGTCAAGCATGAGTATTTTGATAGACAAAAGTACCAAAGTGATTTGCCAGGGCTTTACTGGTTCGCAAGGAACACTGCATAGCGAACAGGCCCTTGCTTACGGCACTCAGTTAGTTGGCGGCGTTACGCCCGGTAAGGGCGGCACAGAGCACCTTGGCCTGCCGGTGTTTGATACGGTGGCCCAGGCTGTCGCAGCGACCGGTGCGACAGCCAGTGTGATTTATGTGCCAGCGGGTTTTTGCAAAGATTCGATTTTGGAGGCACTCGATGCTGGCATTGAGTTGATTGTCTGCATTACCGAAGGTATCCCCACCTTGGATATGTTGGCGGTAAAAGCGCGTCTAGAGATTTCTAGCGCACGCATGATTGGTCCGAACTGCCCGGGAGTGATTACGCCTGGCGAATGCAAGATAGGCATTATGCCTGGCGATATTCATTTGGCGGGTAAAGTCGGAATCGTATCGCGTTCGGGCACGTTAACTTATGAAGCGGTCAAGCAAACTACGGATCGCGGTTATGGCCAAAGCTCTTGCGTAGGCATTGGTGGAGACCCCATCCCTGGCAGTAATTTCATTGATATTCTCGAGATGTTTGAGAACGACCCGGCGACCGAGGCCATAGTAATGGTCGGCGAAATCGGCGGAAACGCCGAAGAGGATGCCGCAGCGTATATCAAAGCAAACGTTACCAAACCTGTAGTCGGCTACATTGCGGGTGTTACCGCGCCGCCGGGTAAGCGTATGGGCCACGCCGGCGCGATCATCGCTGGCGGCAAAGGCACCGCCGACGATAAATTTGCCGCACTGCAGGATGCAGGGGTGAAAACGGTACGCAGTCTAGCCGATATTGGCGAAGCTTTGGCCGAGATCACCGGTTGGGAATAACTCAGTCGTTGCGGTGACAGAAAGCCCATATTTTGATTGGCTCGGAACGGCAGGAAAGCGGGGATGGTAATGGCGACATGCATCCCCTTAAGCCGCGATCAACAATTTCCGATTCGGAAGTTGCTCTTAGAAGTTGCTGTTTAGAAGTCGCGATTAAGTCACTCTGCTCAAACTAAGCGAAGCTGCGCCGCGCCGGCTCACAGTAACCGTCCAGATAAAAACGCTGTTGGTTGTCGCGTCGCAGCACTCGTGGTCGTCACGATTAGCAATTGCTTTGCCGAAAACTGCTAAGGCGCCATAGCGCGGACGGCCCAAATAGACTGATTTATTGCTCCGTTTTTCGCTTAAAAACCCTTCCGAGCCACATAGCCAGGATTCGGTTATGCGACGGGCGAGGATTTGCGTCTAATATCAGCGAGCAATCTGGTTGCCAATTCAAAGTTAAGCAGCTGCGCCAACAAGTGACGCAAAAACACCAAAATCGAAGGCTCATCCGGCTGTTCAGAAGATTAAATCCGTCGAGTAATGCATTTCTGAATCAAACCGAGTTCTTGGTTAGGTTTGACTGCGCGCAGATTGGGACGGATTTGCAGAATTAAGTCTGGTTTTAATAGGAAAGGGGTCAGGACAAACCCGTTTAGCAATTATCTG
>DJYW01000180.1 GCA_002450255.1 Gammaproteobacteria bacterium UBA6968
GATCCGGTGTATTGCAGAATTAATCCCGTGACATAGACACCAACAATGCCGGGAATGGTCCCCGCCGTATTAGTAATTCCCATCAATGTACCCGCGTAACGCGGGCCAATGTCCATATGATTAACGCTGTGTCCGCCAATACCCGCGGCGCCAAACAACTTGCCCAAACACAAAATAGCGATGGCGACCCAAACATTGTCAACATAGCCAATGGCAAAAAGGCAGGCCGCCAGTCCGCCAAATGCTATGGTTTGCATGAGCTTGCGAACAAAGGTCACAGCGTAGCCATTTTTTATCAGCCGGTCGGCGATATTGCCGGCGATATTCAAACAGAAAAACGAAGTGATATGGGGCAGCATGGAGACCACCCCAACAGCCGCAAACGCGACACCCAGGCCTTCGTTCACATACTTTGGAAGCCAACTCAGAATCACGTATAGCGTCCAGTTATTGCAAAAATGCGCCACGATAATGGCCCACAGCGCTCGGTTTTTCAGGAACGTCATTATGCTTGGCGCGTCTTCGGCCTTACCCGCAGCAGGCGCGTTCGCCTCTATATAAGAGAGTTCTTCTTTACTGATCGCAGTGTGTTCAGCAGGCATGGTGGTCACCAGACGTTGCCACACCACATACCAAACCACGCCAACCAAACCGAACAAGTAGAACGCCCATTCCCAGCCCAGATACACGACGATAATTGGCGTGACCACTAAGGCAAACACAGTACCAATGGGAATACCGCTGGCATTGAGCGCCACAGCTTTAGCTTTTTCGTCGGCGGGGAACCAGCGGGTCACTAGGCTATAAACCGAAGGGAAGGTGACTGCTTCACCCAAACCCATACCGACCCGAGCAAATAGCAATGCTGACAATCCCCATAAAGCAGCCCAAGGCGTGATCACAGTAAACAGCGACCAGATCAGAACGCCGAGTCCTAAGACAATTTTCCCGCCAAACCGGTCCGCCAGACGGCCGCCACCGATTTGCATAAGCAAATAGCCGACATAAAACGAGGATAAGACGATGCCCTGGGTTGCCAAATCCCAATTTAGGTCTTCCGCCATAGGAATAATGGCAACGGAGATATTGACTCGATCGATATAGCAGACAAAGGTCGCCGCAAAGCACATCAACATCACAGTATACCGAGTCTTCCAGAGTTTCTCGGTATCACGGATGTGCAAAGACGTTTCACTCATTATTTTCTCCCCATGCTTTCGCTCGGTCAGTGAGCACAGCAAACCACTCTGACCAGTCTGTTCCGCAACACAGGACGCCCTCTCACCTGCGTCCTTTTAGCCTAAAGATGTCCTCGCCTGCCCAATCGGCTCTAAACACCGTTTCCTCTAGAGTACCCTACCTATCCACAAAGGCTGCGCCTACCCCTTACCGGTTGCGCAATGCGGCTTTGTCGTCAAGCTAGCCAGAAAAGTGATCGCTGCGAGCCGATTCACCACCCCGGATCGAATTCGAGTCGCCGACCTCGCCAGAACTCTCTTGCCAGACGCAATTCAGGTTAAGTCAACCGACCGCTTGGTCCGTTTCAAAAGTCAGACCAAACAGAACGCTGTTAAATCGCTCGCAAAAATATCGACCTAAAGCTTGCACTTAGCACCTCTATGCAGGCGAAAAGTCGTTCCAATCGAGCGACAAATCCAAACGAGCGCCGGGCGTAATGCGGCGTACACAGCGATATCGTTGAGGTTCGGCCATAGAGTAGTCGCCGACCCCATCCGGGGGATACTTACGACTGACCACATACACTTCAACGGTGTGCTCGCCTGCGACCGGGCCGTTTGTCTCGAATAGGGTAAAACTACCCTGCTGGGCCGCTGTTATTCGCACGCGTGCCAGTGGATGGGTGGGTTCATGCGGCAGCAGAGTGACCCAGCCCATCGCGAACGGTTCGCCATCGATTGTGACGCTGCCACTTACCTCGGTTCGCTTCGCAGCGGTTAGAAAGCCGTGTCGGCAGAGCCACTGCAACAATAAAGCGCACCACTGCGCCACATCCGGGTCGCCGGGCATCAGTCCGAGGCCGTGCTCCCCCTGATTAAAGATATGTAACTCTGTAGCAACCCCGACCTTCAATAAGGCGTCGTATAACAAGGTAGCCTGGCGTGCCGGGACAATCTCATCTTGGTGGGTATGCACGATAAAGGTCGGTGGCGTCTGCGGCGTAACCCGCGTATCCACGGGAAAATACTCCAGCGGCTTGCGACCTCTGTGTGCGCCATTGGTGACTGCGTAGATCGGCACCAGGAAATTAGGCACGGCACTGACCGCATCCACTGCGTCTGCCTCAGTCGCAATGGCATCGGGCCAATCGGCAAGATCATCGACCACGGCCACCGCCATGGTCAGGTGTCCGCCGGCAGAAAATCCCAACATTCCAAGACGCTCTGGATCAACCGCAAACGCTGCTGCGTTAGCACGCACGAGTCGAACCGCCCGCTGGCCATCTGACGTCGATATCGAAGTTGGATATTGAGGACCAAGCCGATAACGCAGAACAAAGGCGGCAATGCCATGGCGGTTCAACCACAGCGCCACCTGCAGCCCTTCATGGTCAGAAGCCAAAGAGCGATAACCGCCGCCTGGGTTCACGATCATCGCGCAGCCTGTGTTAAGGCTCGGTGCGGGAAGATGCACTGTCAACTGTGGCTCATGCAGCGAACCGCTGCCAAGCGCACCAGGCGCCTTCTCTGGCCATAACGACAACACTGTCATTGGCGCAGGCGCATCGCGCCAATGGGCGCGAGTGCCGATTAATTCCGTGAGGTTTTGCATCATGATGTCCTTAACAACGATTGCCTGCCGGGTGTTGTTATCACTGAGCAAACCGCGCGAGTCAATATCTACTAAAACAGCAGAGGCGCTTGTCGATAGCGCACCTGGCTTGACCTTCCGGCCACGCATTCACCGGCGATAAGCAGAATGTGCTAAGCATAAGGCACTGGGTTTTTTGTGCTGGATCGGTTTGAATAACTGTTGGTCCCTGGATTTCAGATATCCTGGGGCGCCATCGTCGCAAGAGCACGTGACGCTTAGGAGGGCCCACGCACTGCTCCTGCACAGTAGCGTTAGACGTTAACGAGTGACCTGCCTAGCAGCGATTCCTGAGCCATTGTATGGCCTAGTTTATAAGCA
>DJYW01000144.1 GCA_002450255.1 Gammaproteobacteria bacterium UBA6968
GTTCAAGTCCGGCTCCGGGCACCAAATATTTTGTAGGTCAGATATTTGGGAGGTTCTCTAAATTTTCGCCGATATTTTCGTCCCTATCTTCTCCGACGATGAGAATGTTCTATTGAAAAAAAACCTTTCATCGAGCTATGGCTGTTCGTAAATGACTGATAACTTAGTGTCATCAAAGCGATCGATTGTCCTCGTGCCCGATACCTTTGACGTGCCAAGCGTCTTAGAAACTCCTGATTTCAGATTGCGTATGCTTACGGTGAACGACGTTGTAAAAGACTTCGACGCAGTCAGCAGCAGCGCTGAGGCGCTGCGTGGTTTATGGCCGCAATCCACCTGGCCAGCGGGACTTACCTTAGAGCAAAACCTGATAGATCTTGGGTGGCATCAAAAGGAATTTCAGCGACGTTCGTCGTTCACCTACACCGTTGCCGAGTTAGACGAGTCACGCGTGCTTGGTTGTGTTTATATCTACCCAACTTTGAAAGCAGGTTATGACGTGGAGGTCTATTTCTGGACGAGGCCTGCAGAGCAAATACCAAATGTAGAACCGGACTCACTCGAACGAACTGTGAAAAGTTGGCTCAGAAATGTTTGGCCTTTCCAAGCGCCGGCATTCCCAGGACTAGATATTCCTTATCAGCAATGGAATGCACTACCTGATAAGGTCTTTTCCCAATAATGGCATGACCAGCAGCGCTTTTGACTAAACGGGCTGATTGCGCGCGTACAGACGTTCAGAGTTATGTGTCGGAGCCGCCACTCCACCAACGTAATCGTCTGGTTAGATTCATCTCACTCTTTAATGCCGAGCAAACTCCACAACTTTCCCGTCGCCGCGATGTAGGAAAGCACGATTAGTGAAAACAACATATAGACCATGGTGCCAACTGATAACGTAGGCTCGAACCCGTATCGCTGTGAGTTGTAGATTTTAATGGGCAGAGTTTCTATTGAAAAGCCGCTAACCATGAAGGCAATAATGTACTCGTTCATCGAGATAATAAGCGCAAATAGTGCACCTGCCACAAGGTAGGGGCGGATAATAGGGATCACAAGCTTGGTCAATATCTGCCGCTCGGAATAGCCCATGAGCTTCGCCGCTTCTACATGTATTTGCTCTACTTGGCCCAACCCAAGTCGCGCGGTGACAAGCGGAATCGCAACCAACAACGCCGTATGGCCCAAAATAATTCCGGCGAGCGAACCGAGCAGGCCTAAAAATGCGGTAACCAAAGAGATCGAAACCGCAAAAACGATACCCGGTAGAAGAAAAGGAAGACTTACCGCGCCAACCAGAGATTGGTTAAGTTTACTCTGCCGGCGCCACATAAGCAGTGCTGTTGCGAGCGCTATGGCTGTGGCGAAGACTGAAGAGACAACAGCGATTAGCACGCTATTGAAAAGCGAACTGGTCCAACTGGGGTCGGCGAAGAAATTCACATACCAATTTATTGAAGGATCTTGGGGCGGGAAAGCCATCTGTCGTGGGCCGTTAAATGAGGATCCCAACACCACGAAGATTGGGGTGTATAAAAATACGCCGAGGCCTGTAAGGGCGATCAGTCTAGGAAGCTTCAATAGGTTTTCTGCCAAAAATGAGTTGAGCAACTGCCAGACACAGCAGTACCGCGATGAGCAGGCAAAAAGACAGCGCCACAGCGAACGGTACGTTGAACGTTCTCATAAAGTCCGCGATGAACACCGCAAACATCCAGTCTGACGGTTTGCCCAATTGCTGGGATATAACGAAGCCACCAATGTTTAACAGGAAGGTGAGTATGCCGGTTTGAAATATAGGGCCGCGTAGCGAAGGCAACACCACCAAAAAAAATACTGAGGTTTTTGAGAAACCCATGGTGTAGGCGCTCTCGTTGAGAGATGGGTCAAGCCTGCGAATTGCAGGGAGAAGCAAAATCATGGCAATTGGCAGGGAAAAGTACACCAGCACCACAAACATAGCAGGGAAACTTGGCCACCAGGCCTTATCTCCCGAGATGATGCCGGAATAGCTCAACCAACCCGGAATTCCGCTGCTTTGCGACAGTAACAACTGCCATGCGAATGCCGTCAATACCTCAGAAAGCGCCAGACTTGCTAGTAGCATTACCACCCAGGCACTGCGCGCGCGATTTTTTAATCTTGCAATGGTAAGCGTCAGCGGTACCGCCAAGCCCAACGTCACGACGGTAATCCCCGCCACAAGCCCTAAGGTATAGCCAATCTGGACCGCGTAATACGAGTCATAAAATACTTCTTCGAAGTTAGACAGA
Source organism: Gammaproteobacteria bacterium UBA6968 (assembly GCA_002450255.1). Taxonomy (GTDB): domain Bacteria; phylum Pseudomonadota; class Gammaproteobacteria; order Pseudomonadales; family Azotimanducaceae; genus UBA4421. Next base: position 2,274 of record DJYW01000144.1, read on the forward strand.
TCATAGCGGATCACCTCACCAGTTAACGGATCAGCGGTTGAAACCGCGGTGGTGAACAAAAAGAGTAGCGGCCCAAGTGAGACAATAACGCAATAAAGCACTAACAATAGGTATGTGGCTGCAATCGGTTGCTGCTGCTTATTCACACGGCGTATCCGTAAAAATAAACGCTTTCGACATATCAAGCCCAAATTGGATCGTCTCTTGTGCATCAGGCCATAGATTATTTATCCAAACGGTTGTGCCGCTGCACCGAGCGCATATTTGTGGAAAGTCTCCGATATCTCGATGAAAAAGTACTTCGGCCTCGAGTTCTCCAGAGCTCACAACCGCGTCCGCAGCAAAATACACTTTGTATTGATCTGAGCTGTGGCTTGCGCTGATGTCCACGTCGCGGGCAACGAGCTTATTGGTATCGGCTTGGTAAAGGCAACCGCTCTCGAGATAGCAGGATAATTCATTGCGTCGTCCAACAAACTTAGCGACAAATTGCGTTGCCGGCGACGTCAACAGCGCGACTGCAGAATCTACTTGCTCGACAGCACCGCCATGCATCACAACCACCTGATCGCTAACCGTAAAAGCCTCTTCCTGATCGTGGGTCACCATTACAATGCTGATACCCAGCTGTTTTTGAATGACGCGAATCTCAGTGCGCAATTCGTCTCTCAGCTCGGCATCAAGCGCCGAAAAAGGTTCGTCGAGCAACAACATATGGGGGCCCTGGGCCAAAGCCCGAGCAATCGCTACTCTTTGCGCCTGGCCGCCTGAAATCTTATCGATAGGCTGAGGCGCTACTTCCTCGATATGCATCATGCGGAGCAACTCCAAGGCACGCTCTCGCATGGATGCTTCCGGCAGTTTTAGGCGTCGCAAAGGAAACATAACGTTTTCTATCACGCTCAAGTGAGGAAACAACGCGAGGGTTTGAAATACCATGCCGCAATCGCGATCCGCAGGTGGGCTATGCGTAATGTCTTTAGTACCACGATGTACGGTACCCCAAGATGGTTGCTGCAGACCCGCTAACACTCTGAGTAGTGTCGTCTTGCCGCAGCCAGACGGCCCTAATAGTGAAGTGAACGATCCTGGTGCAAATTCCAGATTGATGCCTCGTAAAATAGCATGCCCATCAAGTTCCACAGCAACGTCACTGAGACTGGTACCGTCGAATACCTGAGACATAGAGGTTTCCTAGGCAATTTGAGGAAAAAATTTGATCGCGATTTGTTGGTTTGCGCGCAACATTTGTGGGTACGCAACTTGCAGCCAAGGCTAGGCAACAAGCAAGCAAGATAGCATACATTTGGGTGCTTACAATGAAACGACGTCATTTCCTCGCGGCTGCAATAACGGCACCAGCGCTTAGCAGCTCAGTTTTACAGGCAGCCAGCGCGGATGCTGCGCCGCTGCGGATATCGGCCTTCGGCGGATTTTTTCAAGATGAGTTTGAATCAAAAATCTGCCGAAAATTTACCCAAGAAACCGGCATTCCTGTCATCACAATCAGTCAGGGACAAGGAGATGATTGGCTATTCCCGCTGGTGCGTTCGGTCAGAAGCGGCCTCGACCCGATGGATCTTACCTTCCTGGATCAAGTCGGACTTACCAAAGTAGCCAAGATGGGAAATATCGTCCAGCCGCTAAAATTGCAGTACATGCCATCGGCGGCGAAGCTGGACGAGCGTTATCTTTTTACTTCTGCAGGCCAAACGCTGGGCGTGGGTATAATGGAGTGGTATCAAAGTATTGTGATTAATCCCGATGTAGTCGCGCGCCGGCCAACATCATGGAAAGAGCTTTTCGAGGACGAATTTTACCGAAAGAAAATCGGCTTAATCGGTCTCTACGACGGCGGCATGATCGAGGTTGTTGCGCAAACATATTTTGACGGCAATGACACGCTATCGTCTCGTGCAGGTATTCGCGCGGTGATTGCAAAAATCGCAGAACTGAAAGATCAAGTTGGATTTTGGTGGACTGCAGAGAGTCAGATGGAACAGGCGCTGCGCAGTCAAAACGTTGTTGCAGGCTCCTTCTTTCACGATATCGCAATGCTGCTCGCGGCTGAGCAATTTCCTATCGCCTCAGTTTTTCCCGTCGAGGGTAGTTTTACCGGTATCAATAAACTGTGTATTCCTTACAACTCGTCTAGGACGGCCGACGCTCACCGCTTCATTGATTTTTGTGCTCGCGCTGATAACCAAGCGGTGTTCGCTCGGGCAATGAAGCTTGCGATTGTGCTACCGAACGAAGAGGTAGGGCTGTCCCAAGCAGAGTTCGATCTGGTTAGTTCAAAAATTCCACCAATACGACCAGCTGCAGCCGTCATGGTCGAGCAAGCCGACTACTTGCAGCGGCTTTGGCAGCGCATGATCACGGGCTGACAACCATGCAGCTAACCCCAACGATGCTAAAACATACGAGTACGAATACGCCATGAAACGACGCACACTTCTCGCGCTGCCTGCAGCCCTTCTGCCATCCATAGGTCTTTCAGCCGACAGCGAGTCGCGCTCAAGACCGCTGACGGTGTCAGCCTTTGGCGGCGTGTTCCAAGAGGCATTTACTCGCTACGTGGCGAGCAAATTCACAGACGAGACCGGCATAGTGGTGAAAGTTGTTAGTCAAAGCCTGGACGATACCTGGGTTTTTGGTATTGCTAACGCGGTTAGAAATGGGCTTGCACCGGTCGATCTGACCATTTTGACCCGAGCGCAAATTATCCGCTTGGAGAGAATTGGCGGGATACTCCAACCTTTCAGAAAAGCAAACCTAACCAATCTGAAAGGACTGCAGGACGAATACATCAACCAAGACATGGGCGGCGTCACTGGTGTTGGCACCATGGCGTGGTTTATTAACTTGGTAACCAATACCACTGCGACCGACGGCCTGTCCGTTAGTTCTTGGCGCGAGGTATTTGAATCTCCCAATTACAACGACCGCATTGGGCTGCAGGGCTTTTATAATGGCGGGCTGTTGGAAACCTTGGCTAACGTCTATCTTGACGGCAATTCATCGTTAGCGACCGATGCGGGGCTTCGAGAAGTGTTTGCTATTCTGCGCAAGATCAAACCTAGGATCAAACTTTGGTGGACAGGCGAAAGCCAAATGGAACAGGGTCTACGCTCCGGTGATATCGTGACAGGTATGTATCCTCACGACGTAGCTCTACTGTTAGCGGAGAAAGGCCTGCCTGTTGCGTCTGTGTTCCCGAAAGAATGCGCCTTTATGGGCGTTGGATACTTTGCTTGTCCGGCAACTTCAACGCAGCTCAGCAGCGTTGAGCGCTTTGTTGACTTTTGCCTACGACCGGCAATACAGATGGAGTACGCGAGGAAAATGAAGCTATCACCGGTATTGCCATTTGATGATATGAGCCTAAGCCAAACCGAGTTTGAAACAGTCTCCACTCTTGGCAAAGTGGTAACACCTGCTTCACAAGTAATGGTTGATCGGGCGAGCGACCTGCAGAAAATGTGGCAACGAGCTCTGACGCGTTAGCCTAGGTCGTCTCTATAAGTTGCCAGTTCGCTGAGGCAAAGTAGTCCAATACGTACTGGGTCGAATGTCCATTCGCAGCGGCGCTCGTAAAAGCCCTTTCAACTTCCAGCAATCCATCTTTTTCGATGTAAACCGCAGCACCAAACTGGCAGACATAGGCGGTGCGGCGGTCTTGGACGATTTTCACCGCCGCCAGTTGATTATCTGTGTGAAAGACAAAGGTCTGTGTGCAAGTGGAAGATGTGACGCGGCACCATTTCTCTTCGAAAGGTAGCGTAACGCCGTCGCGGGTTACCTCCCCCGCTTCAAAACAACCGAAGTCGGTAAAAACAAAGCTACCGCAGTCAACGCCAGTATCGCCAGCGGTATCAACTAGATGGTGGAACGTGACTTTTGGGTTAGCCCATTCGATCTGGCCTGCGAACGCCCAACCCTGCCGGGTCCCGTCATTGAACCCAGTTCTAACGTCGATAAACCAGGTTTTGCCTTGCAGCCACAATACCTCAACGGACTCCTCGACTTTGGCGCCGGCAATCAGCATATGCTCACGCGCGAGCACCGCGTTGGTCAGTCTTGGGCACGGGCTAGCCGAAGCTATGCCCAACGACGCGGCATCAAACTCCACCTGTGGCTGAGTAGTTTTGCTCATAGGCTCATAGGCCCATAAATCCACAGTAAGCTTGTTGGAATTTCACAATCGGCTCTTCCCAACGCTTTGCCATCGGGCCCACCGAAAAAGCACTTGATCGGACACTTTGCTGAAGCCTCTCCACAGCGCTGCAGTCCTCTCCCATAACCTGATCAAGCTCCTTAAAGCCCTCCTCCGGCATCACGCTTTCCGGCATTGCTAGAGTTCTGATTTCGACTTCGCAGGTTTCCGGACCGGTCGGGTGCACGTTAACCGTGGCGAAGGATGTGGGACTCGTCAGCAACGCAAGGTTGGGGAATATAAGATGCGCGCCAATAAAGGCATCGTCAGCGTGTAATCCAGGAATTTCTTTAAGTCCTGGGCGTCGTGACGCAGCATTGAAATCATGCCCCTCGCGAACATTTTCAAACGATGTCCAATGCGGACCATGTTGGGTCAGCTCGCCAGTATCGTGAGAGAAGTCTTTCAGGCTGCTTGAGTGCAGATAGTAAAGGTGTAGCCAGTCAATGTGGTTTTCGATGAAAAATTTCCAGTTAGCCTTTATTGGATACACGCTTACGTCAATTTCGCTCAGTCGCGATGGCCGGAACCTCGCAAGTCGTGTGTCAAGCCCGTCAAACCAATGGGACAGTGGCTGTGTATTTGCCTCAGCGTGAACAAAAACAAGACCATCCCAAACTGCAACGCTGCCTTTCAACAAACCCCAGTCGCGAGTATTAATGTCCGGAAATTGCGTGCTTTTCTGCGGTACGTGGGTGAGGTTTCCTTCCAGATCGTAGCGCCAAGCGTGGTATGGACACGAGATACCTTGATTTTTACCGCAAGAGGTCAGCATTTTCGCGCCTCGGTGCCGACAGACGTTGTGCAGCGCATTTAGTTTGCCGTTTTCTGATCGGGTAATCAGCATTGGTTGATAGCCAACCTCTACAACAAGGTAGTCACCGACTTCACTAAGCTCGGTCTCTAAACCTGCAAATTTCCAGGTCTTGTTGAACAGATTCTGTTGCTCCGCCTCAAACCACTCGTGTGAGTAATAATGTTCAGGACGCAAGACATAACCTTGCTGGGGTTGCAAATCCACAAGTTTCGTTGTCATGACTGAGCGGTTTTTTTCAACAGCATTCGCTCCTCTACAGACAATCGTTTGAAGGGACTTTCTTCTGTTATCTCGAAATCTACGGTCAACTTACCCTTATCAATTAACTCTCTAAGATAAGGAAAGTTTGTGATGGTTTGACTCCAGAGATGCTCACCTGCCTTAAAAGGAGGGTACGCACTACGCGCCTCAGCAGTATCGAAAGGTGCTTGCGGCTTGACCTCGCAATCGTAATCGGCGCTAAAGAAGAAAGGTAGCGAGAATCGTTCAACGCCTCGATTCACCACGCGATGTTGTGTCGCTTTCAGGTCGCCGCCAGTCCAGGCCTCCAAACAGTCACCAATCAGAATAGTGAAACAATTTTCAATAGGCGGGGTTTCAACCCAGTGGTCGTCAGCTGAGAGCAGCTGTAGCCCAGGGTGAGTCGCATGCAAAATCGTTAAGCACTCGAAGTCTGAATGGGCATCTATACCGTGGTTTAAGCGATCTGCTGGTGCCTGATTTTCAAAGTACTTTAGTAGCCGCAATTGCGATGGCGGTGCAGTTACATACTTCAATAAAGTGTCTGGGGCCATGCCAAGGCCGCATTCAAACACGCTGAGTATTTCTCGGCCAAGGGCGTAGACGGCATCATAGTACCGGCTTACCTTGGGTTTAAAATCCGCTAGGTCGGGCCAAATATTAGGTCCAACCAGGCCGTACCCTTCATGCGCTCGATCATCGTCTCGTGAGAGATCATAGGAGAGATCAAAGGACTCGTAAAAAACCTTGTGTTTATGGCCGTCTTTTTCGAATTCCCCCACTTCAGAAGTTGGTACCCAGCCACGGTGATGGCGGCTGTTGGCTATGTGATATTGCGCTTTAAACTCCACAGATTGCTGATGGAAACTTTCGCTTGCCGCATAAACTTCCTGCAGCAATGTAGGCGTAACGCTGTGGCCTGAGACATAGAAAAACCCCGCTGATTTACAGGTTTCTATGACCTGCCTAGCAAACTGTTTTTTCTCCTGCGCATTGCCCTGCGTCCAGTTGCGCAAATCGAGTAGTGGCAAGTCTCGCCAATGTTGTCCCTGAGTCGCTACATCATCTGCAGTTAGTGTTTGGGTCATCACAATGCACTCCGCAGTCCAGTTTTCGGATCGGCGGCAAGCCGGCGCTCGGCTCGTTCCTGAAACGTTTGTAAAACCTCCCCCGTGAGCCGCCGCGCGCCGGTTTGCAAATACTCCATCGCATTAAGCGACGCATTGTGCGCATCCGAGGACGAACCAGTAACGCTGTCTTCAACAACCCGACAAAAATAGTTGTGCTGATGACCATCTACAAAAGAATAGTGAACGCAAACGTCTGTTAGCCCACCAATAAAGATCAGTGTATCTGCATCAAGTCCTTTCATCAGTAACTCGAAGTCCGTCCCAAAAAAGCAGGAATATCGGCGTTTTTTGATAAAATAATCGTTTTCAGTCATGCCGATTTCGGGGCGGATTTCAGTGCCGTGATCGCCCTCGAGCAAATGTACGCCCTCGACTCCGTCGAGTTCTCTGCCAAAGTCGATAAGGTCTCGGCGATGCGCTTCTTGAATAAAAACGACTGGCACATCAGCGTCCCTCGCACCTTGAATAAGTTGGGTTGCATTGGCGATCCAAGAGCCATCACTCGGCATGTGCGGGATCGGCGTAATGCCTGCCGACGGAGGATCTCCGTTTTGAATATCTACAACTACTAAAACCGGGTTCCCTTCTATTAGGTGCCGATGACTCATGCTGGTGTTTTGCTCCGTAGAAATTCTTTTTTTATTTTCACTTGCAACAGTTGCTGTTGACGTAAAACCCAGTCCTCACCCTGACATTATTTCCCTCGGCCAAAAAGATACATCGAGAGTTAGCCCCTCACAAGGCCAGCGGCCAACCTATTTCATTTACTATTGCGCTCATCACTTTTGTGACCCAAAAAGTCGCGATTTTCGTCAATTTTTTTAAGGCTGCGCCGAATTGGTGCGCGAGCCGCAAACATACACTGCCTAAATATGGGGGTGAAAAACGCCAATGCCGGCTCGTTGTTGTAACTGATACGAACCCCGCCTTTTGAGCTGCCTGTGGTTGAATCGATAGCCTCCCAAGCACACTGCTAGATTCTTCGACACCTCAGTCAAACTAACGCCATCTCGACGAAGCAACTTGACGACCCAATACACAAACAAATAGAACGACGATCTGTAGCTGGTAGGTTCTGTTTAGCGGTGTTGCAATCGACTTTGAATTCTAGAACTTAGCGCGCAAATGCCATCGTAAATTACAACGGGTACATTAAGCTTTGATGGTAACTTCCAGCTGCGAGGAGGATCATACCGCAACTCGCTACGCTTCGATTGAAAGGATATGTGGACGTCGATGCAGCAGTCGTTAGGAATTCAACGCCTCTATAACTGATGCAACGATCAACTAATATATACTTTTCGTTAGACTCTGTTGCAGGATGTGACACTTCTCGAGCGGCAAAATATTGGTTCTAAATGTTAGCGAGGAGGGCTTTCTATGACCACTTTCAAAGGCAGATGCTTATGTGGAGACACGCAATACAGCATCAAGGCAGAACCATTCGCCCCGCATACTTGTAGCTGTACAATGTGTCAGCGTTGGGCTGGAGCGCCGACCGTGCCATGGGTATCGTTCAAGGGGGCGTTAGAGTTTACTGGCAAGCACAAGCGTCTTCAGTACTATCAGTCTTCGAAACACGCGAAACGCGGGCGCTGTAAGACTTGTGGCTCTCCAATCGGAGTTTTGAACGATCGCTACCCTGAAGAGGTGTGTATTGTTCTATCCAGCTTGCAACCAGCATCCTTGGCCAAAATCAATGTCCCCGCTGAGTGGCACAATGCTAACGCAAAAGTTCCGATCTGGTGGCATTTGGAGATTGGTGGAGCAGACAAGGGCTTTGTCCGAAGTGCAGAGTAGCCTCTAAACTCAGGTCTATCCCTGATAGCTTATGAAAATCTATCTGGGTACAAATAAAGCTTTCGTTTTGCGCAGAAGAGTCGCCACTTTGCTCAACACAACTCTCCTAATTGGGCACGGTCTCTTTTAGAGTGTTGACCAATTCTACGTCGGTAAGAGATTCAATTTGGAAAGTCTATTCTCATCTAAACTGCTAAGCGCAATGTTGCTAAGAACCCTGATTGTATGCGCGGCATATTCATCATCTAGTGCTGATGCATCCACTTATTTTGAAGAGTCTGGCCAAAGTATTCCCCTTCGATACAGTGAATACAAAGGGTACAACCCAGTCGTGGTCTCGACCCTAGATGCTAATGCGGATGGACGAATTGATTTGGTATTCCACTTTTGGTCGAGCCTTGAAGGCCTAAGCGGAGATCTTTTGAATAGTCCGCCGCCCAACTTTCTCAAGATTTTTGTGCAGGCTGAAGACGGATCATTTACAGACCAGACCCGTTTTATTATGGGTGAGGACAAACCGAGCCTCGGCGGTGCTTCCAGGCATGTTGTAAAAGGTGACTTTAATGGCGACGAGCAACAAGATCTTGTATTCGCAATGAATTGGGAAGATGCACGAAAGGTTGAAGATTCAAATCATTTGAGTGCCCAACTTGCTGCGGTTCTTTCTACAACTTCCGGCTACGAAATTAAATTATTTGGAACGCCAAGTTGGTATCACAGTCTCGGCGTAGGCGTGGATCAAATGGGTCGGCAATTCGTGACAGGCAACGGCTTTAGCGGCGAATTCGCAGCGGAATTATGGCGATTTAACGAAGCCAATGAACCTGTGCAAGTGGCGGCACAGGGTATCGAAATCCCGCCCAACGCATTCGAGTTTCTTTCCCAGGGATCGGACGCAGGCACAGATCTCCTGCTTAGAAATGCTAACTATCCAGATATGTTCGGCATTTACGCTTACCAAAGAGAGAGCAGCGTTTGGCGACTCCAGGATCAACTCGCAAAACCCTATGAAAGCCTTGGCGACATAAGTTTTCTAGGCTGGAATGCTACCGAGTATGGCTCCGCGGCTGTCGTAGATATCAATGGTTATGCCAGCTTGGAGGGCGGCGGCTCCTCCTACGCCAAGTCCTGCTCAATCCGGCTGTATCCGCAGGCGCTGCCGATCGCGGTCTTCAAAGTCTCGTCAGCTTTTATCCCAAAATGGGGCGAGTTGGACTCCATCACGGACAGCGAAACCGTCACACTTAATACACTCGTTGGATTCGGTTTTAAAGACAGCAAAATTACCAAAGACCTTCTTCATATCGAAAACGAAGTAGTTGAAACAAATACAAATTTCTTTGACTGCCACGATGTTGACGGTGACGGCTATGACGATATCACTATGTACCCATACCGGCGTTTACCGCTTATCTACATAAACAATCAGAGTGGAGGATTTTATAAACTCGAGGATTCTCGAGTACCCAACGTGCTTGATCCAAGCGTCTGGAGTTATGGAAGTATTGTGCCCTTCAGCTCGATGCTAAGAGATTTCACCGGAGATGGAATTCCCGATCTGCTTTTCTGGCCCGCTAATGGGATCCCAGCCGATGACCCAGGCAATGAGTTTGGCGAATTCATCGATTTTAAAGTGTTTAAAGGATTAAAACGGTTAACGAAAAACGCGATCGATAGCGACAATGACACCATATCAGATGAGAATGAAATACGCCGTGGACTCGATCCGTTAGCGTCTGATTCTGATGGTGATGGGTTTTTAGACAGTATTGATACATACCCTATAGATGCTGGGGAGAGCGTTGACACTGATGGCGATGGCGTTGGCGATAACGCTGATGCTTTTCCAAATGATGCGTCTGAAACAATCGATACTGATTCGGATGGTATAGGCAATAATGCTGATTCAGATGATGACGGTGATGGCTTTAGCGATGAACAAGAGACCACTTACGGTACGGATCCACTGAGTAAGTTCTCTTGTCGAACAGGGTGTTTTAGTTTTGATATTGACAACAACGCCTCGCTAGCTGCCCTAGCAGATGGTTTGCTAGTCATACGGCACTTATTTGGATTTACCGGGGATACGTTAATAGCCAGTGCCACCGACGCCTCAGCGATGCGAAACTCAGCTGATGATATCAGTGCCTATCTAACGGCTGCCGAGAGTGAGTTGGATATTGAT
>DJYW01000097.1:0-2757 GCA_002450255.1 Gammaproteobacteria bacterium UBA6968
AATAAAGAGCCCTCAGCGTTTGAAGAATCTCTGGCGGTTAAATCGCACCCGACAAATAATACATGGCGATCAAGCCGCCGTTGAGAATCACAAAAAAACCAATCAACCAACCAATCGCCCGTTTATTTTGCGGTGTCATTCGTGTGCCCCTCAACTTGCCCTGTTTTCCTGCCCGCTTCACTGCGGCTAATGCTGTTGCTAAGTGGATAGACGGATATACGCCTGAACTTTGGCATCCGCCTGCGGCCAACTCTTACCTTATCGAAGACTGCGGCAACGACTGCCACCATAGCGGCTGCAACGTCGCGTCCCCCGTAATGTCTTCCTGCAACGTTGCCGCCTTATACAAGCGTCCGTTCAGCATGATTTGACTAATTTTATCTGTGGATCGAATGTCATCTAATGGATTTGCATCCAGAATCTGCAAATCCGCGAGCTTACCTGCTTCAACCGACCCCACATCTGCTGCCATGCCTAGATACTGTGCCGGATGAATGGTTGCGGTCGCGAGCGACTGCATCGGCGACATACCGCCCCGCGCAAAACTCCAAATTTCCCAATGCGTCGCCAACCCCTCACGCTGGCCGTGCGCTCCAGTGTTCACATTCACACCTCGTTCCAGCAGCAATTTCGCTGCTGCGGCAGCATCATCATCACGGTAGTCTTCTTCCGGTGCAGACACGCGCCGCACAGAACGCGGCTGCAACACCGTTGGGGGTACGAATCTTGACAGCAGCGGGTGCTTCCAAACCTCATCGGTTTGATAGAAATAATCTTCTGCGGTCAAACCGCCGTAGGTGACGACCAACGTGGGGGTGTAGCCCACGTCTGTCTGCTCCCAAAGATCCAAGACATCATCGTAAAGACGCAGCGCAGGAATATTGTGCTCTATACCGGTACTGCCATCGACAATGAGATTCATGTCCTGCTGGTACAGCGAACCTCCTTCTGCAACGACGAGCATACCCATTTGACGACTGGCTTCGACTACCATCTGGCGTTGATCGCGGCGCGGTTGATTATAATTCTTTATGCTAATAGCGCCCTGCGCCTTAAGACGTCGCACCACTGCTAACGCATCATCCAGAGTTTCAATCGGGTCATAACCGGTACTCTTTGCGCCGTAGACAATCTCCGCAGTGGAGTAAATGCGCGGCGCAAGAATTCGCCCAGCGCGCTGATACTCCGCCGCCGCGAAAACTTCCGAAGCCCGACTGGAGGGGTCGTGTACTGTGGTCACTCCCAATGCCAGATGCGCCAGCAAAGACCAGTTTTGTTGAGGAATGATCCCGGCGCGTCCGTAAGGACCATGGGCGTGCGCATCGACATAACCCGGCAATACCGTCTTGCCCGACAAATCCACACGCACTGCTGACTCAGGCATGGCGACGCTACCTGCATCTCCAACAGCCACAATGCGATTGTTGCGGACCAATATCGTCCCGTTTTCAATGACCTCTCTAGCCGCATTCATCGTGATGATACGTGCGTTAATGAGAGCGACTTCACCTTTCGGTTGATCAGCAGAAACAGTTTGCGACAGATCCCGCGATAGGATGGTTAATGCGGCAACTTGCTGACTCGCCGCTGTCGCGCTGAACGAAGCCGGGGTAGCCGTTTGAGCCACTTGCGGTGGCTGCCAAATTTGCGCATCAACGACCACATTGTTAAAGGCAGCACCCTCAGACCAACTCAATCGCCCAGCACTATGCCAGGCGATATACTCACCGCCCGCAGCGCTGACTAAACGTGTTGGCAAAGCGCCGGGGCCGGTCGAATCAGGCGCTACAGGGCCCAGTTGGATACTTCCCCCAGTGCTTGGCGCGGCGCTGACAAAAAGACGCCCGCCTTCTTTAAACGCTATGGCAGCACCGTCCGGGGACATCAAAATCAGGCTGGCTAGCGCTGACTCGGCGTGCTCTTTAATGTCTTCGCCGTCAGCTTGCATAGAAATCAGTTTGGTCTTCGCGCTATCGCTACCTCGACCACTGGCTGTGCGTCTGCGCTCACTCGCGTAAATTCTGGCATCGGGGCCAAAGTGTGGGGCGAAGCCGCGCGCACTAACGAAGTCAAAGCGTTTGGCGGCCAGATCGTAGGTGTAAATACCGGGATTTTTGCCCCAGTTGGGATGCGTTAGAGGACTGCCGCCCAGCCGCCGCAGCAATAACTGAGCACCATCGGCGCTGACGCTTAAATCCACATAGTGGCCTGGCTCGTCCGTAATCGAACGAGACTTACCGCCCCGTGCGCGGACCGCACGGATCGATCCCAAGTCCTGATCATGCCAACGCAAAAAATATATCGTACGACCATCTGGCGCCCATACCGGGGCATAGTCATGGCCCGCGTTCATCGCGTCAGTCAACAGCGGACGCGGAGCAGCACCATCGCGCAGCAAATACAAACGGCCAAGAGATTCAAATACGACCGCATCCCCTGCTGGCGACGCTTTCGCATAGCGCACCATCTGCGTGGTGAAATCTGCCGCACCCATCGCCACCGAAACGTCCGGCGTCGCATAAATACTTCGCTCGGTAACCACTTGGAAAGGAATCACCGCGCGGCTACCGTCAGCTACATTCACGCGCCAAATCTTACCGTGCGCCCAATAGACGATTTGTTGGCCATCCGGCGTCCAGTCCATGGTTGGGTAGACCCCTTGCACCGCCCAGGTTTCCTGCATATCAGGATCCAGATCGTCCACCAACATGCGTTCCTGGCCCGACGCCAGATCCTGCACAAACAAGCGCGACTCGG
>DJYW01000097.1:3139-5546 GCA_002450255.1 Gammaproteobacteria bacterium UBA6968
CGCACAGCACCACCAGGGCCGCCCGCAACCACTTTGGTTTCGCCACTGGCAAAGTGATATTGCTTGATGTGCATGACCTCGCCATTACTATCCTCATGGTAAATAAAAGTGTTACCCGGGGTTGCGTTCTGCGTGTAATACAGCGATTTACCGTCCGGCGCAAAAACAGGCTCGCCTAATTCTTTCTGGTAACTCTCGCTCGGGCGCTTAATGACCCGCAAGCCTTGCAACTTTGCACTCGCTGCGGTGTGATAAAGCCAAACCTCACCGGTACCTAACGACCGTGACGTGGTGAAGTGTTTCTTTGCAGCAATATACTCGCCGTCCGGATGCCAGGCAGGATTGTTCAACAAGCGAAATGACTCGAAAGTCACTTGCTTATGCGGAGCGTTAGGGTCCGTCAGCGACATGATCCAGATGTTGTCGCCGCCATCGCGATCCGATGTATAGGCCAGCTGGCTTCCATCTGGACTGATCTGCGGATGAATGTCCCAGGCATGGCCGCTTGTCAACGCTTCTGCCATACCGCCCTCGATCGGCAGTCGGTATAAATCCCCTAATAGATCAAACACGATACTTCGGCCGTCTGGAGCGACATCGAGACTCATCCAGGTACCGGTCTGCAAATCCAACTTTACCGTTTGCGCAGCGACCGCAAAAGCAGGCTCATTTACCGACCATTGCGTAGCATTGGAACTTGCACTCGCTTGCGTGGCGTCAACGCCTGGTTGCGGCACTGCCGTTGCCAGTTGATCGCCAGCTGGCGCGGCCACGACGACACTCGCAGCGGATAGTCCAACCAGCAATAACGCGGGCAAAGGAAGCCACTTGATGATTCGAACGTAGCGGCCTGCAAGCATCGAATGGAATAGATTGTTTATCTGTGTGCGCTGTCCGCTAACCACAGTTTTCGTCTGCTTACTCATCGATTGCTCTCCATTTATGCCTGTGTAAACAAAGCCATGTCTATACGTTATCGCGTATCTGTCTGGTCTAACTGCGTTACAGCTTGGCGATTGTTAAAAACCAGGTGACGATTAAAAAAGTCGAGTAGCGTCGAATTGATTTGCGTCTTCAATTCCGGCGCTGGCACGCTGCCAGTAAATCCAAAACGTCGCGCAGCGCTCGACACTTGCGGCGTATCCGAGAAATCAAAGTGTTTAGTCCCCGCCAACAGCGCTTTTTCAGTAGCAGCCTCGCTCTTGGCCAGCATGCGATCCAACTTTTCATAATTCAACGCGTCGTCCCACTGGGGCTGGCCCATGTAAATGAAAGGCTTGTCGAATCCAGTCTCGATCACCGTTTCTGGCACTGGCACCATCCAACCGTCTAACGCTATCCCCGCTACAACTCGCGGATCGTTGTGTAACACCATTACCGCCGTCGCGCCACCATAGGAATGGCCGAAGACACCGACTGTTTGTATGGCCATCTGACGCCAAATCTCCGCCGCGCCTGCCGCCTGGAGCGCTTCGATTCGATCCAGCACAAAACTCAGATCAGCTGCGCGTGTTGCCAACTGCGGGCCACGCACAGCCCAAAATTCGGCCTCGCCATTAATTGCGGGACTGGAGCGATGCTCGGCATCCGTTCCGTCTGCAAACAAGGTAACGTAGGCGTCATAAGTGTGATCGACCGCCACCACCACATAGCCATGACTGACGAGTTCCTCTACTTGCACGGTATTCTGGGCACGCCATCCGCCCAAACCATGCGAAAACAAAATCACCGGACGCGATTGCGCAGACATGCGTGGCGCTGCGCCATAATTGGCATGCGACTGCAGGGTTTGCATATGCTGAATAAGGAATGCGGGCAAAGCCATTTGACGAGCGAGCGGGCGGATGCGCCGCGCGGGCTGATCCAGATAGGGATATGTGACCGCTGCGGACGCGGCGTCCGCAGCATCCGTCGGATACCAAACTTGCACCACGATGCGACGGTGGTCCTGCGGATCATCAGTAAACCACTCCAAGCGACTTTGGTCGGTCCACTCAAAAACCTCAGTGCCAATTGCATAGGGGCCTTGTGGTGCCGGCAACGGATAAAACGGATACAACTTCGGAATCACCCAACTACAACCGGCCATGCCCACTAACGCAGCCAGCATAAAAAAGCGGAGTATTGCTGCACGCCAGCCAGCGCTTAGCAGCCCGAAGAATTTAACAAAGTTGCACACAAGATGTCCTCAAAACGCAATTGGATTGCTCACCACTAAAATTGCGGCAGAGTATTGCAACGCGTGTCGCGGAAACGTAAAGAATTAGCGACCAAGCCAAGTCGCAGTGGAAACGCACAAAAGATGATCCGGAGGCTCCCAAACCGGAGCACAAACCCGAGCAGCGTAAACAACGTCCGGCTCAGCAAAACCCAGCTGGCTAACTCAGTCTTGCTGCTATGTCAGTCT
>DJYW01000097.1:5888-8324 GCA_002450255.1 Gammaproteobacteria bacterium UBA6968
TCTTGCTGCTATGTCAGTCTTGCTACTATGTCAGGCGATGAATTCAACCAGAGCACCATTTCCGCGTCCTCGTTATGCATGGCAAGTTGGCTTAACTCAGACAACTCGCACCAATCCACTCGGGCATGCTCTAAAGGCTGTGGTTCCCCGGCAATACGCAGCGGATAGAAAGAGATGGTAAAGCCATCGCCTGGCAGACGGCGTAGCAATGGACCGCATACTGTCGCGTCTACCCCTAATTCTTCGCGCCATTCTCTCACCACAGCTTGTTGCGGGGTTTCGCCGGCCTCTACTTTGCCACCCGGGAACTCCCAAACGCCGGGCTGAGGTTTATGCGCTGGCCGCAGCCCGACTAAGAAACGCTCTGCCGAGTAGGCGATGCCTGCGACAACTTCTATCATTTTATCCTGTGTCTCCAGACATGTGTCTGTTGGTCTGTGCCCGCAAGTCATCTACCACGCGGGGACGCCGTAAATCAGGTCGAGTAACTGGTCGAAAACTTAACCAATAAACCAAATCCAACACTTATCACGAGCAATCCAACCAGCCCATTATGCTGACAGATGATATTAACTGTTAGGCGCACTATCGATCTCGCGCAGGGACTATCTATCCAGCGCGGCGAGCCAATCGAGCAGTGCCGCGTTGACCTCCCGAGGGCGCTCTTGCTGCAGCCAGTGACCTGCTCCACTGAACTTATGCAATCCTTGCAGATTTGGCAGGACCTCTGGTAACGCGGCAATGGCGGCCTCAGTGTTACCAGCAATCAAATCGTATTCGCCATACAGGTAAAGCGATGGTTGATTAATGGTGGCCCCAACGAACGGTGCCAAAATACTCGGAATTTTTTTGATATTACGATACCAGTTCACACCACCGCGAAAACCGCTGCGCTGCATTTCACCGACATAAAAGTCGATATCAGCCTGCGTCAACCAAGCGGGCAATTGCGCTGGCACCACGAGTTGGTCAAGTAAGGTTTCGTCGCCCGGAAAATGGCCGTCCCACCCTTCTGTGTGCACGCCATCGGCGATGATGTCGCCTGAAATGCTGTACATAAATCCGAGCATAGAGCGCGCTAAATCGGCTTCAAATTCTGCTTCAGCCTTACCCGGCTCTTGAAAATAAAGCCGATAGTAATTGCGGTCGCCAGCCATCTGCTGCATGACCATATCGAGGTCCATGCCTTCCGGCAGGCTAAACGGCGGATTAAACGGCACACTCAAGCATGCGATGGCTCGAAACACGTCTGGCCGCATTAGCGCTGCGTTCCAAGCCACAGGCGCACCCCAATCATGACCTACAACCACAGCTTCGCTTTCTCCCAATGCGGTTACCGCCGCAACGACGTCGCCCACCAAGTGCGATAGTGAGTAAGCATCGACTGATTCAGGCTGGCTGGTTTGGCCGTAGCCGCGCATGTCCAGCGCAACCGCTCGATAGCCAGCTGCGGCAACCGCGGGAATTTGATGACGCCACGAATACCAGGATTCAGGAAAGCCGTGGCAGAACAATACAAGCGGCCCCGTACCCTGTTCTACATAGTGAATCGAAATACCGTTCGCCTGAATGTCTCCATGTGTCCAGTTACTCATCGCGCCGTGCTCCGTCTGTTTATTGCATCTGTATAGATTGCGTCAAAAGTAATGTCAAAAGATCGAAATTCTGTGAAGACAATTAAGCGCACAGAGCACTTTCTTTACACTCGCTGTGACTGATCATCTGGCTCGCCCTGGGGAGTTTTCTATCTCCATCCCTCCCCACCCCGCTAGGTAGTCCCCAGGGCCTCTTTTCGCTAGAGTAGCGCCATGCCAGAGCACGAACCTTCAATTTGTCCACGCTGCAAACAGAGCTTTCTTTGCAAAGTGGGCAACATCTCAACCTGCGATTGCTTAGCCATCAAGCTCACGTCTGCTCAACTAAGCTATCTGAGCGATCATTTTGAGGGCTGTTTGTGCAATGGTTGTCTTGCCTGGATCGCCGAGCACATCGAACCCTAGGTTCTTATCATATGTGTTTTGAAGTCTGGCCTTGCGTCGAACCTTATCGATCAAAGCTCGCCGTGGCAGCGGGTAAGCGTGCTGGTTAAGACAGCACCGATGGCTACAACATCCCGCTTACTACTCAGCCCTTATCCGAACCAATCGGTGACGCCTTGTGTTGCTTAACAGTTGGGACGATTGGCTTGTTCTGACGCTAATTCTATTTGCTGGCGCGGCGAGCCCTGGTCCAAGTTTGGCGGTGGTCATGCAAACGGCACTGCGAGAGGGTCGTCATGCCGGCTTCTGGGTGGCGCTGGGCCACGGCTGCGGCATTCTCTTCTATGCGGGCGCGGTCACGTTGGGACTAGCGTCAATGTTGGCGGCGCTACCGGCCGTGTCGTTGCTGCTGCAGGCGGCTGGTGCACTATTTCTATTGTATCTCGCAGTGAATATG
>DJYW01000097.1:8617-10648 GCA_002450255.1 Gammaproteobacteria bacterium UBA6968
TGCATTATTTCTGTTGTATCTCGCGGTGAATATGCTGCGCTCGGCGTGGTTAGATAATCCTTCGGCTTCACCAGAGGCGGCGGCTCAATCAGCTCAAGTCACACACACTGAGATAGCCACAGAGACACGCTTGCGAACAGCGGGAGCGGGCTTTCTTTTGGTATTCCTGAATCCCAAAATCGCGGTTTTTTTCCTCGCAGTTTTCAGTCAATTCGTTAGTTCAAATATGCCGTTACCAGATCAGGTATCAGTTGCCATCATTGCTGGCGGAATCGATGCAGGCTGGTATGCGTTAATTGCGATCGTTGTCACGCTTCCTCAGGCCAACCGCCTGATTCAGGCGCAGTTAAATCGCTTAGACGGCCTATTTGGGTTGACGCTTATTGCCTGCGCGCTGTGGCTGCTTGTGGATTTGGTAAAGCGTTTCTGAAGCGGACATCCCAGTGGCGAGCCACTCCTTTGGGGCAGGATCAGCCCAGCAAGACGATGCCTGGCTCGCATTTACCACCTATAAGGCATTACCGCTGACAACCCTGACCACCACGCGAGACCCTTGCACAGTGTTTACCTGCACCAAGTCCACGCAAGCGTCCCGCTCACTTCAAGCCTATCTCCGCCGAGACGCCGCAGTTAACGCAAGACTCATCCCTATCGTTAGCGTAATGCCTGCATCGAGCCGAGGATCGCGCCGGACAGGGATAAGCCGCGCTCATCACCCATCAATCCATCATGCATTCGGTTCATTACATAAGACATGGACAACTGATTCTGCTGATCGATCACCGCATTTGAGCCACCCCATCCGCCCCAGAAACAAAGCCGGCGATCGATGTCAGCGCCGGGTGGCAAACAAAATCCCAGGCTATATCGAACAGGCATTTGCAAAACTTGATCATCGCCTTCCAAACGCGGAATCATGACCTTTCTTGCGGTTTCCTCGGACAATATCCGCACCCCTTTAGACTCGCCAAAGTTCGCCAGAACCGAATGGATCTGCGCCACGCCACGCGCATTGCTATGTCCGTTAGCGGCAGGGATTTCCGCTTTTTTCCAGGGTAGTGTCCAGCTGTCTTTGGCGTTACCGCGAGGATTAGCAAATGTACGCGCGGCAATGCCCTCAGCGCCAGCCGCTTCGGCAGCTGCGCCTAGACGAGTGTCGCGAGGCGGAATCAAATGGGCAACGCGCGGCAGCGCGGCATCCGGGACGCCTATGTAAAACTCTGCGCCGAGCTTGTCAGCAACTTCCCTCGCAAAGAAATTACCCATAGTTTCACCAGTAATGCGACGCAGCACCTCACCAAGCAAAAACCCCTGAGTTAGCGCGTGATAACCCGGCGCACTGCCCGGCTTCCACCATGGCGCCTGCGCAGCGAGTAAGGTGGTTATTTTGTCCCAGTCGTAAACATCTTCCGACGTAACCGGTTCATCCATTCCAGAGAGCCCGGCGGCGTGATTCATCAGGTGCTCAACGGTAACCGCCTGTTTGCCGTTCGCTGCAAACTCTGGCCAATAGGTCGCAACCGTTGCAGAGAAATCCAGTTCACCGCGATCCGCTAGGATCAACATGCACAGAAAAGACATGGTCTTGGTGGTGGAATAGACGTTCACCAATGTATCGGCTTGCCATCGCTCAGTTTGCTCTTCGTCCAAATGGCCGCCGTACAAATCGACCACCAATTCATCCTTATAGGTTACCGCTACGGACGCGCCTAAGTCTGCGCCGCTCTGCAAATTTGCCGCGAATGCGTCCGCCACTGCTGCAAAGCGCTCGTCGCAATGCCCTGAAACCAGACTATCCATGTCTCTCTCCAGCTTGGTGTAAATTTTGAGTATAACCGGTTTAACGCCGCAACCGCCCAGTGTGCTGGGCAAGTCCCAAAGACGGCAGTCGCTAAGCCATTGTACGACTGCTGTTACGGAATCGAGTCTCGCCGAAGGCTACTAGTAACCGACCAACCTGTGTGACCCCATCCGAGCGCAACGTTACCTAGCAATATATTTGCCGCGGTGCACCACCCCGCGTTCATCTTA
>DJYW01000097.1:11042-15124 GCA_002450255.1 Gammaproteobacteria bacterium UBA6968
CCACTTTGATGTAATAAAAGGCGAGCTGTGCTTTACTCGGACAGTTCACGAATATAACTCGTTTTTCAAAACAAACAGGGGCGCTGATGGCTGAGGCTATGGACACAACAAACATCGGTACCAGAAAGTGGCTGCGGATCGCTGCGAAGGCCGTCGGTTTTAGCTTCTTGCTGCTTATTGCTCACACCGGCAGTCTCTATTTAGCCTCAGAATTAGGTGGCGAGGTGGTCATCCTGGAAAAATCCGTAGCACCTAACGAAACACGAAAGGTGCGCCTGTGGATTGTTGAGGACAGCGCGATCGCCAATGTCGCATGGATTGAGCACGGCGACAAAAGCGCTTCCTGGATACAACAGCTTAGCGAAGATCCAATCATCACCCTTACCCGAGACCAGCGCACCTTGCAATACCACGCCACCCTCGATGAGGCAGCGCACGATCTAATGCATCGTCTGCGCCGAGCCAAGTACGGCTGGGCAGACAGGTTTATTGAGTTGCTATTTGGCAAATCGAGCGAGACTTGCACCGATGCCACTATCCGGCTTGTGCCGACTGCGTAGCCCGCGCCCGCAACTTGGCGAGAATATCGTCATGCATGCCTTTGTTCAGCGGATAGCCGAACAGCGGCAGCGCCGCAATAAATAAACCCAAAACCGTTCCAACGACGTAGGTGTAAAGCAAACCATCAATTGCTGTCTGACTATTCTGCGCGCCGGGCACAAAACCAAACATGACCTCTAACACGGTGAAACTCGCCCCGACACCAATGGCTGCGCCAAGCTTATTAGTAGTAGTGAGCAACGCAAAAAATAATCCGCCACGTTTTTGCTTGGACTGCAGTTCGTCGTAATCCGTGAGATCCGCCATCATGGAACGCAACAGTGTTGGCGCTGCCCCAAACGCAATGCCGTATACAATGGTGAACCCCCACAAAACTGCGACGCTGCCAGGCTCAGCTAACGGAATCAGTAACAGATTAGCGACCACGCCGTAAATCAAGGCAACCTTTAGGGCGCTATCTTTACCGATGGAATAGGCCAGCTTTAGCCACATAGGCATCGCGACAAAGGAAGACAGAAAATAGAACAGCAGCGCAATGCTCGCGTGCGACGGAAGCTCGAAGTAAAAGCTGGCAACGAAAATGTATAGCGCACCGGACACCGCCACCCCAAAACCCGAAGCCAAATCTGCAATCAGCACGCGCCACATCATTTGATTGCCCAGCACAACGGCGACCGCTTCGCGCCAGGGTATGGCCTGCACGGGTGCCGCTCGACTATCCGGCACGTAACGCAGCGTGAGCACAGCCAAGAGTGGGAAAAAGATAATGCAAAACAAGCCCATACTGCCGACCTTGATTATCTGGTCGTCGTGCCCGGTTTGCTCCAGGAAGGCCGGAATAGCCAGCACAATCAACATGCCTGCAATGGTAAATATTTCGCGCCAGCCAAACAGCCTGGAGCGATCGTCATAGCTTGCCGATAATTCCGCGCCCCATGACAAATGCGCAATAACCAGCATGGTGTAGCCTATGTACAAAAGAATCAGCCATATCGTTAGGTACAGGCCGGAGACATCGTTAGGGTTCGGTAAAAACACCATCCAGACCGAGACCACCAAGAGCGGAATGGAAAGCGCGATCCAATGTTTGCGGCGACCCCAGCGAGTGTCGTATTTATCGATGAGCACGCCCATCAGCGGATCGGTCACCACGTCCCAGATGCGGGCGAGGGTGAAAATAAGACCTACCGTAACCAACGATAAGCCCAAACCTTCGGAGTAAAACCGTGGTAGATATACTGCGATTGGCATACCCATAGCAGCCATCGGCATCGTTAACGCCGAATAACTGGCTAATTGAAAATTAGTAAGCCCTGCCCGGTCCTGCGACTTCTCCGTGGCATCTGTCATATATGGGTCCCCACCCGAGTTTTAATCCAGAGGTTACACTGACAGCCCCATGGCACCAAGCACCGCTTGCCACCCGCATTACCGAAGCATCTGGGCGCACGAGCCCGCTTAAGGCAGCACCACAACGAACTACGCTACTGAATCGATGCGTGGCTTGAACAAGCCGATACGGCTATTCCTATGCAATGCTGAGCTTGCATTGGTGAGCCACGACACTACCTGCCCAGGCAAATCCGCTGTAGCATCCTGCTCGTATTAGACAGCTTAGGGGAGGCGCTATGTCATCACACCAATTTGCAGTATCACCAGCAGACGGCCCTATCGCCATCACCGGCGCAAGCGGCTATATCGGTTCGTGGATCGTCGAAGATTGCCTTAGCCAGGGCTACACTGTGCGCGCATGCGTGCGCGACCAAAGTAATCCAGCGAAAGTTGATCACTTGCGCGACCTCGTTAACGAGGACTACCGCGGAAGTTTGACCTTATACGAAGCCGATTTGTTTGCACCAGGCAGTTACGACGAGGCATTCGCAGGCTGTGCTGCGGTCATTCACGCTGGCGCCACCGTGGGCTTCAACAAAGAAAGTCCTCAAGAAGTCTACGACGGCTGCTTCACTGAAAATAAACACGTGATCGAGTCGGTAAAAAAATCCGGCAGCGTAAAGCGGTTTGTATTCACATCGTCTTTTGCTGCCGTGGGCCATCCACGTCCAGCAGGCTATGTGTTTACGGAAAAAGATTGGTGTGGCGACAATATAGAGGGCTACAAAGGGCGCTGGAGCGAGGCGCAAATCCCAAAAAATCGCGATATCGCCTATGCCATGGCAAAGGCTAATTCGGAGAAGTTTATTTACGCGGAAGCAGCCGCGTCCGGCAGCTTCGAAGCCTTGGCGATTTTGCCGCTACATGTTATCGGACCGCTGTTAGCAAGCAATCACGATCAGCCATGGAGCTGGCAAAATCATATTAAGTACATGATGCAAGGCCGCGCCTATCGCGGTGGCCGTGATGGTCGCATGCTATGGAATGCGGTAGACGTGCGCGATGTGGCACGTGCGCATCGTCTCTGCATCGAAACCACCGTTGGCAGCAACGGCTCCCGCTATGTGTTGTCCGCAGCGGACCGCAGCGGTGAACTGTTTACCTGGCAGCTACAAGCGCTGTTGGAAAGCCTGTTTCCAATGGTCGAGACCGTTGGCGGAGAACCGATGGCTGGCGACGCACCTGAACAGGCCACTTACGATGCACCGCGTGCCTACTGTCTACTCGCCAAGCAAGAACTGGATTTAGAGACCATCGATATCGAAACCACTGTCCGCGATACCGTCGATTCCTACTATGCGCTGGGACTACTGAATACGTAAGGCGGACTCTGGGTCCGCTTTTCCAGCGCGAGACGGGCAAGCTTGGCTCTTTAAGCTTTAGTGTCCGTGGCGCTACTACAAGATGCCTCATGCAGGATTTTGCTGCGGGTTGGATGATCTCGAACCAGTTGGGTATCGAGTAACTGACTAGCGGGCTGAGGATTCAAGGACTAAGGCCAGCGGCCCGGCTAAGAGGGGGTGAGCGGCCCTGGCTTCCACTTGGGGATAGGAGTGGGGAGGAGAGAGGAATGAAACCAGGGCGCTCGCCGATATTAAAGCAATCACCATGCCAACTTTTAATATCTATATATTTCAATGACTTAGATATAGTAAGATTTTAGAGGTCAAAAAATCGGCAATACAACGGTGCAAGCTTGCCTGTTTTTCGTCACTTGCTACCCATTTTAGCCAACAGCTAAATGGCAAATTGACACCTGACCTCCCGGCCTCGCCACCTGCAAAACTCACCGGATAAGTGACCGAAACAAATATCTAAGTCAGGCGCCCCGGGCAGGCAATTTAAGGCGAATAGCAAATTTAGTAACGCGCGCTAAAGCGGTCGATGTGTTTGGGTAGCTGACTCGCGGCAGCGATTAGGTTGAGGCGATGCGCTTAATGGATCGATATTTGCTGCTCAGATTCGCGTCGCAAGCGCCATAATCGTATAAACCGGCACCGTGCACCAAAATAACCAAAATGCTCTATTTTGGTGCGAATCAAGAAGGCTTTACGCCACGGTTTAGCGGCACAGACCGTTACGTGAGTCGGTTGCGTTGTTTTGCACCAATTACGCACTCATGATCGGCC
>DJYW01000097.1:15472-24750 GCA_002450255.1 Gammaproteobacteria bacterium UBA6968
CGCAACCAGCCGGCACCGCAATTTAGAAGAAAAAACAAATCGCTCTGGCTTCTATGCTTTCACGCGGCGTGACGGTCTGACCGCTAACTCGAGGATCGTCAAATGCACTGTGCAGCGTTGGCAGAAACGGGGCCTCAGCAGAGTCGTAAGTTTTGAACATCAGCACTTCATTGCGCTGCATAGTGGAATAAAAGTACCACTGGTGCTGATCGGCAAAACTCGATTGATAAATCTCAATCTGAAACCCTTCACCACCACCATAATTGTGCAAGTCCGTAGGGATGAGTTCGTCTTTGGAAACCGTACGCGAATCGCATAGCGCCAGCGGCGCATCCAATCCGTCCGCGTCAAATCGACGCCACAGGTTGTACACGGCAATTCTCTTGGGAACGCGTTCCGCTGTTTCCAACAACGGCAGAATCGTTTCCTGAAACTGGGGCGTAAAATCGTTATGCACCAAGCGGTGTGCACCGAGTCGTTTTCCGCTCACTGCCTCTGCTTCGTTACGCACAATGTGCGATTGTATGTGTACCGCATGCGCACCGATCTCGGCGGCAACGAGTTTCTGCATTTCAGGATAGTAACGGGCCAGCACATCCGCTTCGTCGTAAAAATCAGTGACCGCGGAGTCGTGCGTCAGCAATTTAAAGCCCGCAGCACTTAGCTCGTGATGCTCACCGCGCGCGTCGTTCACCGTTTTACGAAACGCTTCGTGGTCCGGCCGATCTGGATCAGGCGCACTCAATCCAAAGGCAGGCTTTGCTTCGTCTGGCCGAAGCGGTTTTCGATAAAAGAAATCCGCTTCAATTTTTTTTAAGTTTGCTTCCATATTTACCCCCTGTCGCTGAACTGTAGCGGCCGACTTTGCACCTTCGGCGTAACGCAGCCAGCAGTGTTTTGAAACGGATTAGCTGGTCCCGACCAGATTTTATAACGGCTTTGAACTGGGCTCTGGCAGCCTATGTACTAATTTTTGTACTCGCCTTTTCACTGTTGATAGCGCTTTAAAATGTAACGGCTCTGGCTCGAATGATACGCGAGTAACTGGTTTCTGGGGAACCTCGCAAACCCACTAGGTTGCTAGATATCCACCGTCCACGGGAATTGGCTAACGCGCGATATAACCCGCTTCATCCGACAACAGTAACGCAACAGTGGCGCCGTATTCTTCTTCGATTTTGGCCGCGCGATGAATCGGCTGCCAGGCTTTTGGCCTAGGAAGCTTGGCTTTCGGCGTCATCGAATCCGCCTGATCTTGCAGCGAATGTTACGCCAGATAACTTTCGTCAGCAGCGGCTGGCAATCGCTACATCGTGTTTCCGAATCGCCGCTTTGGTGGCTTAGCTGGGCGGGAAATGACTGGGGTCCTGAAACGCAAAGTCTAAATCGCAGGAGGCGATGCGCCACCCATCTACGGTTAATTTGAACGAATTGGTGTAATGCCCTATTGCAGCCGGACCACGCAGCATGACGGGTTCGTCCACCAGGCTCTCGGCACCGATATGTCGGTATAACGATAAATAGGCAATACCGCTCGCAGTGGTTTCGCTGAGCACATCGATAGCGATGTTCGTAATCACGTGCCGCGAACGAAGTTCATCAGTGCGTCGGCTCATGGCGCGTCGAATCTTTTCCTTGCCCTGAAGCTTGCCCGCCACATTCAATGCGCCGTCTTGTGCAAACAGATCGACAAACCGGTCGTAGTCTCTGAAATCGAGATGCCGCGCATAGTCGACAAATAGCTGCTCACAAATACGCGTGATTATCGCCTGCTGATGCGTGCTCACCACGGCATGTTGATTGTTTTCTGATTGATGCTCCGATGCCATGGATTAATCCTCCGGTAAACGCGGCAATAATTGCCGCAACAAGGGCGACAAATAGCGCGGCGAGTCGTGCTGCAATCAGCGCGGCAAGGCGCTCGCCCGTAAACCCGGTCATATGGTTCACAGACGTCGCTTTTGTTGGTCACGCACACTATTCATTGCATCGGCGTGTTTCGCAAGCGAACCAACCGATCTTTAGACTGGCTGCGCGGGTACTCAGCGCCTATCCGGGGTTTTGGAGAAGTTGTATAGTCTCGGCGGGAGCATTCGAGCATGCGAGGCTTGCTCGCAAAACCGCAGGCTGTAAGCACAGCCCAATTAAACGCCCGCCAAAAGCCAACCGCAGAGCAGATGCGAGAGCAAGAGCAAAGTGTTTAAGCATGACTAGACGCCGACTCACTTCAAGGGAAGCACATGAGCCCTGAACAAAAATATCTATTTGATGTCCTCGGCTATATCGTCGTACCCGATGTACTAAGCGCAGAACAAATTGATCGGTTGCGCACCACAATCCAAGCACCGACCGAACAATTTCCACCGGTGCCTCAAACAGAGGGCCCTCTGCATTGGGATGCGATTTGGCGCGACTTACTGGATCTACCGGTGCTGGCCCCTATTTTAGAAAATCTGATTGGCAATCCGGAGCTACTAAGCGCCAGAGCAAAGCGCCATGATTCGCCCTTACCAACCTACCGACTCGACCACATCAATGTGCATACCCACGTCACAAACGGTTTCGCCGGCGGTCAGCTCCATGGCGGCTGGGCCGGCACCTCAGGGTTTTACCGATTTGCAAACAACTCGCTTTATAACGGACTGACCACGGTTAGCTTTGAGCTTTACGACACGCATCCCAATGGCGGCGGCTTCGCTTGTATTCCCGGTTCTCACAAGGCCAATTTGGATTTGCCCGCAGGTTGGCAGGATTTGACTAAAGGCGTCCACGATTGCGTTAGCCGAATCGCGGCCAAACCCGGCGATGCTATTATTTTTACCGAGGCGTTGATTCACGGCACGCTACCCTGGACCGTGAACGATCCCCGCTCTACCGTTTTTTATAAGTTTTCACCGCATACGTTAAGCTGGTCGGCAGACTTTTTTGCCGCAGCAGATTTTTCGGCTTATGCGGATATGGATGCGCGCAAACTTGCTCTATTAGAAAAACCGAATGCGCGCTATCCGCGGCGGCCGAGATAAACAGCAATAAGGCGCCCGGGCAGAAGCAAAAACGGCGAGGCAACGTTAAGCATGAATTACGAAGCCATAAACTCAATATAATTGTTGGAGACCGCAGGATGTTTGCAGGACGTTATACGCTATGGGGCGGAGAACACAGCCTTTTTACTCGCAAGCTCCAGGCCATGCTCAATTACCAGGGCCTGGACTATGAGTTTAAGCTTAAAACCGCGGCGAGTAGGGAAGCCGTTGAGGCGCGCCTGGGCACGCATTTCATACCAGGTCTGGAAACCCCGGAAGGCTGGTTTATTCACGACTCCACGCCCATTGGCCTGATGCTCAATGCGAAATATCCGGAACGACGCATTCTGCCAACCTCGCCGGTGCAACGGATCGCTGCGCATTTGCTCGAGGATTGGGCAGATGAATGGTTCGGGCGCTACGCCATATGTAGCCGCTGGTGCTTTCCAGACAACATCGCAGTCGTCGCATTGGGTTTTTACGCTAACGCCATGGGCAAATTTATGCACGAAGCGCTCACGCCCGAGGAACAAGAGGAGGCCGTGACAACCATTACCAACGTGCGGGACAACTTCGGCCTGAAAGCCTGCGCAAACCGAGGCTGCGGACCGGATCAGGCAGCCGCCGTGCGCGCCGACTTCGAACAATTAATGCGGCACGCCGACGCACACTATAGCGAACACGCTTTTTTACTAGGCGACCGTGCCAGCCTTGGCGACTTCAGTTTCGCAGGACTGTTTACCGCACATATCGCAGCAGACCCGGAACCACGTAGTTGGATAGAAGCAAGCGCACCGGCAATGCTGGGCCACATGGAGCGCGTCTTCAACGCGACCAGCGACGCCGCAGACTATCTCGCTGAAGACCGGCTGCCCAAAACACTAAACCCATTTTTTGATCACATGCGCGAGACCTATCACCAGTTCTTAAGGGTTTCGCGAGAAGCGCTTGGCAAAGGCGAAAAATGGTGCGAAGTCGATCTAGGTGACGGCCCCATCAAAATGCGCTCGCTCAAATACAGCGAGGTCTCTCGTTGCCACATTAAAAAAGAGATCGAATCATTATCGTCATCAGATCGGAGCAAGGTCGATGCCGTACTCGGGCCACTCGGCATTCTCGACGCTTACCTGCTCCCAGAACTGGTGTTGTAAGCATCAAAACGTCTGCGGCTGCTGTGCAGGAACTGCCCGCCTACAAGTTCCTGCTCGCCGGCAGAACAAGCACCAAGCGTAAACAGTGCCTAAGAAGATCAAGACACCTGCTGCTGCACGATGGAATTGATGGCTCAGCTTGAAAACAATCTCGCCGCAATCAGTAGATTTAGTTCTGGCACGAGGCTTGCTTATTTCTTAGCATAAACGGCCGAATTTACTTGGAGAACAGTCTGGAGCTTTATACCCCCGAGGAATACTTTGACGAGTTGTTAACCGATTCTGGGCGCGCACGATCTGGCGCGGCACGGATAGTCAACTGGCTCAAAAAAACCGACCAAAGTGAACTGCAACGCTACCGAGAAACAGCGGAGCTTGCGGTTAAGGAAATGGGGATCAGCTTCACTGTGTATTCTGATAGGGGCAACATTGATCGCTCCTGGCCTTTCGATATTATTCCTAGGATCATCCCCGCTGCTGAGTGGCAGCGTGTCAGCCGCGGCTTGATTCAGAGAACGCGGGCGTTAAATTGCTTTATTCAAGATGTTTACACCAATCAGCGCATTCTCGCGGACGACATTCTGCCTGCCGAGCTGATACTGAAATCTCCAAACTATCGACCAGAATGCCGCGGTGTCACGCCCAAACACCAAGCCTGGGCCAACATCACGGGTTCGGATCTCATACGCGGTTCCGATGGTCAGTTTTATGTACTCGAAGACAACTTGCGGGTTCCTTCTGGCGTGTCCTATATGATCGAAAACCGTGAGCTGACCAAACGCGTCATGCCGGAAATATTCGCCAACCACAGCGTATTGCCCGTCGACGACTATGCCTCACAGTTGTACAAAATGCTGGCATCCCTAGCACCAATTCAGCGCAAAAAACCCAGTATCGTGGTGCTGACACCGGGCATTTATAACTCTGCCTACTTCGAGCACGCGTATCTCGCGCGGGAAATGGGCGTTGAACTCGTGGAAGGCAGCGATTTGTCCGTAAACAGCGACGGTATCGTCGTTATGAACACCGTCGAAGGAGACGTACGTGTTGACGTGATTTATCGGCGTATCAATGAAGAATTCTTAGACCCCGAGGTGTTCCGTGATGACTCAGAATTAGGTACCCCCGGACTAATGCGCGCCTGGCAAACCGGCAACGTAGCCATCGCCAACGCACCAGGCGCGGGCGTCGCAGACGACAAAGCCATTTATGCCTACGTGCCAGATATGATTCGTTACTACCTGGGCGCGGAACCACTGATTCAAAACATCGAAACATATTTATGCCGCAACGAAAAAGATCGCGAGTTCGTGCTAAATAATTTGGACAAACTGGTAGTAAAGCCTGTGAATGAGTCAGGAGGATACGGAATTATGATTGGCCCACACAGCAGCGCGAGCAAGCGACGCCGTTTCGCAAAACTAATCGAAGCCAACCCTGAAAGCTATATCGCGCAACCCACCATTACCCTCTCCACTGCGCCAACCGCCGGCAAAGATAGCGTCGAACCGCGCCACCTCGACCTGCGGCCCTTTATTTTACAGGGCAAAGACAGCTGGCTTAGCGCCGGAGGACTTACGCGTGTGGCGCTTAAAAAAGGATCCTTGGTTGTTAACTCCTCACAGGGCGGTGGCAGTAAAGACACTTGGATCTTCGGCGCGAAGCGATAACCTATGCTGTCGCGAGTTGCAGAAAGACTGTATTGGATGGCGCGTTACCTGGAGCGCGCAGAAAACACGGCACGCCTGATCAACTGCTACAACAACTTGATTATGGATATCCCGCTAGGCTCCGAACCATCCTGGACGCTGCTGGTCGATATCTTGGATGCCAAGGATGACTTTCAGAAACACTACGCCAAACAAAATGAGCGTAACGTGCATAAGTTTTTAACGGGCAAAGCCAGCGTTCCGTGCAGTATTCCCTTCGGCATTGAGGCCGCGCGCGAGAATGTCCGAACGACTCGTGACGTTCTACCCGAAGAGGCCTGGGAGCAAATCAACGAGTTACATCTGTTTGCGACGGCAAACGCCAATGCGTACTCTTCGCGCCGAACCCGGCTTTTGTTTCTTGAAAACGTCATCAAACACTGCCAGGCGATTAGCGGGCTTTTAGAAACCACGCAATCCCGCGACCACGCCTACCGATTCATCAAACTTGGCCGTCTCATCGAGCGAGCGGACATGACGGCAAGAACCGTTGACGTCGGTGCCGGCGATATCCTTGATCGCGAAGGCATCAATGCCTCGATTGATCCGATCTTATGGGGGGCTTTGCTCGAAGCCGTATCAGGCAAAAGCGCATACCGACGGACGGTTGGGCCAATTGTCGACAAAGAAGCCATCGTCGAGTTCCTCTTCAATGCAGAAGACTTCCCGCGCTCAGTGATGTTCTGCTTAACAGAAATGCGCCGCGAATTGGGCAGCTTGCCCAACCGAGACGAGACCATTACCAGTGTGGATCGAATCCGGCGCAAGTTGCGGCGCGCCAATCCCAGCCGCAAAAGCCGACCGGAGCTCCACAAGTTTATCGACTCGCTGCAGTTGGGCTTGATTCAGGTAAACAATGACTTTAAGTTGCACTGGTTCCACAGAGGTGAGCCGTGAACCGATTTGAGTGCGAATGCAACTCGACCGTCTATTTCGAAAGCCGCGTTTGCCTTTCCTGCAAGGTTAAAATCGCTTTCGACCCAGAAACCTTGAGCTTTCGAAAGTTAAACCAAGCGCTTGAGACAACCGTTTCGTGCAGCGACACGCAAGCGGAAACCCAGCAGAAAGTTTTGTGCAGCAATGGCAAACACTACGATGTATGTAACTGGCTCGCCGCACCCGACGCCGTGCAGGGACTCTGCCCCGGCTGCCAGTTCAATCGCTATATCCCCAATCTCGACTCGCCCAAAAACGTTCGCCGCTGGGGGGTGCTAGAGACCGCCAAAAAACGTTTGTTGCTCACGCTGACACAGATGGGACTGCCCTGCGCAACCGGTTGGCAGGCGCCCGAACAGGGTTTCCTATTCGATTTTCTTGAAGACCAGCGAGACAACCCGGACGTGTCCACGCCGATGGTCTATACCGGTTATGCGGACGGCATCATCACCATCAATTTGCTCGAGGCCAGCACGACCTCCCGCATCGCCCAACAAAAAGCTGCGAAAGAATCCTATCGAACCGTTCTCGGCCATATGCGCCACGAATCTGGCCACCATTTTTGGACCTTTGTCAAAAAAGACTCTGGCTTACTAGAAGAATTTAAGCAGCGCTTTGGTTTAGAAAACGAGGACTATGCGATAGCGCTGAAGCAGTTTTACGAATGCGGCCCCTGCGATGCATGGAGCGAACGCTTTATTAGCCCCTATGCAAGCGCACATCCGCTGGAGGATTGGGCGGAATGCTGGGCTCATTACCTGCATATTTACGACGGTTTGGAAACCGCCGCCGCGCTGGGCATGGCGCCGATCAATCCTGCCGAGTTGTGTTTTCAAGAGAAAATCACACTTTGGCGCAGCGTTAGTGCCGGGTTAAACGAAATGAATCGGAGTTTGGGTCTGCAGGACGCCTACCCTTTTGTGATCAACACCACCGTAGCTGAGAAGCTAGGCTTTGTAGATCGTGTCGTTACTCATTTGCAAACACTTGATCTAGGTTCGGCAATTGGTCAAACGCCATTCTGACATTGGCGTCCCAGCTCTCGCGGATTTTTGCAAGATACGGATGATTCTCGTCAAGCTTAAAATACCGACAATGCGGCTCTAGGCTGTCGCGAGCATAAAACAAACATTCCAGCGGCGGCCCTACCGTTGCGTTTGACCGCATAGTGCTGTCCAGTGAGACAATGCCGCAGGTCATAGCGGTAACGTAATGTGTGTCGCTGCGAATGATCCGGTCAAGGATGGGTTTGCCGTATTTGGTCTCACCGATCTGGAGATAAGGCTGACTTTTCGAGGCGGTAATGTGATTGCCTTCAGGGTAGATCATATACAGCTCTGGCGCGTGCTCGCCGATCTGACCACCCAGGATAAACGTCGCGCTGGCGTCAAGACCCGCATCCGGGCCACTGGGCTTAGAATATTTGGTCTTTTCTTTAACCAGCAACTCGCCAACGTAATCAGCGATGTCCGAGACGTAGTCGCCCGACTTCAGATTGACCTCAGCACTGCTCTCTAGATCCCGTTCAATTTGCGCCAACACCGCCTGACTGGTCGCCAAGTTACCGGAACTCAACAGCACCAGAACACGATCTCGCGGGAATGAGAAACGATGCATCTTACTGTAGGTGCTGACGCGATCGGCGCCAGCGTTTGTGCGCGAGTCGGCACAGAACACCAAACCATCATCGAGGGACATAGCTAAGCAATAGGTCATGCCGCAAACCATACAATGCCCCGAGCAAGATTCAAAATGAAAAAGTGGCTAACGACCAACTTATTATGGAACGCCATCAAAGTGACTCTATTTGTACCGATCACCGCGAAATCGAAGCCGGGAAAAGTCGATCGATTCCGCATCTGTGAGCGCGCTTTGCGTCACCAACGCCGATGATTAGGCTATGGCCAAGCAGCATATTTACCGGCAACATGCCACGGCGCGAGCAGACTGCAGACTGCTCCTCAAGGCGCACGCTAACACCAGCGAACGAAGCACTCAGATAGGCTCGAAGAGAGAAAAAATGTCTAAGCTTACCGACATGACCGACGCAGAAATACTCGCGATCGCCGAACCTATGATGGATAACCTGCTGGACGGATCCAACGAAGTCGACCACGCCAAACACGTGCGCGACTTCACCCAGCGACTCAAGGACATCGTGACCAAGGCAAACCTGGAAGCCCAGTGCGCCAATCGATCGCTCGGTTACTTTAGCAAGCGAGAGTTTGTTTGCGTGTTTCGTAAACAGCACAATGTCGGCGTAGTTTGGCGCCAGTTTTTCTCCAAGTCGGACGATGAATACGTCAATCACGCTATTTTTGTCCAACGCGGCGACCAGATATTGATCGATCATTGCTTAATTTGTTGAGCTTTAGGCTGGCCAAGGCTGGCCACCCACCAAAAGCTTTGGCCACTGGCTCATCGAGGCGAGCCTTGCAGCGAGATCCTGCTGTTCTTGG
>DJYW01000097.1:25165-30143 GCA_002450255.1 Gammaproteobacteria bacterium UBA6968
AAACTCGATGGGCTATATCAGCGACCTAGGTCGCGTCGCTAATGTGGGCAAAAAAATTACCGCGTTGCTTAACAGCCGGGGACATCGCCGTTCTAACTGCAGCGCTGCAGGTTGGTTTTTGGTGGTCACAAAGATTTGCAGGTTGTCACTGGCTCGGAACACAAAGCACTTTTAAACACCGCGCTTCGAGAGAAGCAACAACATCAGCGTGAAGTCAATTTTGCTGACGTAACGTTTCATAGCGTTAGCGGTTGGGGTAAACCCGATTATGAACAGACTCGCAGGCGCCTGACTGCGCTTTCAGAGCGATGTACACTGCAACCGCTGATACAAAAGCAAACGCATCAGAAGGGTATTGTTGTCGACGAGGCACTTGCGGTATTCGGAAGCTTTGGTTTCCTAAACAATGCACAGGCATCTCGCAAAGAAACGAGCGCGAAGCTGTGTGAGGCTGGCGCGATTCAGGAAGTTTGCGAAGAATTTATGACCCAAAAGGCCGTTAGATCAGACACTTTTGCACTGCCTGCAACTTCCCTTTTAATGGTGGAACACAGATTTTTCGGAAACAAACGATCACTGATAATGCGCTAACAAAGCACCTAACGAACGATATCCGCCGCGAATTAAGCAGCCTATCTGCAATATAAGGTAGCAATTCCTTGCAGTAGTAAAAGTCGACGGCGCGAACTGGATTCGAGATATCTTCTACTTTTTAAGGAAAGTTCATGGGTAGAAAAATACTCTTCATTACAACGGACCAGATGCGCTACGACGCGTTAGGCTGCAACGGCGGGAAAGTCGCGCGCACACCTGCCATCGACGCACTTGCGGCCAGCGGCATCAACTATCGACGTGCGCACAATCAGAACGTAATTTGTATGCCCGCTCGGGCAACCATCATGACCGGTCAGCATGTGGCCAGCCACGGCGTTTGGATGAACGGGGTAAGCCTGCCTGAAGACACGCCGACCATCGCACACTGGTTACAACAGCATAAATATCGAACTGCAATTGTAGGCAAAGCTCATTTTGAACCTTGGCTTGGTTCCGGTGATGACTTTTACGAAAATCGCATGGCCGCCCTGGGCGAAACCGGGCCGCACCGGGGCTTCGAGCACATGGAGTTGGCCAATCACTTTGGTATGCAGCACTCTCACTATGACTTATGGCTGGCCGAGCAGCACCCAGACATCGACGCTCGCCGCTACCAGGCCGTCACCAACAAGGGTCAGCAGAACATGGCGGCCAACGGAGATACCGGCGCTGTGCAGGTTTGGCCAACGGAAATTCCCAAAGAGCTTTATCACACCGATTGGGTCGCACAGCGCACTATGGCTTGGCTGGATACTTTATCCGACGATGCAGATTGGTTTGTGTGGATGAGCTTTCCAGACCCGCATCATCCCTGGGATCCACCGGCGTCGGAAAAGCAACGTTTGGATTGGCGGGACGTGCCGCTGCCCGAGCTTTATCCCGGCAGCGCTGAGAAAGCCGCAGCAATGCTTAAAGATAAACCGAAACATTGGCTTGGCTACTTTGACGGCAGCCTATGGGCTAACTTGGAGTCGCCGCGAGGCTTCAAGCCCTGTGATATGACGGCAGATCAAATCCGAGAAATCAACGCCTATACACACATCGAGAACGAACTTATTGACGAGGCGTGTGGGCGCGTTTTTGACTATCTGCGCAAGCGCGGCTGGGATGACCAGACTGACATTCTATTCACGACCGACCACGGCGAATTGCAGGGCGACTACGGACTGTTATTCAAAGGCGCATACCATGTGGATTCGCTTATGCGCTTACCGCTAATTTGGCGGCCTGCTCCAAACGCCAACATTAGTGCAGCCGAGGTGAGCGCACCGGTTGGCCATGTGGATCTGGCGCAAACCTTTTGCCAAATCGCAGACATAGCCGAGCCGGATTGGGTCGAAGGCGCCCCGCTACCCGTTTTAGAAACTCAGGCACAGGAACAAAAGCGCGAGCGGGTGCTCACCGAATGGGAGAGCGAGCACGGCCCAGTGAGCCTGAATCTGCAAAGCATTTATCGCGATCAGTGGGTCTGCACTCGATATGGCAAGAGCTCTTTGTATGCGGGCACCGAGGGCGAGTTGTATAACCTTGCCGAAGATCCTGGTTCACGGGTAAATCGTTGGGAAGACCCAACGTGCCAGTCATTAAAAGCGGATCTGATCACCGATCTTGATGACAACTTGCCGACTGCCCGGGAGCCGAAACTGCCACGACTGGCGCCGGTATAAATGACCGCAACGCAACACTCAGCTCCGGTAAACTACATGCAGCGTATGCGCGACTACTATTTGGCGCTGGGCTATAACAACCCGTATCAGTGGGCAAGCCATACCGAAACACCGTTCCAACCTCTCACGAAACCGGTCAGGCAAAGTCGCATTGGACTGGTTACCACAGCGGCGCCGTTTAAGCCCGGGGCGGGTGATCAAGGCCCAGGTGCCTCTTACAATGCAGCCGCAAAGTTCTATCGGGTGTATGCCGGTGACGCCAAACGCGATGACTTTCTTGGCATCTCCCATGTGAGCTATGACCGCGACTACACCACTGCCGAGGATATTGGCAGCTACTTTCCTATAGCAGCTATGCGTAGCGCAGCGGCGATGGGTGACGTTGGCGAACTGTCTACGCGTTTTTACGGCCTGCCAACCAATCGCAGTCAAGCCACCACACTCAATCAAGACTGTGCCGATCTGCTGGCCATGCTAGAAGATGACGAGGTTGATCTGGCGCTACTTGTCGCAAACTGACCCGTCTGTCACCAATCGGTCAGTTTGGCCGCACGTCACCTCGAAGCTCACGGCATAGCCACAGTCGTTTTGGGCTGCGCCAAAGATATCGTTGAACAGTGTGGCGTTCCTCGGTTCGTGTTCAGCGACTTCCCGCTAGGTAATGCGGCAGG
This sequence comes from Gammaproteobacteria bacterium UBA6968, assembly GCA_002450255.1. Taxonomy (GTDB): domain Bacteria; phylum Pseudomonadota; class Gammaproteobacteria; order Pseudomonadales; family Azotimanducaceae; genus UBA4421. The sequence continues at coordinate 28,098 of DJYW01000097.1, forward strand.
CAAACCCCACGACGTCGAATCACAACGGACTACCCTAACGCTTGCTCTGAATCTTCTAGACACAGCAATCAAGCCGCGTACCACGGTGACGTCCCCCCTACGCTGGCCACAAGAAGCACAGTGGAAGGAAAATTTCCGCAACGTCGCGAAACTGTCGCCCGAGGAGTTGGCTCAGCGACGGGCAGAATTCGATGCGATCAAGGCGGTAGGCAAAGCAGTGAGGGAGCAAGAACCCAGATAAAATCTCACTCGCGCAACGCCTGCTGTGCAGATCAGTTGAACGAGGCGGTTTCACCCTTAATGGTGACGAATCAAATCGTCCTAACCTTCCATTGCTGAAACGCAGGATCTTTTTCTCGATAAAGAAAATACATCAAAACGCTTGATGTGAGCCTTTTGAAATCTACAAAAACGCCTGTCAACACCCCAAACCGATCCAATTCAGGTTAATGTTGCGACTTGAGGGAGCGTTTTATGAGTCTGATTACCTGGTCTTGGATCTTTCTATTCGGCTATATGAGTTTGATGGTCGGCATAGGCGTTTACGCCCAACGCCAGATCAAACATGCGGATGATTTTGCTACGGCACGTGGCGCCTACGGGCCCATCTTTCTTGCTCTGGCGTTCGCCGCATCTACCGCGAGTGGTGCCACTTTCTTGGGCAGCCCCGCGATGTCATATGAGTGGGGGCTTTCCACTCTGTGGATGCACTTTCTGTATCCCGTAGGCGTTTATGTCGGCATTTTGATCTCCATGCGCTTGGTGGCGACATCGGGTAATCGCTTTGGGAATCGCTCTATTCCAGAATATCTCGGCGATCGCTATCAATCCGACACCATGCGTCTGCTGGTGTCACTGATATCGCTGGTATTGTTTTTCTATCTAGCCGGTCAGTTGGTATCCGGTGTGGTGATGTTCGAGATAATGTTGGGATTGGACGCCGCGTGGGCTCTCGGCATTACCACGTTTATCCTGCTGATTTACGTTGTGCTCGGCGGCGCTCATGCCGACATTCTCACCGATGGTGTGCAAGGCTTCATGATGCTTCTGCTTGCTGTACTGGTGATTATTCTCACTACCATCGGATGGGGTGTGGAAGGCGGTTTCTCCGGCGTGGTAGCCAAGCTGGCAGAGCAGGACCCCAACCTAGTAACCCCGACCAACCCCAATACGCCGCTCTTTCATTCCTGGTGGTCGATCTTTGTTATCGCTTTTGCCCATATGCCATTGGGCTTGCTGCCCCATCTAGGCAACAAACTCTGGGCGTTGGATACGGGTAGCTCGCGCTTACAGTTCGTAAAACTTGCCGCCATCTTTGGTCTGACGCTTGGCTTGCTGGGTGTTGGCGGGTTGCTGGCTCGCGTCTACTTCGGTGACGCACTGTATGCATCCGGCGCTAATCCAAACCAGGCACTGCCACTGTTATTCATCGAGTTATTCCCCACATGGCTGGCCGCGCTTATTGGCGTCGGCGTATTGTCTGCGGTCATGAGCACTGCGGATGGCCTTGTGGTCTCGTCTTCACAAATTATCGCTAACGATCTGTATCGGCGAACGTTGGCGCCTAAACTGCATCCGAACCTGCCTCAAGAACAGCTAGATCGTCGCGTGCTCATCGTTAGCCGCTGGTCTACCGTCGCCGTGCTGTTGATCTGCATGGTGATGGCTTGGTCGCTTATGGATGTGAATGTCTCGTTGGTGGTTTGGATAGGCGTTGGCGGCATGATGGCTGCGTTTGCAGGACCACTCGTGCTTGGTGCCTTATGGTCTGGTGTGACACTCAAGGGGGCTTATGCCGGCCTGCTTAGCGGCTTTGGCGTATTTATTCTTCTGCACTCGCAAATCTTAGAACCCGCTTGGTTCAGGGGTATTGGCCTGCACGGCGCGGTAACTTGGTTACGCGGTGAGGGGCCAAACCCTTATTCGTGCGCTGTCATGGGCGAAATCGTTTCGATTGTTGTCACCATCGCGGTCTCGAAACTCACCCAACCGCTACCACAAGCTCACCTAGACGAATTATTTGGTTCAGCGGAGCGTAGCTAGTAG
>DJYW01000080.1:0-716 GCA_002450255.1 Gammaproteobacteria bacterium UBA6968
GGTAACGCCCCTTTTATCGTTTTCGCCGACGCCGATTTAGAAGCCGCCCTTGATGGCCTGATGGCCTCGAAGTTTCGCAACAGCGGCCAGACCTGTGTTTGCGCCAATCGAGTTCTTGTTGCCGAAGAAATTATCGAGCAGTTCACGCAAATGCTCGTGGATAGGCTATCGAAATCTGTGCTCGGCAACGGCCTGAGCCAAGGCACGACCATTGGACCGCTGATCCAAAAAAACGCTGTGGCAAAAGTTCAAGGCCTAGTCGCCAAGGCTATCGAACAGGGTGCTACGCCAGTGAATCTACCCCATCAAACACCGTCCACGGGCAACTTCGTAGCGCCCTTAATACTCAAGGACGTGACGGCGGACATGGAAATTTTCGATGCAGAGATCTTTGGACCCGTAGCGACCCTCATCGGCTTTGATCATTACGATCAGGCCATCAAGTTAGCCAACCAAACCACCGCCGGGCTAGCCGCCTACGTCTATACGCAAGACGCCAGCACGATGATTAAAGCGAGCGAGCAGTTAGAATTCGGCATTGTTGGCGTCAATGAAGGGATCATTTCAAATGAGATGGCGCCGTTCGGCGGCGTTAAAGAATCCGGACACGGCAGAGAGGGCTCAAAGTATGGTTTAGAGGACTATCTTGAAGTGAAGTACGTTTGCTTAGGCGGGTTGCACTAGGCCTGTTCAGAGCGCGTATTTCTGCTAGCCAT
>DJYW01000080.1:1104-5034 GCA_002450255.1 Gammaproteobacteria bacterium UBA6968
ATCTTCGAGCCGTACAACAAGCTCGTACGTCACTTAATGAGGCTCTTCTTTTGCAACACATGATGGTGGATTGTATTTGCCTGTGGTCATCTCGAAAGTACTTGGTGTTCAAGAACGAGAAAACCTGTTCACTCAGAGACGTTTTGGAACCCTTGCCGATAATTTTTCTGCTGCGAGGGAATCCACGCTATGCAAGTCAAATACAAATAAAACAAGTAGCTCAGAGAAGCTGAAGGTGACGATTTAGGGGGCTCACTTAAAGTATTGGGCGATGACGATCTAAAAGAGCTTTTTCAGAAGGCCTGAAGTAAGAATCTCTTTGTTGAATCTGCCCGAAAACTTTATGTGCTTGTCAGTCAATGGATTGATGAAAAGTAAAACAAATAGGTTTGGCTCAAGCCTTGAGGGGTTGTTGCACTCGTTGTATTGTTTTTCGTCAGGGGATGAGTTCGAAGCGGGGGGAATGCGGTTTCGTGTCAGCGACAGTGCTAAACATGAAAATAAAAAAAGAATTTCTACGGAGCAAAAAAATAGCATGAGTCAACGGAACCTGATCGAAGGGAACCCGGTTTTGGTAGTTGTAGACATTCAAAACGGAGACCCTCCGCAAGCTGGTGTGACCCCTATTCCCCACATGCAAAGCGACGGCTCCTGGGTCACTAACGCGACCAAACTCATTCAAGGCGCGAGAGATGCCAATGTACCCGTCGTCTTTATCCAAGAAGCACATCGCAGAGATCTTATCGACTTCGGCAGAGAATTGGACGGCGCCGAGGGTGTGCATCTGCTCGAGGGCGATCACGGCACCGAGATCCGCTCTGAAATTGGTATGACTGAAGACGATTATTTCATTAAAAAACGCCGATATTCCTGCTTCTTTGGCACAGACTTTGAGCTTCTCATGAAAGGGCTTCACGCAAACACGCTGATTTTCATTGGCGGTCTGACAGATGTTTGTGTGCACTATTCTTTTGTTGATGGTCATCAGAACGACTATTTCTGCCGCGTTGTTGAAGACAGTGTGACGGGTTCTTCTTTGGACGCACACAAAGCTTCTTTAAATGCAATGGAGTATCTGCAGACAGGGGCGCGGCGGAACACTGCTGAGGTACTGCAAACCTTTCAGCAAAGAGCCGAGGACCTGGGTGTAGCCGAAAGCCTCGGCGAGCCGCAGAGTGTTCTGCGATGAGTCAACCGTTAACGGCAGACGATGTTGCAACTCAAGGCCAAAACTGGAACGCCTTGCCAGTGCTTGATATGCGTAGCTGGACAGAAGGAAATGCCCAGGAGAAAAAACAGTTCGCGCAGAGGGTCATTGAGACCTGCAAAGCTGCAGGCTTTTTCTACGTATCAGGGCATAGCGTTACGCCTCAGGCACTGCGCGACGTTTATGCGGCAAGCAAAGATTTTCACCAACAGAGTGTAGATTTTAAATCCCAGTACCACATAGCCGATAGCCGACACCATCGCGGCTGGGTGCCAACTTCCGAGGTGGGTGAATTCGAGAAAGACGGTGATCACCACAAAGTGTTCTATGAATCTTTCGACCTGTCTTTTGAAGTGGCAGCAGATGACCATCGAACTCACCAGGGGTACGGTTTGGTTGGTCCAAACATTTGGCCGGAACTTTCAGATTTTCAATCCAAGGTGACTGGCTATTACGATGCCGTTTACGCCTTGGGGCGAGAGCTTTTGAGCATTTTTGAATGCGGCCTTGGTATGGCGCAGGGAACGCTGCTCACGCATGTGACTGTACCTCCATCACAGCTGCGCCTGCTAAAGTATTTTGAAAACGATGCACCGGCAGACCGTTTGCACCACGGCATTGATGCTCACTCGGACTTCGAATGTTTGACTATTCTGCATGCGACGCATCCTGGACTACAGTTGCTTTCTGCAGACGATCACTGGGTGGAGACGCCTCCGGTGGAAGGTTGTTTCACGATATTGGTGGGTGACTGCCTTGAGGCCTGGACTGGTGGCGATCTCAAGGCAACGCAACATCGCGTAGTGAATCGTGGGGTCGAGAGATTTTCTTTGCCGTTCTTTTTTAGCGCTGATTATGATTGCGAAGTGAAGCCGCAATCGCCCTTCGATACCGCCAAGGCCAAGGCTGCCTACCCAACGTTTAAGGCCGGCGAGCATCTTTGGAGTCGCACTATCACTAACTTCCCCTATTTGCGGAAGTTGGTCGACCAAGGAAAATTGGCCGTCGACTTCGAAGTAACAGAAGAAAGCCCCTTCAAAAGATTGTCGGTCGAGGAGAGGGCACTACTAGAAAATACTGCTCAGACATGACAACTCAACCAACGCGTCTGCAGCCTTTAGAGGGCTACGTACTGCAGCCGGAACACTATTATTCCCAGGAATGGTTTGATGCTGAGCAGAAGAATTTGTTCAATAAAACATGGGTCTTCGCAGGACTAGAGGCGCAGCTCAGCGAGGTAGGCGATTACCTAGTAGTGCAAGTTGGCTATCAACCAATGCTTGTTACGCGATCAAAAGACGGCAAGCTGAATGCGCTGCATAACGTCTGCCGGCATCGGGGAGCGAAAATGCTAACCGAATGTGGGCGCGTCCAGGGAATTTCTTGCCCTTATCATGCTTGGCGTTACGACCTAACCGGAGAGCTCACTCACGTACCGCAGCAAACTACTCAATTTCCTGGTCTGGAAACTCGCGACTGGGGACTGTTGAAAGGGAGCGTTGCGCTTTGGGATGGCCTTGTGTTTGTCCATGCAGATCCAGATGCCCAGCCGCTATCCCATTGGTTTGCGGGACTGGATAAACGGCTGGCAAGGTTTCGCCCATCGCGGCTGCGCGAGATTAACGTGAGCGTTTACCCAATAAAGGCTAACTGGAAATTTTTCGTCGAAAATCATATTGATTGGCTGCATCTTTACTACCTGCACTCAAGCAGCTTGAAAGACTTTGCTCACGATACCGGCGAGCTAACGCAACATGGTCCGCACTGGACATCCTTTGAGAATGTCCGTGACGGGCAAGATTCCAATGCCGCTGGGAGACGCCCGGGACTTAAAGAAATCCCCGGCCTGCATGCTGACGATGCCTTTATCGGCGCACATCTCATTTTCCCCAACCTCGCTTTACTGACAAGCCCGACCTCTTTCGCCACGGTTAACGTGCAGCCAACTGGCCCTGAAACCTGCGAAGTAGAAATCAGAACCCTTGCCATGCCGGAAAGCGTTGTGCCCAAGAACGGTTTCAAGGAGCTAGATCAGGTCATGGGAGAGGACTGCAGCGCGGTAGAACGGCTGCAGCAGAGTGTCCGCTCCAGTGCTTTTTCAGTTGGCCCAATGGCTAAGCGGTGGGAGGAACCCATTGTGAAATTTCAGCAGTCTTATTGCGGATTTATGGGTCTGTGAACAACGCCGGCCAGCCTAGAGAGCCGCAGGTTGTTGCAAATGTGTCTGCGTTCGGTATTCCTTCCGCCAGGGCATGCCCAAAGCTGACCAATGCGAGAATGGTACGTGAACATATGCTGATCAACGACGCCAAAGTCGAGGATTCAGTTGAGGTGCTATGGCTGCAGGGCAAAACCTGGTTCGTCGATATAAGAATAGGGTTCAATGAAGACCCGCAGCAGGGCTGGGCGTTTGCAGGTCAGATTGAATGGGAGGAGCCGAGAGTCACGTTTCATCATCTGCTCGATACTAGTGGCGATACTGGCAGTGACTGCGGCAGTTTTGTCTTTACGGACTTCGGCTGTTTGGAAGCCGGCGAAGTGACCCGCGATAACAAAGTTTTACCCTTCGAAGAGAAGTGGCTGCGGGTTGCAGATTCTGCGAGCACTCACGCCTTCATCGCCGAGAAAGACAATCAGCTGGCTGCGGTAAAAATCCGGCAAGCTAAACACATCGCCTGTGTCGGTAAACTCGGCGCCGCGATTTATGTCGATAAAGACGGTGT
>DJYW01000158.1:0-11960 GCA_002450255.1 Gammaproteobacteria bacterium UBA6968
GGCACCCGCTCCAGCGCCCGTTCCACTTGCTGCACCAGTGCCAGACGCAGTCCCGGTCCCTGAACCTGCGGTGGAGCTTGTGCTTGAACCGCTAGCGGAGCCGCCCTGACCCTCGGCAGGTGCTGCAGATGCAGCAACTGCGTGATTACCAAACCCCGCCACCAATATTGAAGATAGACAAATGCACGCTATCTTCTTGGACCATTCCTTCCTCATGTAAACCGCCCTTCCTAGTCTTTTATTAGAATTATGTCTGAGACGTCTAGGTGCCGAGTTAAGTCGTTCACACAGCGAATGATTCTTTATATCAATCGACTGGATGCCGCTGCTCTATCGCTGAAATTGAATATTATCACTCTTGTCTAGCACAATATACCGCTTATCGATAATACCTTGCAATTAGGCTGCTTCGATATCCGGAAGAATTCAGCCCGATTAGCCACTCTTTTTTTGGTTAGAAGAGCTAGAAATGTCGTTTTTTTGTCCAATCGGCGGAAATGATGTGCCTAGCATATGAATCCCACCGCGCATTTATCTCTCGCAACGACGTTTACCGGACTTGATGGAGGCCCAACCGGCCTTGATCCAAACCGAATGTAAACTCAATTTTTGCCCGCTAGAAGTCGCAACATTACAAAATCTAAACTCGACCACACTATCACCGCCGCTGAACGGCCAAATGCTGCGCCAACGGGAGGCCGGGGAGTCGTTCGAGCGACGCGAGGAGCGCTCCTGAGATTGCTCCAATGACCTGCCGAGCAACGTCAATTTGCAACCTACCCTGTTTGCGGTATATCTCATATCGGCAGAGTCGGCGATTCTTTCAATGGGCAAATCACTGAGAACAATCTGATAAAACCGCTTCGCATCGTAGACGTAAAAATCACTGGCGCACGGTCGACCAGAAACGACCTGCTCAAACATCCAAGTTATCGGCAACAGAGGACTTGCCAATCCCTTAGCGACCCAATTATCTTGCAACGCCAATGGGAGACTCTGATCCTTATCGCTAAATTGCTCAACAGTCGGATCAGCGCCATCCCTAAACCAAATCTCTCGATATTCGTCCACCCCCGAATCATTCCCCTTGAGAGAAAAAACGCTTAACTCTGAGCTTTTCCTTAGCCTGCCTCGACCACGATACTTTTTAAATAGACTCAAAGGGCCCTTCGTCTCGCCAGTTATCTCGAGCACGCGTTCAGAGCCTCGCTGCTCCCAACTGAAATCTGCCCGCCCGAGAACAAACAAGCCCCATCGAAACTCCAGCGCAACGGGAACCAGATATGCCATCGTCGCTACGGCACCCACGTCATTCCCCGCCTCTTCTCGCGCATGCATGATAGCGGGCTTCACGGAGCTCAGAAATTCCGTCTGATTGTCCTCTGTGATGCTGGCCTGTACAGCATTTCCAAATATAGCCAGAAAAGCTGGCGTGGAGCACATAACAAACTTGGCTACGAACACAAGCACTGACGGCCACAGGCGACCTGAACTACTCTTTGAACGAGAGCCGTTTTTTGCGCTAGAACGATTTTCGGCAAGAAGACAGCGCGATAGCAAATTTTGCGCGCCACTTCGGCATAATTTGAATGATATTCTCAACATTTATAGCCCATCCTCGCGATCTTGCCCCGCCCGCTTTTAGCGACTTCAGGGCGAACCGGATTCTAGTTGTGCCCAACGGGCTTTTTCTCGCGCCTCGATTCTTGCACACATGTTCTTGCGCTAATGGTTCGGCTAACATCGCAATATTAAATATCCGGCTCGACGCATGCCTTTCGCTAACTCTGCCAACCTCTACCTCTACTGCATAACCATTTGGATCAACACCGCTAAGAATCACTTGTGTCGGTGTCTCTTAACCAATTGGATTGGCCTTTGCCTCATTCTTTTGTTGTTGCCAACATCCGGCTGCGCGCCACCTCATGCCCCGCTAGGGGACTATCAAATTCGCTACCACGCCGACCTCGCAGAACGATGGTTAGTGAACAACCTGAACAAATCAAACTTATTCAATTATGCTTACTACGCAAATCAGGACCGATACAGCTCGAATAATAACGCCATAAGACAATTGATGAGCAGCAGAGTTTTAGCCAGCATGGTACAGACCAAAAAGGCTTATCTCCCTGACCATGAACGCAACCTAAGCCACCTCATGGCGGCCTGGTATCGCGAGGAAGGTGACCTCGCTTACGTATGGTTTAAGAACCAATCCAAACTCGGGGCTAATGCCCTCTTACTTCGAACGTTAGTGGCAAGCCCATTCTTCGACCTCTATACCGATCAAGCGAACAAACTCGCTCGAGGCATCTTGTCCTTGGCCAGCCCAGAGGGAGAACTTCGCGCATTCTATCGCACCTCGAGATCGGACTACGATGAGGAGCGTTTGCTGAAATTCTACTCAGGCGAAGCTCTCTTAGCGCTATTGGAATACGCGACCGCCGTGGACGATCAAAACTGGATCCGCGAAGCCCAGCGCATTCAGGAATTTTATCTGCAGCAGTACGTAACCAATATCAGGGAAAACTATTATCCTGCTTACGTACCGTGGCATACCCTTTCATTGCATCAGCTTTTTCTGATCACAAATGACGTTCGTTACCCGAAAGCGGTTTTTATCCTGACCGACCGTCTGCTGACGATGATGGATACCGATCTGTTTCCCGGCCGTTTTTATAATGATGCAACGCCGGAATTCGGAAGTCCGCATGCCGCTTCAGACGGGGTTTATACAGAAGGGCTTTTGTATGCTTTGGAACTCGCTCATCTAGCTGGGGATGAGCGACGCGTGCAGCGTTACCGGGCAGCTGCCCGCCTGGCCCTCGAGAACTTATACTCGCTGCAATTCCAACGGCACAATATCGCTGGGTTTAGCCAACCGGAACGAGCCTTAGGCGGCATAAGATCGCGGCATAATTCTTCCAGCATTCGAATCGATTCAGTGCAGCACACCCTTGATGCGCTGCATAAGGCTATACAGTTACAAGAGCAGCTACTGCTGTGACGGGCAAAGACATCAGGCACTATGCGCGTCGGGATGACCGCCTTTGAAACTAGATATACGCCTCGATGAGAGATGGACCGGGTGTCGCTAAAGAGGTTGCCAGCGCGCGGTTAAACTCACTCGCGGTGGTAGCACGCCATGCGGTCATTCCCATACCTTGCGCTAAGGACACCCAATTCAACTCGGGATTGGTCAAGTCCAACATGCTCATCGCTTTAGGGCCAGGGTTATGCGCTCCCACACGACCAAATTCGATCTGCAAGATCGCATACTTTCGATTAGCAAAAATAATTGTCGTGATATCAAGGCCTTCCCGAACCTGGGTCCATAACGATTGCACGGTATACATGCCGCCGCCATCCGCCTGTAAACAAATAACGCGACGGTCAGGACAGGCAACCGCAGCACCCGTCGCCGTAGGCAAGCCATAGCCAATCGAACCGCCGGTAAGCATCAGCCAGTCGTGCGGCGCACAGGTTCGAGTAAACTGAGCGCAACCTCCCCCACAGGTTCCGCCTTCATCAACAACAACTGCATTTTCGGGAAAGTGATGAGCCAATGATTGCCCAATACTCTGCGGCGTAAGATCCCCTTCCGGCGCACCTGGCACGTCTAGAGCCACAGTTACTGGTTGCACCGCTGACGCGCCTACCGCATCAACCAATGCAGCCAACGCACCATCAATGTCTTCGTCGCGTTCCACTAACGTATGTAGAGCACAGCCGTCAGGGGTTAACCAGTTCGGCTTATCCGGGTAAGCAAAAAATGTGATCGGCGGTTGGGTGCTCACCAAAATCAGATGCCGGCAGCCGGCTAAGACTTCAGCCGCTTGTTCGCCAAAATAAGGCAAACGTAATGCCTCGCTACGCCCGGCCCCGCGTTGGGTCCGAGTCACAAAAGTATCAGAAATAATGCGGGCGCCGGTCGCTTGGGCAACGCGATTTGCCTGTGCCAACCGAGACTCTGTCACCACGCCGTTCATTAACAGCACACAAGGTTCGTCGCTCTGTAACACCTGCGCAACGCTGTCTACTTGCTCAGATTGAAAGGGTTTCGGTTGAATACGTGGCAAAGGTGCCGCTTGCGCCGCGGTGCGATTCCACGCTGTATCCGCCGGCAGGATGAGACTGGCTACCTGTCCAGGCGGTGCTAAAGCCGCTTGCACCGCCTCGGCCCCATCACTGGCAACATCATCAGCCGATTGCGACACTTTGACCCAGCCACTGACTGGTTTGGCAATGCCCTCAACATCTGAAGTCAGCGGTGCATCATATTTTCGATGGAAGGTCGCGTGATCGCCGATGACATTAACGACTGGCGTACGAGCTTTTTTCGCGTTGTGTAAATTAGCCAGCCCGTTTCCTAATCCTGGGCCTAGGTGGGTTAACGTCGCCGCGGGCGCATCCGCCATGCGACCATAACCATCGGCAGCGCCGGTCACCACGCCTTCAAACAAGCCCAGCACACAACGCATGTCTGGATTGCTGTCCAATGCAGCTACAAAGTGCATTTCGGAGGTTCCAGGATTCGCAAAACAAACGTTCACCCCGGAATCAACAAAGGTTTGTACTAGGCTTTCTGCACCGCTGCGGTCGGCGGTACTCAAGTTCTCCGCGTCTTTTTGATCTTGCACTTGCTGCTCCCCCAACTTCAAAATAATCCTCGTAAGATTACGGACTTTAGGCATCTAACACCAGATCACGCCGTTTTTCTCACGCGAAAGCACCCAATTTTGTCGGCGGACTGACTCGGTCCAGATAGCAAGACGCTTTGGGCACCTTAGGTCATCTATCGGAGGCGTTGTTTGAATCAAAAAAAAACTAGTAGTCGTAAAAATCAGATCCGTAACGGCCTGCGTGCTGACAAGGGCGCTACGGCAGAGGCCGACGGTAAAACCATGCTACAAAATTTGTTGCAAGGCACTATTCCAAATGCGCACATAGAGATAAGCCAACTGCCCAGGCTTAGCGGTCTGCGCCTGGGTCTGATCAACGCCGACTTTCCGACCGGCCCACTCCCTGCCGAGGTCATGCGCGCGGTGATAGCACAACCAGCCTACTGGGCCTTTTGTTGGGGCAGCGGGCTCGCCTGCGCGGAATGGATTCTTGCTAACCCGGCGCTGCTGCGAGACAAAAGCGTGGTGGATATTGGTTGCGGCTCCGGCGTCGTGGCCATCGCAGCCAAACTGGCAGGCGCCGCCGAGGTATGGGCGTGCGATAATGACCAGGACGCGCTCCTCGCAACGGCGGCAAACGCGCGATTAAACAGTGTCGACCTATCCCTCAGCGCCGACCTGGCTGAGTTGCACGCACATTTCGACTTCGCTTTTCTGGCCGACGTTCTTTACGACAAGAGCAACCTGCCGCTCTTAGACGTAGTCAAACCGCTAGCACAGGAGACCATCGTGAGTGACTCGCGTATACGCACACTGCCGGACCCAAACTTCACTGAGTTCTTCACTACGCAGGCACTCACCCACCCGAACCTGGGAGAATTCGACGAATTTAAAACCGTTCGATTTTTTCGGTACTACCGTGCCACGAGTTAAATACGCCCACGCTGAGCTGGCGGCCTCTAGGTAGCCTCAAAACATTGGTTTTCGTGACGACCGAGAGTAGCCTTAGCCAATCTAATTTGGGGAAAATTGGCATGCCTGATTTATACGAAGACATCATTTATGAAGTGAACGACCCAGTCGCGGTCATCACCATGAATCGGCCGGCGGCGCTGAATGCTTTCACCACGCGCATGTTGGCCGAAATCCGACATGCGTTTGCTGCTGCTGAAAAAGATGAACGGGTAGTCGGTATTGTTATCACCGGCGCCGGCAAAGGTTTCTGTCCTGGCATGGATATGAATGCACTAGATTCACTAAGTGACGGCGGCAAGAGGAGCGACGGCCCGAAAGAGGACCTTGCACCGCTGCAAGCCTCGCCTGGAGATACCGAGCTAGGCGACAATTTCCAAGTCACCTACAGCTATTTAATGTCCATCAGAAAACCCATTATCGCTGCGATAAATGGTGCCTGTGCAGGTCTTGGCTTCGCCTTCGCGAGCCTTGCCGACATCCGCATCGTCGAACGCCAGGCCAGATTCAGCACCGCGTTTTCCCAACGTGGCCTTATTGCAGAACACGGCATTAGTTGGACACTTCCGCGCCTGACCGGCTCGGGCCATGCGCTTGATCTATTGTGGAGCGCGCGCAAGTTTGACGGCGTCGAAGCGAAGGAGTTAGGTATTGCCGAACGATTAGTGGAGACCGGTGAAGCACGAGGGGCTGCAGAAGACTACGTCAAAAACCTGGCTGCGAACTGCGCGCCGGTTTCTTTGCAAGTTATCAAAGCGCAAGTCTACCGGCACCTCAATATGTCGTTGGGAGAAGCCATGCGTGAAACCAACACGTGGATGGCAGCAAGCCTCGAACGCGAAGATTTCCGCGAAGGCGTCCGCTCATTTATAGAAAAACGACCACCAAACTTTGCTCGCGTAAAAGCGTAAAGTCGCAGCGGCGCTCAGGCTTAAAGGTTCTCAGACTTAAAGGTTCTCAGGCTTAGAGGCATTGCGACTAAACCAGTCACTTATCTGGCGGCCAGCCGGACTGACAGCAAATTACCGCTAACTGAGAAACGCAAAGCAGGTAGCGAAACGGAGGATTATATGGAAACAATTACTTCAGATCTGGCATTCGACGGCGCGCAAGTTGCTGATGACCTGTTTCGCCTTTTGCGCTTACGGACGACGCCAATCGTAATGAAACTCTTCGAGGCGGAGAGCGACTTGAATGCGGTTGCGAAACTGCGGCGACCTACCGCTATTCACACTACCGATCAAATTGTCGGTCAAGCCGCCCGCAATGGTTGGACCGTCGGCATAACTGCCGCCGATTTAGTAGGTGATCAATGCGGTAGCGTTATCGGCTTGCACCCGCAAAGTGAAGAATGGCTATCGGGTAAAAAAATGGCCGGCGTTTGGTATGGCACAATCGAGGATGCGGCAGCGCATCAGGCTGCCATGGATGTAGTCCCATTCGGACGCTACGAAGCTATGGCCGTTAGCCCAATGGCCAGCGGCAGACTGAACCCACCAGATATTTGCCTCATTTATGCTACTCCCGCGCAAATGATCCTCTTTATCAACGGGCTGCAATGGCTCGGCTACAAAAAACTCAGCTTTTCCTGCGTCGGCGAGTCGGCCTGTGCCGACTCCTGGGGCCGTGCTTTGGCGACCGGTGAGCCTAGCCTATCGCTACCGTGTTTCGCCGAGCGCCGCTACGGCGGTGTCATGGATGACGAAATGTTAATGGCAATTCCACCAAGCTATTTACCAGGTGTCGTTCGTGGATTAGAGGCCCTTTCGCGCAATGGGCTGCGTTATCCAATTCCAAGTTATAGCGTTAACAACGATGCTCGCGCAGGGATGGGCGTTAGCTATTAGCCGCCAAGTGGATCAAAAACCCGTTTTCGATCATAAATAACGGTTATAACGGCCATTTTATTTTATATGGCCTGTAGTAGACTATGCTGGTTTTTTGAGGGTTAACTGGTGAAATTGAAACAGGCTCCACAATCTAGCTTCAGTCTAGTCGCTGCTGGCACATCGCTCAGCGGAGATCTGGTTTTTAATGAAAAACTGATCATTGCCGGGAAGGTCAATGGCTCGATCACTTGCACCGGCGATGACTCCAGTGAACTAGAGATTATGGACGGCGGCCAGTTAATCGGCGAAATCAATGCGCCGAATATCAAAATTGATGGTCGTGTTGAAGCCACTATCAACGCATCGCAACTCGTCACGATAGGGGGGTCGGCCCACGTCAGTGGCGTCATAAAATTCAATCAGTTGTCAGTCAGCCCGGGCGCCATAGTGAGCGGCGAACTGATAACTCAACGTACAGCGGGAAGTGATAACATCAAATCCTTTGGCGACCTCACAGAAGGTCGGAAATAAAGCGAATCGTCGCTTTTTAATAACCGTTTTAATAACGATGAACTTGTGGACTTTTGAGAGGTTGTGATGGCAGATTCAGATTCCGAGTACGAATTTTACGTTGGTGCTCAAACGCACTTAGAGGGCGCGTCTCTGGCTATAGATGGCACTGCGCGCATTGATGGCAAGATTGTTGGCAAAGTAGCTGTCAAACACCTCATAGTCGGCCCCGGTGGTGTAGTCCAAGGTGACATCTCTGGTGAAACAGCAAAAATTGAGGGCACTGTTGAAGACAGCCTGCAACTTTCCGGCAAACTTACCGTCTGTTCCTCGGGACGCATCCGCGGCAAAATCCAATATGGATCGCTGGAAACCATGGAAGGTGCCAAGCTGGTCGGTGAAATTTCTACAGATTGGGGCTCCGACGAAAATCGCGACGTCATATCTGACCGACTTGCTTCATTTACCGCCGCGGTGGATGAAGACGGCGATGACGACGATGAGCTTACCGGCTAAAAAATAGGGCTGGGGCCCCCGGCCCCTCTCACTAAAGGATAGTCTTGAGCGTAGAATCGATTAAGCCTGACCGGCTCAAAAAGATTGCTTCCCCGACGAATATTATATTCGGCAATTCCAAGGGGGGTGTCGGAAAAAGTACGCTCGCTTTGATGGCCGGGCTTGGATTGGCGACCCGCCATCAAAATGCCGACATCGAGATCATCGACCTCGACCCGCAGGCAACCAGTAGTGATTCGCTGCAACGCTTTACAAACGAGCGTTTTTCAGTCGTCCGTGATGAAGACTTTTTCCTAGCATCCGGATCTCCTAACAACGGCAATATCGTCAATCACATTGGCCACGACCGAGCGCGCCCGCAGCGGCAAAAGTTCATTATTTTCGACAGCCCTGCCGGCAGCGACCCCATCCGCAGCTCATTTTTGCTGCATTGCGACATCATCTTCGTACCCACTTCGGTTGCAGACGCGGACGTTTTCGCGACGCACAAATTTCTCGCTGGGCTGCAGGAGCTTATAGATAAGCGCTCGACCGCTGATGAGCAGCTGCCTGCCGTCGTCATTTTGCCCAACATGGTAGATTGTCGCGATGACTTCAATAACGTCCGCCATGCGTTTGGCGCGGAGCCGTTTTTACTAGGACATCCCTTGTATTACGCACCAATCTACCGGCGAGCTTTTCGCGCCGATGAGGGTGACGTTAGTGTCAAACTTCTGCTGAAGCAGGCGAAACCCTATTTGAAATGGTTGGTCGATGTCATCAGCAATCACGATTCGCTGCCACGTATGCCGGCAAAGCTTTACCAACTCTAATCCTATCTAGTTGTAGTCGACGCCAGCCTCGACCTGCAGCTAGCTCCCCACCCAATCACGCCTCAGCGGATACGACCTTTGCAGCGGCGTAATTCCCTAGCATAGCGCTTGGATTGATCCGCAGCCTTACGAGCGTAGCTCTGCACAGCCTTCGATTTGCGCCAGGTGCCCCGCTCGTATCCGCCATGACCGCTGTAGTAGGCAAGGTAGAGCCGGTATGCATCAGTCTTTTTGATACGCAGCCGCCGATTGCTTTGATCGTTATACCAACCCACAAAATCAATCGCGTCCTCAAAATCGTCGCGGCGGACGAATCGCTTCCCGGTACTTTTCTTATAGTCGGACCAAGCTTCATTAGTGGCCTGAGCGTAACCATACGCCGACGAGGAACGGCCCATTGGCAGCACACCGAGCAGGCGTTTGCGCGGCGGACGCGCATTCGCGACGAAAGATGATTCGCGATGTATAAACGCCAACCCGACGTGAACCGGCATATCCCACTTTTTCTTAGCCGCGCGAACTGCCGTCATCCAGCCTTTGTTGTCGGCAAGTTTCGCACAAATGGTACCGGGTTCCTGCTGCCGGTTAGAGGCGCAAGCACCAAGCAGGCTAACAACCAGAACACAGCCGAGGCAACCAATAACGCTCTTCGTGAATCGATTTACCCTCATGACGAACCCGCATCTGATTGTTCAAATAGCTGTACCAGCTCGGCTTCATTCATCACGGGAACATCCAGCTCTCTCGCTCTATCTAATTTAGAACCCGCTCCAGGACCCGCTACGACTTGCGTGGTCCTCGCAGAGACTGAGCCCGCCACTTTAGCGCCCAGACCAATGAGCTTCTGTTTTGCTTCATTCCTAGTCAATCTTTCAAGGCTACCGGTGACAACCCAAGTCTGCCCAGTTAGGGGTTGCACGGATTGCGAAGGTTTTACTACCGCCCATTGCACACCCCGCGCCATTAAACCGTCAGCAACCTCGCGATTCGCGGGATCATCGAAGAATTTCAAAATATTACCCGCCACCACCGGTCCCACATCGGCCACCTGCTCGAGCTCTGTTTGATCAGCTGCCACCAGATTATCGTAATCAAAAAAGTTCTGTGCCAACGCGAGCGCCGTTGCCTCACCCACTTCACGAATACCTAATGCATATATAAATCGGGCGAAGGTGGTCTGTTTACTTGCCTCTATAGCCTGCAAAAGATTATCTGCTGACTTCGGGCCAAGCCGCTCCAACGCGACCAGCTGCGCTTGAGTTAAGGTGTATAAGTCCGCTGCGTTGGCTACAACGCTTTGTTCGACCAATTGTATGATTACCTTCTCACCTAAACCGGCAATGTCCATAGCGAGGCGCGATGCGAAGTGCTTCAAGCCCTCAATCAATTGCGCCGGACATCGATGCACGGAGGCGCTACACCGCACCATCACCTCTTCATCGCCACCGACCAGACCACTCCCGCAAGAGGGACACAATGAGGGCATCACAACCGGCTTTGTATCAGCCGGGCGCTGCGCACTGATCACAGCCCTGACCTGCGGAATCACATCGCCAGCACGACGCACGATTACCCGATCACCAACGCGCAAATCTAAACGACGGATTTCGTCCATGTTATGCAACGTTGCATTGGTCACCGTGACCCCGCCAACGAAGATGGGTTTGAGCTTTGCCACCGGCGTAATCGCACCGGTTCGACCAACCTGGAATTCAACATCCTGAAGATCCGTGGCCGCTTCCTCCGCCGGAAACTTAAAAGCCATTGCCCAGCGCGGTTTGCGAGTGACCGCGCCCAGCAGCTGCTGCTGCGCAAGCTGATCCACCTTCAGTACCGCGCCATCAATCTCGTAACCCAGCGCGCTGCGATCTGCCAGAAGTCGCTCAAAGTAATGCATGCATTCTGCGACAGTGGACATACGCTCGAGCCGGGGGTTGGTAGGCAGTCCCCAGCGAGAGAAAGCCGCAATCACCTCATAATGAGTCTGTGGCTGCCAATCGTCAGAGGACCAGCCCATGCTGTAAGCAAAAAGGGTAAGCGGACGCGAAGCGGTAATCTTAGGGTCCAGCTGCCGTAAGCTGCCGGCAGCTCCGTTGCGCGGGTTAATCATCGGCTTCTCACCGCGAACCGCTGCCGCTTCATTAAATCGCGCAAAAGCGTCCAGCGGTATATATACCTCGCCGCGAATTTCTATGTTTTTCGGAACACTGTCGCCGCGAATCCGCAAAGGTACGGAACGGATCGTTTTCACGTTGTTGAGAATGTTTTCACCAGTTTGCCCGTCACCTCGAGTGGCTGCACCGACGAGAACACCATTCTCATATGTTAGAGCAACCGCCACACCGTCGATTTTTGGCTCGCAGGTCAACTCAAGCTTATCCGTGAACTGCAGCCGAGAGCGACAGCGCTCTAACCAATCCGCCACTTCAGTTTCACTAATGCACTTGTCCAACGACAGCATGGGAACAGGGTGGGCCACCTTCTCGAATCCGTCCAAAGGCGGCGCGCCAACGCGCTGCGTCGGCGAGTCCGGTGTAACTAATGCAGGATTTTGACGCTCCAGCTCGACTAGTTCATCAAACAATTGATCATATTCCGCATCGCTGATTTGAGGTGCATCGAGGACGTGGTAATGGTGCAAATGACGAGTCAGGCTATCCTGTAATGCTTGGACGCGCGCTTTCGTTGCAACCATGTGT
>DJYW01000158.1:12259-21160 GCA_002450255.1 Gammaproteobacteria bacterium UBA6968
GCGCTTTCGTTGCAACCATGTGGCGTTGATCGCTCACGCTTTGGAGTCGGCGTTTCGCGTGAGCTGTCTACGCCGAAAATCTGCCACTCGCTGACGCAAATGCTCGGCGGTCTGGCCCGTAAATACACTCATGCTCTCATCTTTAAGCTCGGCGTGAAGCGCCACAGCTGACTCTCTTGCGACGTCGATCATTCCATCAAGAATTTCCAGTGCATCGCCAGCAGCTGGCAGCCGCATGAAAAAAGTGATTCCGGGTGACGCAAAAGCATCGAGATCGGCTAGGTCAAATGACCCAGGTTCGACCGCGTTAGCGACGCTAAATTGAATGGCCTGCGTATCGGGATCAAGACGATGAAAAATATTCATATCGCCGAAGCGGAGCCCGTGCCTGCGCAGCGTCGCCACCAAATCGCCGCCAGATATAAGCGGCTCACCACTGACCAGCACGTTGATGACGAGTATTTCTTGAGCGGTCTCCATTTCGCCAGGCAGCTCTATTTCCATCTGCCTGCTGGCATTGGAAGCGGCCTTTTTTGCTTTCTGCCTGCGTACCACGCGCGCCGATGGTTCGGCTGCTGAATTCGCAGACGCCCCGGACGCAGTGAAGTTTGCGTCTCGAGCGGGGTTCTCTTTTTCTGAATCGGTTTGAGACGAGTCTTCCGGTAAAGATGTAGCGGTGTTTTCTGCAGCATGTTTGCGCTCAATAGAGGCGTCAGCGGTTGGCGCAAGAGGCATTCGCAATCCACCGTCCGGACGTCCGTTAGCTGCCCTCACTTCAGTGACAAAGACGCTCTCTGATGCCGCGTCCTCGCTGGCCCCCTTCTCCGTCGCAATCGGTGCTGAGGAAACCTTGCCTGGCTTTGCGCGGTCATCAGGTGGGTCCGGTTTACGGCTGTCGTGAAGTGCCTCGCTTATCACCCGCGCGCCGCCATTCGGCAGTTCGACAGAAAACTCGGAAACATTGGGACTGGCGGGATCAGGGCGATTCTTAGGGGATATGTCCATGCGCAAGCTGCCTGTTCGCGCGCGCCATGTAGACCATGCCCAATGGCCTATGACCGCTACCAACAATAAGCCACCAACAATTAAAATAAGGTCCTTAATATCCAATTTGCAGCCCTACGCAACTTTCACTTGGTTCGTTCAATCACGCTCAAACCATGCTTTCCGCCAAAGCAGTTTTCGCCTTAGCTAAATCGAATCTTCGCCGCTATAGCGTCCCTCGGTGCAATACGAGTCGCCAGCGCTAAGCAACCGCAAGCGCAATAGCGGACTCTACGTCTACGGAAACCAATCGTGACACACCAGGTTCGTGCATCGTAACACCCATCAGATAATCGGCCATTTCCATTGTAATCTTGTTATGCGTGATCACCAAAAACTGAACACTCTCCGACATCTCTTTAATCAAGGCCGCAAAGCGCGTGACGTTCATGTCGTCTAGCGGTGCATCAACCTCGTCCAGCAGACAGACCGGACTGGGATTCAGATGAAAAATAGCAAAGATTAAAGCCACTGCAGTCATGGCTTTTTCGCCGCCGGACAGCAACTGCACGCTCGCGTTACGTTTGCCAGGAGGCTGCGCCATTAAGGTCACGCCTGTATCAAGCAAGTCTTCGTCGACCAACTCTAAATGGGCGCGACCGCCGCCAAACACTTTCGGGAACAGTTCGCCTAACTTGGCATTAACGGCTTCGAACGTATCTTTAAAACGAACCTTGGTCTCTTTATCGATTTTCTGCATAGCGCTTTCCAGCGTGGTGAGCGCTTCTTCAAGATCTTGAGCCTGGCCATCGAGGTAGTTTTTACGCTCAGACTCTTGGTCGAACTCTTCAATCGCAGCAAGGTTAATAGCACCGAGACGCTGAATGCGACGCGCAATACGTTCCAGGCTTTCACTCCACGCCGCCTCTTCGGCATCCTCTGGCATCGCCTGCGTTACATCGCTGCGGTCGTGTCCAGTGGCCGCTATTTGATCTATCAAGTTGTGCTGGTTAACGGTAAGACCTTGGCGCTGCACTCGTTCACCTTCAAGCTGCGAACGATAGCCATTACTCGCTACTTCGACTTTGGCGCGCTCAGCTTCAAGCCCTTCGATCGCCACCTCAACGCCCTGCAATTCGCCGCGAGTCGATACCAATCTATCTTCTACTGTAATCCGAGCGGCTAACTTATCGCTTAACTCATTCCGCAATGGTCCCATGGGGCCAGAGCTTTCGCGTATACCCTGCTCAATGCCGACAAGGCGCTCCGCCAATTCATTTTTTTGCGCCTGTAACCGATCCTTCGCGGTCAGACTAACGCGGAGTTCACCTTGTAAAGCTTCATGCTTCAGCCTGATTTCATGAAACTGTTCACGGCTTTGGTTAGCTGCTTCCCGCGCGGCGTAGAGCTGCCTTTCGATTTGCTCTTTCGCAGCATCTAAAACGCCTCGCGCAGACTGCTGCGCAGCCTGTTGCTTCTCGGAATCAGCCAATATCTGTGTTGCTGCATCTGCCTGTTCCGCCTGATCCGCGAGCTGGTGTTGAATTCGATCAGCCTCTATTTGCAACTCGCTACGGCGCGCATCCGCCTCCTGCATTTTGACCTGGCTCACACTGTGATCGGTGCGACGGCTACCCAAATCCTGGGTTAAGCGGTTGACTTCCTCTTGCAGAACTTCGCGCTGTCCTTCTAATTCGGCGGAGGCTTCACGCTGTTGATTTAACTGCGTTTGCAAGGATTCTGATTGCGCTACAGCTTGTTCCAATTCTAAATTCAAGGTTTCTAGTTGCTGACCCCGTTCAATGATGCCGCTGCTTGCATCATCGTTCTGACAAACCCGAACCCAATCGAGCCCCAACCAAAACCCTTCTCGGGTAATGATGCTTTGCCCCTTCTGCAAACGGGTACGTAAGCGCATAGCCACGTCAATGGACTCCGCCGCATAGACACCGTGCATTAGTGAACTGTCTAACAAAGCTTCCGAACGTATCAGAGAGCTCAACGGCGGCAGGCCGACGGTATCCTCGCCGTACGCCGTAGTTGAATGCGCCGCATGCTGCACCAACGTCAGTCGACCCTCAATCAGGTCAGCAAGTGAAGCCGATAGAGCATCAATCGAATCGACTTCAAGCGCCTGCAAGAAGTCCTCGAGAACGGCCTCAATGGCGCTTTCCCAGCCGGGTACAACAGCCAGATGTTCGCCAACCCGTGGCGCGTCATGCAAATCGTTCTGAGCGATCCAGGCTTCTGCTTCCTGACCGCCTTGCCCAAGCGCCGCGTCTTGTACCGCCTGCAGGCTTGCCAAATCCTGGCGTAAGCGCTGCTCTTTAGCGCGAGCCTCTGCCAACACCTGTTCTTGAGCTGCAATTTGCTCCTTGCCCGCACGAAGTTGCTGCAGACACTGGGCAAGCTGTGCATCTACATTACGTCCGGTATCTTCCATGCCGGAGATTTCTAAAGCCAGTTGCTCGACTATCGGCGCATAGTCTTGCTTGGGTTGTTCGATTGCTTGCCGAATCTCCGCCAGCCGGCTGCTAAGTTGTTCGCTAGATTGCCGCAAGTACTCGATACGCGAGCGCTGTACCTCAGTGCGCTTTTCACTCGCTGCTGAGTTGCTTAAGAATTGGTTCCACTCCGTCTGCCATTCCCGCCCTGCATGCTCTGCACGTTCTAGCGCAGTTCGTGCCGTGGCGTCTGCATCCGCCGCGATGGTTAGCGATGGTGCCAGACCTTCGATCTCGCTTTGCATAGTGCGAATGGCGCGCTCATCCTGCTCGATCTGTTGCAGGTTCTCCGTCCGCTTGGCTTCTACAGATCGCCGCTCTTCGAGCAACTGCTTGGCACGGCTTTCATTGAGACGCAGCGTCTCTTCGATGGTCCCTATATCGGCACCCAGGCTATAAAACTCGCCCTGTATTTGGTTGACCTGTTCAGACAGCTGGGTATAGCTGAGGCGC
This sequence comes from Gammaproteobacteria bacterium UBA6968, assembly GCA_002450255.1. Lineage (GTDB taxonomy): Bacteria > Pseudomonadota > Gammaproteobacteria > Pseudomonadales > Azotimanducaceae > UBA4421. The sequence continues at coordinate 16,201 of DJYW01000158.1, forward strand.
TGCGCTTCAATTTGCGCTTCCAGCGTTTTCTGATTGACCAGGGTCTGCTCGAGTTCTCTTTCGGCTTTTTGAATGCGCTCGTCGTGAGCAATGCGATCCTTTTCCAAGGCGTTATAACGCAAGACATAAAGCTGCGCGGTCGTAAGAGACTCTTCGGTCTTGAGCTCGCGGTAGCGCTCCGCTGCTTGCGCCTGACGCTTCAGTCGATCCAACTGCCGGCTTAATTCATCGCGAATATCGTTTATGCGCGCCAAATTATCTCGCGTGTCGGCGATGCGCCTGGAGGTTTCTCGACGTCGCTCTTTGTATTTTGAGATACCCGCGGCTTCTTCTAAATAGACGCGCAACTCGTCAGGCTTCGCCTCAACCAACTGCGAGATCATCCCTTGCTCGATGATCGAATAGCTGCGCGGTCCAAAACCTGTGCCTAAGAAAATGTCCTGGATATCGCGTCGGCGACAGCGGTTACCATTAAGGAAATAGTTAGACTGTCCGTCGCGTGTCACCTGCCTGCGAATAGCGATATCGGCATAGGCTGAGTATTCACCACCAATGCGGCCGTCAGAGTTATCGAATGAGAGCTCGATGCTGGCCGCAGAATTAGGTTTGCGAGTATTTGAACCGTTAAAAATGACATCAGTGATATTTTCGCCGCGTAGCTGCTTGGCTGAACTTTCGCCCATAACCCAACGCACGGCGTCGATGATGTTTGACTTGCCACAGCCATTCGGCCCAACTACAGCGCAGCGGTTACCGGGCAAGGTCACCGTCGTCGCATCAACGAAGGACTTGAAACCAGCTAACTTTATCTTCTTAAGTCTCATTAATAGCGCTTGCTAGCCTTGTAAAGCTCAGCCTCACTTGGCTTATCGTCCAACCTTGATTCCACCCAGTCCTACCCCTTATAAAGCTGATCTCTGATCGCCCTATGTATCTCGAATGGCGTCTATCAAATGGTGCGGCCGACGCGCCTATGAGTCCACCCGACTCGTCAACATCCATTCGGACGCGTCACTATATGTGATGGCGCAGTGTAATAGATACGGGTGAGTAAGGTCATCCCTGACTTACGCCAAGTTTCACAGCATCGCTCAATACAAGTTTGCCAATGCGCTTTTTCCAGCCGAGCTACCGGTCGGTCTGACCGTTACCAAGGGCTCGGAAAAATGCGCCTGCAACTGGGCATTTGGAACAAAAACGGTTAACGGCCAAAAAAACCGGTAAAAGAGCCTGCAAAAAAGGTCGATCCCATCCAGCCTCGCCAGAATGCGAGACGACACACGGTTAAGGGCATCGGTTTAGCAGAGCGGTTAAGGAAAAGGATTGAGGAAAAAGAGTTGGCAAACTCAAACACCAAATAGACTTGAACCGACAGAAACTGAACGGCGTCACCGTTAGTCGTTGCAACCGCTTATTCTTCTGCTTGTAGCGAAGCAAGCACCGCCTCAAGTCGACGCCCACCTGACAACGTATCCGCGGTAGATAAGGGAGGCGATGTCCAAATTAAATCAGAAGGATTCCTTTGCGTAGCGCCTGCGAGGCTCACTCGAGCCACTACTTCAAAAGCGTCAGCACTACTGAGGCGACGTTGCGGACTCATACTCACCAGGTCATCGAGCCGTAGAGTGAGCGGCAACATGCTTGCGGGTCGGCGCAATGCAGCAAAAGGCATACCCCCACCCACCGGCCGGGCCACTAAAAACAAAGTCCCGCCTTGCGAGCTTTGCTCCGTGGCCTGGATAAAGACTGTTATCCCGGCTGGTGGTTCGGTAAGCGTCGCGCGCACGCGGGTTATAACTTCGGATAGCTGCCGCTGCCGATTAACGTCGTTCGTTCCAGTAACCGCGCGATTGAGCAACTGCACTGTTTCCAGCGGCCGCTGTTGCTGAAACGCATCGATCGCCAAGATTTCAAGGATCTCTGAATGATTCGGCTGGGTGACCAGAATAGCCTCTGCGATCTCCTTAGTGGTTGGGGTCAACACGCCCTTGTCCGCCAAATACTGAGCTTGAAACCAGTAAAGTTTAACGGTCGGATCACCCTCAATCTGAGCATCTGTGGCGGCAAACAATTGTGCCGCTTCGGGAAAGTTGCCGAGCTTAAACTCCGCCAGGCCGAGCAGGTAACGGCTCTGCGAATCACTCGGCTCTAGCGCAATATAACCGCTCAGTTTTCGCTGCCAGGACCGTAACTCAACTTGTTGAGTTTGCGCGGACAGCGAAACGATTTCCTGAGCGCCAATCAGTTGAGGCAAAGCTGGGTTTGCGGTTTGCATGTAGACACCCACTGCAACCACGGCGAAGACCACACCGCATAGCGCAGCCCAAATCATGCTTTTGCGGCTGGAAGGCACATGCATCGACGCTAAACCGCCTGCCATCTGCATTTTTTGTTGCGCAGCGACTTCTGCCTCAACCAAAAAGACGGAGGCTAAATCTTGTTCGATTTCTCTGGCAATACTTTCATCCGTCACCTCTTCGCTAAGTTCATTCACTCGATCGGCATACCAGGAGCGACTGGCTTGCTGATGATTAATTTGATCCGAATGTTGCGCCAGATTGCGGCCTCGCACCATTGGCAGCACCAGCAAGGCAACCGCGACGGCCAACAATCCAATAAAAATGAATAGACCCTCAATCATCGTCTAACAAAGCCTTTAGCCTTTGCTTTTGGGTAGCGCTAAGGGTTTCTTGAGGTTGCGCTCCGGCGCGTCGCAACAGCTGCGCCATCGCGCCTAGCGCCAGCAACACAAACCCAAACGGGGCAAGCCAAATTAGCCAGGTTTGACGCGAAAACGGCGGATCGTAGAGTACGAAATCGCCATACCGATCTTGCAAATAAAGCCGCACCTCCGCGTCGGACAGGTTTTCGATCACGACTAAGCGATGGACAGTGCGACGTAGGTCCTGCGCTATAGGCGCATCACTTCCAGCCAAATTGGTGTTTAAACACTTGGGGCAACGAAACTCTTCGATCAATGCGTGGTACCGGCGCTTTTCCGCATCCGAATCGAACTGATAAATATCGACTGGCGAATTGGCTCCGGCAAAGCCAGCAGCAGAACCAAACAGCACGAGTAATAGAACGGATTGCCAACGCATGCTTTGTTATCTTACGGAAGCGGTTGCAAAGGAAGCGGCTGTTGCGAGCTCACCTCGCCAACTTCGAATGATTCAACGACAGCACCCATTTGCACTAGGCGCGGACGTAACTCATCACGCCAGACACGCGGGTTCACATCACCAACGCGCTTGAAAACGATTTCGCCACGGGCATTTAAAAGAAAGGTTTCCGGCGCCCCGTAAACGCCAAGCTGCACGCCTAGATCGCCATTCATATCCACAACCACCGCATCGTAAGGGTTGCCATATTCAGCCAACCAACGCCGTGCCTTATTGACATCATCTTTGTAGTTCACACCAACCAAAAGAATATCGGTTTGTGCCGCGATCTGCATAAGCTGCTCATGCTCGCTGAGACAGGTCGGACACCATGTTGCCCAGACATTGACAAGCGCAGGACGGCCGGCAAAGTCCTCATTAGAAAACGACTCCGCATCCACCAGCAATCGCTGCGCTTCAAACTCGGGGAAAGCCTTGCCAATCAAAGCCGAAGGTAGCTCATGCCGATCGCCTAACGAAAAGCCAAAGTAAGCGAAGCCCACGATCAATGCGAACAAACTAAGCGGCAAGAAAAAGCTGACTCTGCTCAAGGACTGACTCCCGCTGTGAGCGCTTTTTCCTCGCGCATTTGACGCCGCTTACGCAGTCGTGCGTAGCGACGATCCAAGGTTGCAATCGTTCCGCCCAGAGCCATTAGGAGCGCCCCGATCCAAATCCAGCGTACCAGTGGTTTCATATGCATTCGCACCGCCCAGGCCCCGTCACCTAACGGCTCTCCCAATGCGATGTAGGTATCGGAGAACAATCCGGCATGAATACCGGCTTCAGTCATAACGTTGCCACCAGCCAGGTAGCGACGTTTTTCCGGCCGCAATTCGAACTGTCCGCTAAGACCGCCTTCGACCAAAAAGACACCCTGCTCCGCCACATAATTGGGGCCGCGCGTCTCTACAGCGCCAAGAAAGGTGACCTCCAAACCACCCAGCATCGCTTGGTCCTGTGGTGCCATACGGACATCCGATTCGATCGATTGCGAAGATGTTATGCCCACACCAATAATCATAATAGCGAAACCAAAGTGAGCCAGGGTCATGCCCAAGTAGGCTTTGGGGATGCCCGCGCCGCGCCGCAAGCGGCGGATCAAATCTTGCGCGTGGGTAAACACCAGCCATACAGCCATAGCGACTGAGGCGAGCACCATAACGGAAGCGCTCGCTAATACCGAAGCCAACAAAACGCAGCATAGGATCGCAGCTACCGCCATCCACCCCACTTGCATCAGTGCCGAGTAGCGCGTCCGTTTCCAATGCAACACGGGCAATAAAGCAAGCGACCCCGCCAATAGCACGGTTAAGGGCACAAAGAAGCGATCAAAGAAGGGTTTGCCAATAGAAATACGGTCGCCAGTAATCACTTCATAGCCTACCGGTGCAAGGGTTCCCCAAAGTACCACTGCTAAAGCGATAACCAAGATAACGTTGTTAATCAACATGAAGAACTCGCGACTCAGCATCGTATAGTGCAGGTGCGCCCCTGCCCGCCCGGCCCGCGTGGCGTATAGCGATAATGACCCGCCGATGACAATGCCTAGGAAGATCAAGATATACAGCCCACGTTCCGGATCAACTGCAAAAGCATGCACCGAAGTCAGAATACCCGAGCGGACGATGAAAGCGCCCAACAGTGACAAGGAGAAAGCGGCTATCGCCAACAGCAGTGTCCAGCTCTTGAAAATGCCGCGCTTCTCGGTCACCGATAGCGAGTGCAACAACGCGGTGGCTGCGAGCCATGGCATAAACGATGCGTTTTCGACCGGATCCCAAAACCACCAGCCACCC
>DJYW01000158.1:21477-33144 GCA_002450255.1 Gammaproteobacteria bacterium UBA6968
CCACCAGCCACCCCAACCTAGTTCATAATAGGCCCACCAACTGCCCAAGGCGATTCCAACGGTCAGGAAAGCCCAGGCCATATTCGTCCAGGTGCGCGCCCAACGTGCCCAAGCGGCATCGATACGCCCCTCAAGTAAAGCCGCAACAGCGAAAGCAAAAGGCATGGCTAAACCGACATAACCGGCATATAAGAGCGGCGGATGAACAATTAAACCAAAGTCCTGCAGCAGAGGGTTCAAATCCGCGCCGTCTGCCGGCGTCATGGGAATCAAGCGTAAAAAAGGATTACTGGAAAACAGCGCAAAGCAGATAAAACCCAGATTCAAGAGAGCTAGAATACCTAGCACCTTGCGCGAAAACTCCTGCGGATACGCGTTTTGGCGCAACGCAAACAACAGCATCCACACGCTCATAATAACGATCCACAAGAGGAAAGATCCCTCGTGCCCACCCCAGGTCGCACTAATCTTGTAGTACCAAGGCAGCAGCGAGTTGGAGTGGTTGGCAACATAAGAGACGCTAAAGTCATCCACTGCAAACGACCAAACCAGCGCAACAAACGCTATGCCTGCAAACACAAATTGGCCCGCTGTAAGCGATAAGGCTGTTTGGCGAGCAGACCAGCGAGCGTTGTCGCTTGCTAGCGGAGCGAGTCCCGCTACGGATGCGGCTAGGCTTAGACAGGCCGCCAACACTAAACTAAAGTGACCGAACTCAGGAATCACTGACAAAAGCTCCCATTTGATTAGACAATTTCTCTGGAGCCTGCGGCAAAGGTTTAGCTGGGGCCGCCGGCTCCGCAGTCATATTCAGATCCATCAATTCCGGTGGCATATAGTTTTCGTCATGCTTAGCAAGTACCTCTTGAGCAAGGAACACGCCGTCCTCTGCGAGTTTGCCCTGCACTAGTATACCTTGTCCTTCACGAAACAAATCCGGCAGTATGCCGCTATAATCCACGGCAAATTCGTGCCCTTGCCGATCAGTCAAAACGAAACGCACCGCAAGGCTATCTGCGGCTCTCACCACACTCTGCTCAAGCACCATCCCGCCAGCTCGAATCGTCTCACCGATGGGTGCCTGACCTGACACAACCTCGTCCGGCGGATAAAACATGTTCATGTTTTCCTCCAGCGCGAGGAGTATCAAGGCGACAATCGCCGCCACTCCGGTCAATAGGAAGGTCATCAGAAAAAGTCGTTGTTTGCGTTTTGGATTCATTGGATGGCGATCTCTATTTTCTTTCGCAATTTCTAATGTTGGCATGCCTGCCATTTGGCTCTAGCACGTTTGGTTCGGCCCGGTCTTCTATCCAGCTGGTTTTTTAGGCCAAGTTCGCAAAATCGGGCTTTTTCGATTTAGCATTTTCAACCTAATTCCGTCGACCCAATTTTCTCGGCCTATTTGAGGGCCGATTGTCGACCCTGTGACCGAGCAACCTGAAAGTTGTGCTCGACCAGTTTTGTTGATGGCTTTTACTGTAGTTCGCAGCGCCTAGTGAATGCTGTAGCAGGAAACAAGCGTCCCTAATCGCTTCCTCGGTTGGGGACGGTCGCGATTACTCTAGTGTATCGCCTGCCATGCTATCCGCCTTCGACTGTTCCTGAATTTGGCGACGCCATCGCAATTGTTCAAGCTGTGTGGTCACTTTTCTTCGCGCCATCGCAAAATTTGCAATTAGGATCGTCAACATGGCTATATAAGAAGCCCAGACATATCCTCCGTGTCCATCCATGCGCAGCAGTTCTGTTATCGATTCAAAATACATAACAAGAAGATCAGCGGTTACGTCCAGTCAAAGCTTGCGCGGTCGCTGGCTTGGCCTCAGTAGCGTCCGGGCCCCCAAACAAACCTATCACCCAGTTCGATCGCGACTCGCGCAGCAGGATCTCGCCTCGCATTCGGGTCATAACGTTGTGCCCGGCAAAACAATACAAGCCTAAAACGGTTACTAATAAAGGTAGCCACATCTCCGCAGGCATAGCTGGCTTTTCGGTTAGCGTAAACGACGCAGGCTGATGTAACGTTTGCCACCAGTTCACTGAGTATTTGATAATTGGGATATTAATGGTCCCCACTAAGCAGATCAGCGCGCTCGCGCGAGCACGCAGATCCGTCTGACTAAGCGCTTCGCGCAGCGCGTAGATACCGATATATAAAAACAACAACAGTGTGGTTGACACGGTGCGTCCGTCCCACTCCCACCAACTGCCCCAAGTCGGCTTACCCCACAAACTGCCCGTGAACAAAGCAACAGCAGTCAGTGCCATACCAAGGGGCAAGGCAGCACCAATCGCCACATCAGCAAGTTTCATGCGCCAAACTAGGCCAACGAACCCCGCGACACCCATACCGAGATAAAGACTTTGCGCCACCATAGCTGCCGGTACATGAACGTACATAATGCGGAAGCTATGGCCTTGCTGATAATCCGGCGGCGCAAAGGCAAGACCCCATATCAAACCAATGCCTAGCAATAGCACGGCACCGATTCCGAAACCGGTAATCCACCCGCCTGCGATCTGATAAAACCAGCGCGGCGATCCTAATTTGTGCCAATATTCTCGCAATCCCAAGGCATTACCTATGCGGTTGTTACTATGTTAGTGACTGATTTTATAACTTTTAGTTGGATGCTTTAGCGTTTGAACGCGGGCAAGATCGGAAGCAGCTGGGCTACCGAAGAACCCGCTTTCCTGGCGTCCGATCAGCGCATTGCTACGCTGATTTTTAGACTCGCTAGTGTAGCAAAAGGAGCGCTGATCAACCCCGCTAGACTCAACGCCGCTAGGATGTAGATTTGGCCCCAGTAGTTTGCGTCGTCGAGTACATTTTTTACCGCCCCGACGCCAAATATCAACACCGGAATAAAGAGCGGCAAGACCAACAAGGCCAACAACACGCCGCCGCGACCAAAGCCGACGGTCAAGCCTGCGCCAATCGCGCCGAGCAGACTGATTGCGGGCGTGCCAACCATCAAAGCCATTCCAAGTACCGGCAGACCATTTGTTGGGATGCCCAGCAAAATACCAAGTAATGGTGAAGTCAGGGTCATGATCAAACCTGTGCACACCCATTGACTCAAAATGCGCAGCATAACGAAAAGCCATGGTGTCTGCGCGTTCAATAAAGCCTGCTCGAGCACGCCGCTATCATAATCGCGGCGAAATAGAGCGTCCAGCGACAGCAGGTTGGTTAACAGTACCAAAACCCATAAGACGCCAACACCATATTCGCCACCGTTACGGTCATTCAGTGGCGCTGCAATCCCGAAGACCAAGACGCTCAAGAAAAGGAAAGCCAGCGGGTTCAGCACGCCTTCTTTGGACCTAAATACAACCAGCGCCTCGCGCTGTAAAAGGGCCTTCAGCATGACTCGACCGAGTCCGCCGCGGTCAGTTGTAGCGTTATTTTGTCTGCAACTGAAACAGGTAGGTGGGTCGCACATATCACCGCACCACCCGCCGCACACTTTTGTTCGATAAGCGCGTTCACCAGTCGCTTTGCATTGACATCCAAGGCATTGAAAGGCTCATCGAGAAGCCAAACCGGCTGCGGCGCAGATGGCCAGCGAGCCATTCCAGCTCGACGTTGTTGCCCAGCAGAGAGTTGCTGCACCGGCGTATGGGCCTCTGCTAGTAAACCGACTAGCGCTAATCCCGCTAAGATAACATCAGCATCCGAGTCCTGCTCCGAACCCGCAGGTCCGGCAGCAAGGCCGTTATGCCAGCGCAGGTTTTCGTAAGGCGACAGCAGTGGATCTAGCCCCAGGCTATGGCCTTGATACAGCACTTCGGAGCAGTCGAAATGACCGATGTAGTCTTCATGAAAGCCGGCTAGCGTCCGCAGCAGCGTCGATTTTCCCGTGCCGTTATCACCAAGGACCTCAATGCATTGCCCAGCCGATATCTCAAGATCGATCGGGTGAAACAGCGGCATCTCATTACGACAAGCGGCTAACTGTTCCAGAACGGCTAAGGCGTGGTTTTGCATAGGCGCCCAGCATAGACACCGCCGCCGTCAATGCAATGCCCCGACAGCGAAAGAATAAAGTGGCCGCAGCCCGAACGCAGGCGGCCCGATTCGCCGTAGCCCGATCACTGCTCACTACAAACGGGCCGTCACACCAAGATAAATCTGTCGAGGGAGAGCTGGGAAATAGCGATGACTACCGAATGCATAGTCAGCCCGCGTAGCATACTCGGTGTCGAGCACATTTCTAATGCGGAGGAATCCTTGCACCGTTGCCGAGGCCTGCCACTGCAAGCGCCAGTGTGCAGCATAATGACCGTCGTACTCGGCCGTATTCGCAGCATCTAAGTAATAGCTGCCAACTCTTTCGATTTCCAACTCATGCGCAACCGTGTCGGAAAGCTGCGTTCGCCAAGTCACATTGGCCAAAAATTTTGGCGCGGAATCCATGTCATTACCGGCGCGGATTTTTTCCCGTCCATCCGCGTCACGGTCAAAGTCATACTGGTGCGAAGCGTAGGTGGCGGCCAACCCAATTTGGTGGTTACCCCACTGCCATTGCCCGGAGGCTTCAATACCGCGTGACTTAATTTTCCCGTTGCTGACGTTATATGCCTCGGAATCGCGAAACATATAATTGCGTGTGCGATCCGCAAAGGCAGCGACAGAATAAGCGCCTTGCTGCAGCCCCAACTCCACCGCGGTAAGACGCTCACTATCCAGATCTGCAACGGTTTGACCACCGCGCAATCGATATAGCTCGGTCACCTGAGGCGGCCGAAAACCAGTGCTGAGAGAGCCGTAGACCATGCCGTTAGCTACGTCGTATTCGAATCCGAAGCGCAACGCCATATTTGAAAAATTGTCATCTCTGTCTGCGGGACGGGTATACAGGCAGCCGCCGCGCGCACAAGCGGTGCCATCGTCTTTGGTGTTGCCAACCAAATGATGATTATCGTATTCGTAGCCAAGTTGTTCGACGCGCAGACTGTGAATGAAATTGAGTCGCTCGCCGACGCCGTATGAAATGTTGTAAAAAACTGCAAATAACTGACTATCCACAGCGTAGTCGTAGTGCAACCCGGATGGCCGGGTGGCTACTAGATAGGCGCTACCCACTGTCGGCCCCGCCTGAAATTCATTGAGCGAACCAGACATCGTCTCGACTTGGGCTCCGATCGTACGCTGATAACGGTCACCACTATGGTCATGGGTGAGCAGTATGCCGCGACTACTCTGTTGGTTTTTTTCCAACGGCCGGCCCGGCAAAAAATGCTGTAGAAAAGTCATCCCCGAGCGTCGAAAATAAGGTTTGATGGTCCAGCTATCGCGAGTCCACTCAGAAGCGATGCGCAGCGACCACGCATCTCTGTAGGCTTCGGGGCTTGGGTTCGATTGACGCAACTCATCATCTTTGTAGACTTCAAAACCGCGCACATATGCGCCGGTTTCCTGATTCAGCAACGTGGCAGTCGCATGAGTCTTTACCGACCACTCGTTAACATCTGTTAGGTAATAGGCATAGACTTTTTGCTGACCGTAACCGGTATCGTCCCGATAGCCCCCGGTATTCGCAGAGACGACCGATCCTCCGATTTGACTGCTGTCTAGGTCGCGACCACCCTGCCATTGGACCCGATGAAATCCATACGGACCAACTTCTAGTCCCACCCGCTGATCATCAAAAACAGGCGTAATAGCATTAATGGTACCGCGCATCGCATTCCCGCCTAAGACCGCTCCAGCTGGGCCACGCCAAACTTCTAGCGCCGCGGCTTGTTCGGTATTGAGTTCAAACAGGTTGTTAATGTTGCAAAAACCTTGCGGCCGTATTGGCAAGCCATCTTCAAGGTAAGCAAATTCGCCGCAGGCGCCGGAACCAGTCAGCACAGGCGAACGAATGGCGGTTAGATGTTCCTGCCCAGAACCTTCATTTATCCAAACGCCAGGTATTCTATTTAACGCCTGGGCCGGGTGAGTCGCGCCGATCAACTTTAGATCCGCCTCTGTGACACGGCCAAAACTGCCGCTTTCTCCGAGATCATCCGCAATGCTTCCGCTCACGAGTACTTCTTCGATCAACTCCGCTTCAGCAGCATAACCCGGCTGAAACCAACAAAATGTAATCAAAAAAATGCCCTGGATCCGAAAATTCCGGACCCACGATTGTAGTGCGCGCATATAACCCCCTGCGTCGAAAAACTTCTCATGTTCTGCAACAACCTTAACGCCCGCACGGCATCGAGGCAATCTTCTACCCTAGAGCACAGCGGCGCGTTGAAAATCTTTTTTATTAGCGTCAGTCCGCCGTGCGATGAACAACCGCGTTAACGCAGACAACAAAATCAAAACCGCGCCGCTTCAAGCGCGAGTCCTCTATGCACTGGAACACCGGACTGCCGAGCTAACGACATCAATCTTTTGTTAGCGTGATGTCAATGTGCTCGTTTTCCGGGTGATAAACAATTCGCGCCTCGCCTGACTGAAGCTGCGCGAGCACTTTTGAGCGTTTTTCTTCCAGCGAGTAATCCGTCTGTCCATAATCCGTTCCCTCGCGGAGAATAAACGCATCAATCACCCCGAGCAAAGCTGGGGGTGACAACTGATCCATAGGTATTAGCACAGGCATCACTTTTGATCTAACTCTGGTTTTTCTAGGTTGGGGTAACGCGAAAGCGATCCGTTTAGGACGCTTTAGATGCGGGTGACACGGCGTTTAAGGCGATATCTACCAAAGGAATGCGCTCATCTCGAGCCTGGGTCTGCAACCCTTCGAAGTCGTACAACCTCGTGTCTCCCAAGTGGGAAAGCGTTATGTTGTCGATGCTACGGGCGATATTTTCAACTCGACCTGGATGCTGTGCATCCCAGGAACGCAGCATTTCTTTTATCACCTGGCGCTGCAAATTGTCCTGAGAACCGCATAGGTTGCAGGGAATGATGGGAAACCCGCGGATGGCGGCCCACTTTTCCAACAGCACCTCACGACAAAAATATAAAGGCCGAATTACCATGTTGCGCCGATCATCGCTGAGTAGCTTTGCGGGCATGGCTTTCATTCGTCCACCATAAAACATGTTCAGCAGCAGCGTTTCGACAACATCATCCAGATGATGGCCCAAGGCGATTTTTGTCGCGCCAATTTTCTGCGCATGGGTGTACAAAATACCGCGGCGTAAACGCGAGCACACTGGGCAAGTCGTCTTGCCTTCCGGTGTCAGCGCTTTCACGACGCTGTAGGTATCTTGCTCAATAATTTCGAATGGAACACCCAAATCGGTCAAATACCCGGGTAACACATGTTCAGGGAAACCGGGCTGCTTCTGATCTAGATTGACGGCAACGATTTCAAAATCGATCGGCGCATGGACCTGAAAGCTCATCAGAATATCCAGCATCACGTAAGAGTCTTTGCCGCCTGACAAGCACACCATCACTTTGTCGCCATGCTCTAGCATGCCGAAATGCGTCAGCGCCTCGCCGACCAGACGGCGCAGCTTTTTGTGACACTTGTCATTTTCGTATTTATGTTTGCGTGGATCGCCCATGCACCCTCACCCTGCGTGCGAACTTTAGTTGAGCCCCCTGAGCACGAGCATAGGCGGCGAATCGATAAGACTTCGGCTACTACCGTAACCGACGGCGGTGATAATGACCGCGCCTACCACGGGACCTAGTAGCCATATCCACGGGTGCGGTTCTGCGCCCAGTTCGAAAACCTGGGTTTGCAGTAAGGCCACGGTAACCTCCGCTCCGAACACGGCGACAATACCAGCAAACAAACCTAATACCAAAAACTCAGCGGCAAGCGAGCCGCCCACCAATTGACGCGTCCCACCCAGCGTCCGCACCAGGGCATGCTCTGCAATGCGCCCGTCTCGACTGGCTTGAATGCTCGCTATCAGGACCAAGCAACCGCTAAACAAAACCAACGCCAGCACCAGTTCAACCGCCTGAGTGACCTGATCCACAATGCGCTGCACCTGCTCGATCACTGCATCAATCTCGATCACGGTTATAGTCGGATAAGCGCTCAACAGACGATTTAAAAACTGCTTGTTTTCTTTCGGCAAATAAAAAGAAGTCATATAAGTTGCAGGGAATTGCTGTAGCGCTCCAGGCGAAAAGATAATAAAGAAGTTGGGACTGAGACTCTCCCACTCCAGTTCACGGATACTGGTTACGGTTGCGGTAGTCCGCTGCCCGCCAATATCGAATTCCAAAACGTCGCCCAGCGTTAGATCAAAGTCCTCAGCATATTCCTTCTCGATCGACACTTCGGCTGCTGAGCTAGCCGGAGCCCACCACTCGCCAGCAACCAATTTATTATTATCCGGTGGCGCAATGGACCAGGTTAGATTGCGCTCTGAAGTAAGTCGAGTCCCTTGAATCTCGCGCTGTAGCGCCTGCTGCCAGGCTTTCGCCTCGATGCCGTTAACGGTAAGCACCCGACCGCGAATCGTTGGGTACAAAAAATCGCCTCTGGAAGCACCGGCGTCGATGGTCGCCTGGACCCCATCAACTTGATCTGCAGTGACATTCATAACGAAGTGATTGGCGGCATTGTCCGGCACCTGCGAGCGCCATTCGCTCAACAAGGCCGTGCGAATCAGAACCAGAACCAGCAATAACATGATAGCAAGGCCGAAGATCAGGATTTGCGCCGTGTTTTCGTTGCGTCTGCGCTGTAACCCCGAGAGCGCTAGACGCCAAGCGCTTTTGGCTTGCATCCCCATCATTCGACCACCGCGCAACAGCATGAAGGCTAACCCTCCGAACACAGCAGAAACCGCGATGATGCCAAACAAGGTCCAAAACGTTAGAAATGCGCTCTTTGTGTACCAGACCAAAAGGACCATAAACCCGGCAAAAGCGGCCCCGTAGGAAACCCAACGACTGAGCGGCGCAATCCCTAAATCACGGCGAATCACCCGCATAGGCGACACATTGCGTAAGTGCACAAAAGCCGGCATGGCGAATGCGATAGCGCAGATCAATCCTGTCATCGCGCCCAAAGCGAACGGACGCGCCCCCGGCGCAGGCAAACTCACCGGAATGACGCTAGCAAGCACTTCAACTATGGCAATATGCAGAATACTGCCCGCGGCCAGCCCGAGAGCGATGGCGATAGCCCCGATCATCAACAAAATGCCCAGAAAACCCTGCAGTATTTGCTGAGGTGTAGCACCCAGCGTTTTCAATACACCGACGTGATCAAAATGACGTTGCGCATAGCGATGGGCGCTGAGGCCAACTGCCACGCCCGCAAGCAACACACCCAAGAGACCGCCAAGTAACAAAAAACTTTCGGCGCGATCCAATGCCGAGCCAATACGTGGACTGCTTTCACGAACGCTCACCCAGCGGAAATTACGATTCAGAGGCAGGGCCTCCTTGAGAGCTGCCAATTCGTCCGCGGCACCTGCGAGTAGCAGCCGATAAGACAGACGGCTACCCGGTTGCACGACCTCTGTCGCAGGCACGTCAGCCAGATTCATTAACAGCCGTGGACCAAGATCAAAGAACGACCCGCCCCGATCCGGTTCTGCAACCAAAACCCGTGTGACGGTCAGCTCAGCGAGGCCGACTTCTATAGGGTCGCCCAACGCCACGCCCATGGCAGGAAACAATCGTGAATCCAACCAAACAGATCCCGGCGCCGGTACGGAATCTGTCGGATATCCGCGCGCAAAGGGCACATCGCCTACAATCAATTCGCCGCGCAGGGGATAGCCCGTCTCAACAGCTTTAACGCTAACCAGTTGGTTACGCTCACCGGCAAACACCATAGAAGGAAAGACGAGGGTCTGCACATGTTGAAGCCCGCGCGTTGCGGCGGCAGCTCGAAAGGCGTCCGGGGTTGCTTCGGAACTCGAGATCTGGCGATCCGCTGCGAGAAAAGTAGCAGACTCTTCTACCAGGGCATTCTGCAAGCGATCAACAAACAAGCTGATAGAGGTGACAGTACCGACAGCAACCACGAGTGCCACCAATAACAAACCCATCTCGCCAGAACGAATGTCACGCCATGCGAGACGTGCGATTAGTCCGCCTCTCATGACAACGCTGTCTCAGTGGACAGAACCTCTGCAGCCTCGGTCTGAGGCGGTTCAACCCGCCCTGCTGCAATGGTAATGGTGCGCTGGCAGGATTGCGCCAGGCGCTTATCGTGTGTCACTAATACCAACGTGGTGCCAAACTCGCGATTAAGCTCGAACAGCAAATCACTGATCATTTCGCCAGTGCGCGTATCCAAATTACCGGTTGGCTCGTCCGCGAAGAGGACGGTCGGACGTGATGCAAAGGCTCGCGCAATCGCGACTCGCTGCTGCTCACCGCCAGACATCTGACGCGGATAATGGTCCATTCGATCGCCAAGACCGACCTTCTCGAGCAATTGCTCTGCCTGCTCGACGGCCAGGGTATCGCCGCGAAGCTCCACCGGCAGCATGACATTCTCGCGAGCGGTTAGGCTAGCAAGCAGTTGAAACGACTGAAACACGAAGCCTATATGTTGGCCTCGAACCAGAGCACGGGCTTCCTCATCCATGTCCGACAGGACCGCGTCCATCAGGATAACTGTGCCTCCCGAAGCTGTGTCCAGCCCTGCTAATATGCCGAGCAGAGTGGTTTTTCCGGAACCAGAAGCGCCGACGATTGCAACGCTCTCGCCTTCATTGATTTCTATGTCAATGCCATCCAAGATGACTAGCTCACCGGTGGCCGTCGCCACCACCTTTGCCACCTTTTCGGCCGAAACTACTGCACGAGACATGCGTATTTTTCCTCTAATCACTCAAAACAAACGCGTCGACACACTGCTTCGGACCTGCGGCGCCTACATGCGACGCGGCACGGTCTGGCGTGGCGCCGTCGCGCAGCACTGTCGCTTAACCTGCGTGATTATTTCGTCTGCGATGCTTGGATTAATAGCAGCGGCAACCGTTGCCGATTCCGGCATGGCGACGCCTCCTAAGCAGACTGTCGTTGTTCTTGGCGACAGTATCAGCGCAGCATACGGTATTCAACGCGAACAAGGCTGGGTGCATTTACTCGACCTCCACTTACAAGAAACGCATTCGGAGTGGCGGGTCGTCAACGCCAGCGTCTCCGGCGAAACAACCAGCGGCGGTCTCGGTAGACTACCCGGCGTTTTAGCCGACATCCGGCCCGATATCGTAATCGTTGAATTAGGGGGTAATGACGGTTTACGCGGCTATCCTGTCGCGACTATGCAACAAAACCTCGTCACTATGGTGGACCTAATACGCGCCGCAGGCGCAGAACCAATCATCGTCGCCATGCGCATACCGCCCAACTACGGACCACGCTACACCAATCAATTTGAAGCCGCTTTTGCAGAGGTTGCAGCCACCAAAAAAACTGCATTCGTCCCATTCTTGTTGGCTGAAGTGGCGCTTGAGCCGGGCTTCATGCAGGACGACGGGATTCACCCAACCGCCGCAGCCCAGCCCACCTTGCTTGCAACCTTGCTGCCGTTTTTGACACCGTTACTCTAGCAACTACCTTGTAAGCACAGCGCCCCTGCAGAACACCAGCAGCGATTAGCATTATCCAGGTGCACCCACTATTGCTGCGAAGTGTCTTGTGCTGAACCTTTTTGTGGTAAACCTTTTTGTTCTGAACCCTTCTGTCCTGCACGCTTCTGCTGCTGACCGATATGCTGCTGGCCG
>DJYW01000158.1:33463-39213 GCA_002450255.1 Gammaproteobacteria bacterium UBA6968
CCGATATGCTGCTGGCCGCGTTGTCGCGCCAACGCAATTTGTTTCTGACGCTCGCGGAATTGCTGACGACGTTCCTCCGTTACCGCATCAAGACAGTGCGGGCAACTCACGCCCTGCTCAAACTCGGGGGCCTTTAGATCCGCTTCCGACAGCGGATGTCGGCAGGCAAAGCATTGTTGGTATTGGCCCTGAGTCAACTCAGGCGTCACAGAGACACGCTGATCAAAAACGAAACACTCGCCGTCCCACAAACTATCATCTGGCGCTACGTTTTCCAGATAACGCAAAATACCGCCGTCCAGTTGATAGACCTCACCGAAACCTTGCTGCAACAAGTAAGAAGAAGCTTTTTCACAGCGGATTCCGCCGGTACAAAACATAGCGATGCGAGGCTGCGATTCGACCTTAAGATTTTCTTCAACCCATTCGGGAAACTCGCGAAAACTATTCGTTTGCGGTGAAACGGCATTCCTGAACGTACCGATATCGATCTCGTACTGGTTGCGCGTATCGATCACTACCACTTCCGGATCACTTAACAAGTCATTCCACTCCGCCACTCCGACGTGCGTTCCGGTTTTTGATAGGTCCAAATCGGGGACCCCAAAACTAACGATTTCCGGCTTTACGCGCACCTTGTAACGCAGAAATGCGGGGTTCTCCACATTAATTTCAGACCATTTGAACGGCAGCTCGCCGAACCATTGAGTAAGCGCCTGTTGCAGCTTCCCCAACCCTTCGGGTGTTCCGACTACCGTGCCATTAACGCCTTCGTTGGCCAGTAGTATCGTCCCTTTGATTTGCAGTGCCTCACCCAGCTGCTGTAAATCCTGTTGCACCGTAGCGGGGTCGCCAACTGGAACGAACTTATAAAACGCCAGCACGCGTCGCGAATCAGTCCGCTGCAGAGTGTTCGACTCCGCAGCTAATCTGATCGTTACCGGAGAATCCGAATTTCCTGACTTCATAAATCCTTAAACCTTTGAACCTTCTATCGGTCGAACTTTTTAGAGACCTTTAGAACTCGAAATGCCGACAAACCGAGGTGCAACCTGCGATGTCTATCGCATAATGGCTCCCTTCATTTCGCTCTTATTTCGCTTTTATATCGCTTTAAATCGCCGTTAGCTTCGGTCTGAAAAAAACGCCGATTACCTGTCGTGGGCGCTGCCGCCGCGACAATTCGGCGAATCCGGCACCGCGCCGAAACGCTTTTGCCATTCTTCTGGCGTATAAGCGTGTATCGCCAATGCGTGCAGGCCCGAAGCAAATTCTGCCGCAGCAAGATCGTTTAATCGTCGATGACGATTTACGCGAGACATGCCATCGAAAGCGCTGCTGACCACAACCAGTTTTAGATGAGTCTCGGAACCCGGCGGCACATTATGCATATGGCTCTCGTTAGTCGCAGCACAATACACAGGAACCAGTTCGTATATGACTGCCTGTTCGATACGTACGCCTCGAGCCGACGGGGTAGTTTGCTGTAAATTCATTATTCTGACTTCCGTTTTTGTACGCATTGCCTTAGCGAAACGCGACAAGCCATGCGTGGGAAAAGTTTTGGGTCGGTGTATCGTTTACAGCTTGCGCGCATCAGCTTACGAAATCGAACCACCTTCGCCCAATGCCATCCGCCGACTCGCCTACGCCTCTCGACACCCTCCTCTCGCAGTACCGCTAGCCGCAGTTCTTTCGCCGCAACTCGTTCACTACCATTTCGCTATCGCTTCGTTAAGTTTCGTTCCGCCTTTTGATTTTGACTGCTGAGATAGCCCGTGATTACAACACTCTTAACTGGCGCCAGTTGCTTACGTATCGATCAGTACCAAGCTAATGTTATCGCGACCGCCTTCGTCAATCGCTGCTTGCATTAGCTGACTAGCGGCGACCGACAAGTCTGGCTGCGCTATCAGATCGGTTATTGTCACGTTGCCGACGGCTTCTGACAATCCATCGCTACACAGCAAAAATCGGCCAGCGGGCAAAACGCCGGAACAAATCCCCGGCTCAATACCAGACAGGAGACCAACCGCCTGAGTCAGAATATGGCCATATTCTTTATCGATATCGATACCAGCAGGGGCAGAACCTTCATGGCGCATCCGCTGCGCAAGCGTGTGGTCTTCGGTAAGTTGGTCCAGGATGCCGTTATGCCAGCGGTACAGCCTGGAGTCGCCTACATGCGCTGCAGCCCAACCGCTCGGTGTTGCCGCCCAAACCACTAAAGTCGTCCCCATCTGTTTGCCCATCTCTAACTCGCGAGCCGTATCGATAACGGTCTGGTGGGCGTGCTCACACGCCGCCAGCAACAGCTCGGGCGTGATGGTGGTAGCCTCATCCAGCGCCGCCGCAACAGTTTCTCCGGCGGTTCGGCTAGCCACGTCGCCAGCGAACAAACCGCCCATGCCATCCGCCAGCACCGCAAACTGTTTTTTCGCATCGCAGCCGATCCAGTCCTCATTGCGCACACGAATCAAGCCTGGATGAGTTCTGGTAACCATTTGCATAGACTTTCCCCACGAGACACGGCTCGACCATTGCGAGACAATTCTGACCAAGCCAAGCGACGCCGTGAGAGTAAACCGACTACCGCCCTTCCCACCCAACCTGCTGCCAGATAACAGCCGCGTGATTACGCGGCAAATCTTAGGCTAAACTCTTTATCACACTACGCGTGGCTTACAAATCCGGATAACCGTTTATAATGCCCGCTGGCAACACCACCGAAATAGGCCTATGTCGACTATCCCGAGCGCTGCAACCCAAGGATAGCAACATGGCATGCCGAAGATAATCAAGGAAAGCTATGCTGGCCGTTATATCACCCGCCAAAACACTGGACTTCGATACGCCGTTAGCGACGGCGAAGTTCTCGCTGCCAGAGTTCACCAAAGAGTCTGGCGAGCTGGTTAAAAACCTCAAAAAAATACCGCCAAGCGGTATCGCCGAGTTGATGAGCATCAGCGACAAGCTGGCGGAACTGAATCACCGCCGTTTCAGCGAATGGCGGGCAGACTTCGACAATGAGGCCGCCCGAGCTGCGATCCTCGCATTCAAAGGCGACGTATATCTGGGTTTAGATGCAGCCGCTTTTGGCGAACGGGACTTCAGCTGGATGCAGAAACATCTTCGCATCCTTTCCGGACTGCACGGCTTATTGCGCCCGCTGGATCGTATTCGCCCTTATCGCTTGGAGATGGGGACCCGATTGAACACGCCTAAAGGTAAAGATTTGTATGCCTTCTGGGGCGACAAAATCACCACGGCACTGAATGCGGCCCTGCAGGAACAGAAATCTCCGATCCTCGTCAATTTGGCCTCTAACGAATACTTTAAAGCGATACATACGGATAAAGTGGCCGGCCGCATTCTCGACGTGCAGTTTAAAGAGTGGCGCAAAGGCCAGTATCGAATCGTCTCGTTTTCGGCCAAACGCGCGCGCGGCCTAATGGCGCGTTACATGATAGAAAAACGCATCACAACTCTGGACGCTCTCGCCAAGTTCGATTTAGACGGTTATACCTTGAATTCAGCAATGAGCAGTGACGACACCTGGCTGTTTACGCGAGAAACACCGGCCCAAACTGCACCTGCCCGCAAATAGACGCGACCATCTGGAAAAACCATGCCTGAAAATACCAATCCTAAAGAAGCCCTGACTGAAGAGACTGAAACGCAAATACGACTCGAAGCTGCGACCTTTCGACGTTTGCTCGCACATCTTGATGAGCGTAAAGACGTGCAAAACATTGACTTAATGATTCTGGCTGGATTTTGCCGAAACTGTTTATCCAAGTGGTACAAAGCCGCTGCCGACGAAGCCGGCGAGACATTGGACTACGAAGCCGCTCGTGAGCGGGTTTACGGCATGCCGTATGCCGAGTGGAAAGACAAACATCAGGTTGCCGCAACCCCGGCACAACTTGCTGCGCTCGAAGCGCAAAACCCCTCCTAGATCGCTGCCAAGCATTAGCTAGCGCTTCGCGTAGGGATGAACTCGAACAACCTAATAACCCAGACCCAAGCCGAAATTAAACCGACGCGGGTTTGGCGGCTTGTCGTAGCTGCTTGCTTGATTGTTTTAATCTATCGCGAGAGCATTTTAGATTGGAGCAAAGTCGGAGGCGATTCGATGCAACCGACCCTCTTGTCAGGCGATAGGGTCAGCGTGAATAAACTCGCTTTCGGGTTGCGCCTACCCTTTTTTGATCATGCGCTTTGGTCGTGGGCTCTACCCAGCCGCGGCGATGTCATTACGTTCATGTCACCAGACGGCCAGCGGATGCTGGTAAAGCGGGTCATCGCGGTCCCTGGTGATGAGGTGCGACTTAAGCACCACCGCTTAAGCATTAACGGCGAACCGGCGCACTATCTTCACCTCGATGGCAGCGACATTGCTAACGATTTTACTCTACCTCCGGGCCAATACCTGGAGCGTTCAATGGATACTATTCGATCCATTCAAATTTCTACGGTCGCGCCACTGCCGCTTAACAGCCATATTGAGTTAACAATGGTGCCAGCAGGCAAGCTGCTGGTTCTCGGCGATCACCGCAATCAAAGTTGGGACTTTCGCAAATTGGGTTGGATCGATCAGGCTAGCGTTATTGGCCGAGCGGAGCGCGTGCTCTGGTCGCTCAACGCCGACAGTGGCCTGCGTAACGCGCGTTGGTGGCTGCCACTACGTCCGGCCGACTCGTAAGTCCTGATACTACCGGCATAGGCCAAACGGCTGCATCGCTGAGCACCAGTAAGGGGTTGCACGGCGACGATTCAAATTGGCACGTTTGCGCTGCTGCCAAACCCCGCTCGGCTTGAGCAGATGACCAGGCGGTGCTGCTGAAATCACTAGCGCCGGTTGCGCAACCGTCGGAGGAGAATCAACAAGCCTGCGGTGGCACCGGCTAGACCGATCAGCACCAGCACAAAAACCAGACTGTTGCCGAGAAAAGCCAGCGTTTCCGCCGGCTCAACCCCGTATTGTCGGCCGAGCCAAATCACCGCCACCGCAACCACCACAGCTCCCAGAACTATGGTTCGTGTCAGACCTCGCGCAAGATCAGGCTTGCTGGCGCCGCGCCGGCTGGCGCGTCGCAGACGAGCGTCGCTAGCATGCTGCGGGTGCGCGAGAGAGTCGGTCTCGTGGTCAGAAGGATTCACTATTTGCGGCTCTTTCAGCGGCACCCTAGAACGGGGCCGAATACATCACGACAAAAATAAAAGTGGCCCAGAACGCGAGCATTAGACCGACGGTGCCTAAAAATGACTTCACGTCGAACCCAAACAAAGTTCCGCTTTCGGTGACGTTCACTTCGTCAGTGCCAGTGCTGTCGCCGCTATTTTCATTGTCTTGCATAGTGATGCCCCTGTGCGATTAGCCTGCACTGTACAAAGCCCGCTCGAAAGCGTCCAGATCTGATCCGCATTTGCCTGACTTTGCCAACTGTTTACCCACTTCTTTTGCAACGCGCATAAATATTTAAGCTACACTCCGCCGCCACATGGAAAGGCTCAATCAGAAAGAAATCGCGCCGAGTCAAGCCAACCAAACAGCAACCATTCCAGCAGAGTCTAACGAGACTGCGCCAGACTGCAGCGAACAGGCTTCCACGAAAAGCATGGATAATCCAGAGACCGACCCAACCCAATCGTCCAAACCTTTTAGTAACGGGGCTGAAAGGGCATCTGTTGCCGAGCGACATTCGGATCAAACCGGTTCTGACACGACTTCTGGGCCTGGACTTGGG
>DJYW01000158.1:39552-44382 GCA_002450255.1 Gammaproteobacteria bacterium UBA6968
CTGGACTTGGGACTGGGCTAAAGATGGGCGCAGCCGCGGCGGAAACGCCTCCTTACGCCAAAGCTATCTTGCTTACTGCCTTAGTCGCAGTTGGCTTTGGTTTCACCGTGTTATTCGCCATTTTGTCCCCTTTGGGGCGCGAGGTCGGCCTAAGCGAATTTCAAATCAGCACCATTATAGCTGCATCTTCGTTAACCGTTTTTCTAGCGTCACCGATCTGGGGACGCTTGAGCGACCGCTGGGGCCGCAAGCGAGTCATCATCATCGGGCTGCTTGGATACAGTGTTGGCAATTTCCTGTTCGCTGCGGTTTTTCATGCGACGCTGGTTGGCATCTTGCTGCCGATGGTAGGTTATGGACTGTTGATGCTCAGCCGTGTACTCCACGCCACTGTGATGTCGGCGATTATGCCTGCGAGCAGCGCCTACATGGCGGACATCACCGACCTCAAAACTCGTACCAAGGGGATGGGCGCTGTCGGCGCAGCGAACAATCTAGGCGGTGTTATCGGTCCTGCTCTGGGCGGCCTATTAGCTGGCATTACTCTGTTGACACCACTGTGGGTCGCTTCTGTTGTTGCCATTACCACCGCGCTATTCGTCATTTTTTTGCTTCCCGACTTACCGCCGGCACGAGCGACTGCTTCGGCGCCGACCAGCAAACTCAGCTACTTTGATCCCCGTATCTCGCCTTACATTCTGGTTGGCACGCTAATGTTCATGGGTATGGCTCTAGTGCAACAAACCCTCGCATTCCGCTTTCAGGATGTATTGGGGCTGAACGCGGTTGAGACTGCTCAAACTTTCGGCATGGCAATGGGTTTGTCAGCTGCTGCCTCCTTGATTAGCCAGCTCTTTTGCATGCAACGCTTCGACCTGCGGCCACAACAGTGGCTGCAGATTGCGATTCCGATTCTCGCCATTGCATTTGCTTGCCTGGCACTCGCAGACACGCGGTCGTTGCTAATGGGCGCTATGGTCATCCAGGGTGCGGCAATGGGATTGGCAGGACCCGCCTTTATGGCTGGCGCCTCACTCGCTGTCGAACCGCATGAGCAAGGCGCCGTAGCTGGACTGGCCGGTTCCTGCGGTCCGCTCGGTTTCACATTCGGCCCACTGCTCGGTGGCTTGTTCTATCAGATTCAGCCCGACCTGCCCTATTGGTTCACCTTCGCCGTCTACCTGCCTTTGATTGTTTTCGTCTTTCGCTACGCACCTGCCAAGTAGCAGCGCACCAGCCGTGGCGAATCAAGACTGGGGGCAGGCTTACTCATTGCCAGCTCTTTGAAGGTGCCTTGCGTTTGTGTTGCGTGTGGTTTTTGACCTAACAGCGGTTATTATTCACGGCCTATAGCTGCACAAGAGAACCGCTATGCACAAGCCCGTCTGGCAGGCTGACAGCGCTGAGTTATTTGGCGACATACGTTTTGAGAAAGGTGTCAGCATCTGGCCTAAAGTGGTCATGCGTGCCGAGTTCGCGCACATTGAAATCGGCGCCTTCACCAATATCCAGGACTTCACCATGATCCACATCGGCGATGGTCCGACGGTGATCGGCGCTTATTGTTCCATCACACATCACTGCACCATCCATGGCGCGACGGTCGGGGACAACTGCCTAATCGGGATCAACGTGACGTTAATGGACAATTGCGTGATCGGTGCGAACTCCATCGTAGCCGGTCACAGCATCCTGACCGAAGGCACCCAAATCCCGCCCAATTCCATTGTTGCGGGAGCGCCGGCAAAGGTGATCAAACAGCGCAACAATTACGTCGCTAACAAGCTCAATGCAGTCGCCTATTACGAAAATGGGCTAGCCTATGCTAACGGCGATCATCGTGTTTGGGCGTCACCTGAACACAAGGAAAAAATGCGTGCGCTGGCGGAGCAGTTTGCAGCAGAGCTTGCAGCGCAGGACATTTGACCTGAAAGGATTTAAGTCAGCTCAAGCGACTTGAGGAAACAGGGTAGTTAGCGCAAATGCGGCCAAAGAAAAAGACAGAGCGACAAAGCGCAGGGTAAAACGGTTCGAACAAAGGCGCGTACCGGGAAAAACAAGTAAGCGCTAACCTCCCTCGATTCGCGGCATAAAGAACACTTCACTTTCGGGGTTAAGCGGCTCAATAAACGCGTCTTGATAAATCTGCCCGTCAATCGCTACAGCCGTACGCTCTAACAAAGGCGCCAATTGCGGCCAGTTCTCTTTTAACTTAATCACTAAGTCACGATAATTTGCGGCATCGATGCGAGTCTCTCGTACGTCGCCGATGGCACTTCGGAAGTGGTCCGGAAAAGTCACCTGAGCCATATCAAATTTCTCCACTCCGCCTTACGCGACCCACTTAATTTCTCGCAGGTTGATTAACAGACGCCTATGAAAAACGGGCTAAACACCGAAGCGCTTGCCCGCTCATCAATCTGTAGCTTGCTTGCTACCGCAACGTCGCAAGCACCAGCCGAGGATTAGCGCCGTTCCCTTACTACCGGGTCAGGCGCGCTGGTACTTAGTTATCCTCAAGTGCCGCCACGATATTAGGTGGCGATAGCGGTAAGGTCGTCATGCGATGATCAAGTGCTCTGGAGACCGCATTTGTGACCACTGCCAATGGCGCCACAATTGGCGTCTCACCGACTCCGCGGACCCCATAAGGGTGGCTCGGATTAGGCACTTCAACGATTTCAGTAGAGATCATCGGCAGGTCAGAAGCCACGGGGATGCGATAGTCCAGGAAGCCCGCGTTTTCCATCACGCCTGCATCGTTATAGACGTACTCTTCATTCAAAGCCCAGCCTATGCCCTGCACGGCACCACCCTGCATCTGGCCTTCTACGTAGGCCGGATGAATGGCTTTACCTGCATCCTGAACAGCCGTGTAACTGAGAACATCGACTTTGCCGGTTTCCGGATCAACACGAAGATCAGCAAAGTTCAGCGAGAAGCTTGCACCAGCACCTTGTGCGTTGACCGATGCGCGGCCTTGAATTGGTCCGCCGGTTTTAGCAGTTGATCCCGCCAAATCCGCCAGGCTAAGAGGCTTCACATCCGCGTTCACTCCAGGGCCAGGAACGGCTCGGCCGTCTTCCCATTCGACTTGGTCTGCATCAACACCCCATGTCATAGCCGCACGCTTTTTGCACTCTGCAATCACATCTTCACACGCTTGGGTAACCGCCATACCGGTTGCGAACGTGGTGCGGCTGCCGCCGGTCACATTGCAAAATCCGGTGCTTTCGGTGTCACCAACCTGTGCGCGCACACTGTCGTATTCCACGCCCAACGTTTCCGCTGCCATCAAGCACATCGACGCACGTGAACCGCCAATATCTGGGCTACCCTCTATGACCATCACCGTGCCGTTTTCATTCAGGTGCACCTCGGCGCTGGATTGCATGCCGATATTGAACCAAAAACCGGCCGCTACACCTCGCCCTGCTCCGGCAGGAATCGGCGCGTTGTAATTTGGATGACGCTTGGCCGCTTCGAGACAGGCTTTGAAACCAATCGGCGGAAACTTAGGACCATACGGTGCGGTCGTTCCTTCATCAGCGGCATTGACCATGCGCAAATCAATCGGATCTATATCCAACTGCTGCGCCGCTTCATCCAACGCACATTCGAAAGCGTGCATAGACTGCGGTGCGCCCGGCGCACGATATGCGGCAACCTTCGGCTTGTTCACCAAAACGTCGAAGGTTTCAACGCAGAAATTTTCTAAATCGTACGGTGCAAAGATCGACATCGCTCCAGGCATGTGCGGTGCGCCCGCAAAGGCGCCGGCTTCATATGCGATCCAGGCTGAAGCAGCGGTAATCGTACCGTCGTTTTTAACGCCTAGTTTGACGCGAGCAACCGTTGCTGAGGTTGGCCCCGTGGCTCGGAAAACCTCTTCGCGGCTCATTGCCATTTTGACTGGGCGGCCCGCTTTTTCTGAAAGTAGAACCGCTAAGGGCTCCAGATAAACAACGGTCTTTCCGCCGAATCCGCCGCCAATTTCGGTAGCAACGAATTTAAGGTCAGCCATATCACGGTCGAGAATCTTTGCAGTGGCTGCACGAAACTCGAAGTGGCCCTGGGTAGAACACCAAACTGTACCGCGACCCGTCTCGTCCATGCTGGCTACACAAGCATGCGGTTCGATATAACCCTGGTGCGCCATAGGGCACTTATATTCCCGTTCAATGATCAGGTCTGCCGCAGCGAAACCTGCGTCGAGATTACCGCGCTCCAACTTGCCGACGCTAGCGACATTGCTCGGGTTCGCAGGCTTCTCCGGTAGCTTGGTAAAATTCTCGTCGTCAACCAGAGGTGAGCCCTCTGCCATTGCCGCAACAACATCAAGCACCGGAGTTAAAGGCTCGTATTCGACCTTGATTGCCGCCAGAGCAGCCTCGGCCAAGTGCGGTGTGGAAGCCGCAACCGCAGCAACCGCGTGGCCGTGATAAACCACTTTATCGCGGGCCATAATATTCTTTGCCACGTCGTCCAGTGTTCCGCCGCCTTCGCCGCTGACTTCACCATCTGGGACGCCGCCGGGGAAATCGGCACCAGATATTGCAGCAAATACGCCGTCGATGGCGAGAGCGCCGGACAGATCGATGCTTTTGATCTTGGCGTGTGCATGAGGGCTTCGTAAGACCTTGCCGTGGATCATATTCGGGAGCATTAGGTCTGCGCCGAATTGGGCCCGTCCCGTTACTTTATCGACGCCGTCTGGACGCACCGGACTGCTGCCTATCTGTTTGTACTCAACTGCTTCAGCCATGTAACCCTCCTGGTACTTACTGATTTCGACTTAATTTCTTTGCTCCAAAACGTTTGCCACTCGTT
>DJYW01000158.1:44751-52019 GCA_002450255.1 Gammaproteobacteria bacterium UBA6968
CTTCCCAGCGCCTTGATGGGAATCGAGTGCCTCGATTACGAAGCCTTTACGAGAGCCTATTTATTGCGACGATCGTAGGCCTTTTCACCCGACTGAATCTAACATGTCCTCGCGTCCACTGTGAATACTGCGAAGACTGCACCACGCGGTTTAGGCCCGATTTATTTCAATCGATAGCGGATTGGCAAGCTCTTTAACCCACCGACGAAGGTCGACTGGGTGTATCGCGGTTCGCCATCTAATTCAATGTGATCGATCCGTGCCAACAGCGCCCGATACAGAGCCGTCATTTCCATCCGCGCCAAGTGCTGGCCCAAGCAAACGTGTGCACCAAAGCCAAACGCCAATTGCTTCGCATCCTTGCGATCAACCCGGAACGCGAATGGGTCCTCAAAGACCGTTGCATCCCGATTCGCGGATGGATACCAAAGAATCGCCGACTCACCTGCCTTAATGGTTTGACCGCCCACTTCCGTATCCGCTGTCGCCGTGCGCATAAAATGGCGCACCGGCGACACCCAGCGAATCATTTCGTCGATTGCAGTAGGCAGGTATTGATCAGGATCGCTCCGCAATTTGGCCATCTGCTCGGGATTTTCGATGAGCGCGAGCAAACCGCCGGCGGTAGAAGAGCTGGTGGTATCGTGCCCCGCCGTCGCAATAATCATGTAATAACCGTTGGTTTCGTGCTGCGGCAGCTGGTTACCATCAATCTCTGCATTTGCAATCAACGATGCAAGATCGTCAGTGGGTTTGGCGCGACGCGAAGCAGTGAGGTCAGCGAAGTAACGCTCAAAATCCAGCACAACATCCATAAAGTCGCCCAACTCAAAAGAGCGCGTCACATCAGGGTCCGTACTGCCAAATAACTCTTGGGTTAGCTTAAGCATGAGCGGCTCGTCTTTTTCAGGCACGCCGAAAATAGACATGATGACGCGCAGCGGAAACCAGATGGCAACATCTTTGACAAAGTCGCACCGTCCATCGAATTCCGCCATACGATTGATATAGAAGTCGGCAAGCTCATCCACGCGTGACTGCAGTTTGCGTAAATTGCTGCCCATGAACCAAGCCTGAGTCAGACGTCTATAGCGCATATGATCCGGGTCATCCATTTGCACTAACGATCTAACCAAGTGCTTACGCCCAGACAACTGTTGCATGAGGTCGGTAACAAAAGTAGCCGAGAGCGTGGGCCGGGGATCGTTAATAAACAGCTCCTTATTGCCTTCAATGGTTTTCACATCGGCATAACGCGTCACGTTCCAAAAGGGTTCATAGCCCTCCGGGCGCAAATATTTGAGGGGTTCATTTTCTCGCAACCAGCGGAACTGCTCGTGGAGCCACGCTTCGTTACCCCAATTACTGGGCTCTACCATGGCATTATCTAACGCAGGCGATTCGGTTAGTACTTGCATTGCTTCCCCTCCTGTCTCGGTCTGTTGGTCTATTGTCGGCCCGCAATGTGCCGTGATCGCGGCTAGCTTATGAGATAACGGCCTGCCGCACGCAGGCCTGATCTAGCGATGTCTTCTCCCAAGCCCGAGCATACCGTCATCGCCTCCGGAAACAAACGGACGACGCTATAATCCTCGCAGGCTGCACAAGTCTAAACCGTCGCGCCAACATATAGCTTGCTCACGTCAACCTAACCACTGTTACGAATAAGGGCTTTAACAGATAAGGTGGTTGCCCGAATGGTACGCTTTACCGAACATGCCGCAGCCGACTAAGCAGGTGCCGAAGACCCCGTTGCTCGAGAAAATGCATCCGGTAAACTGCGCACGGCGGGGCATAACGACCAGGCATCCGTCCACACAGATTGGCTACCCTCTGAACCCGGTAGCAAGGCCGGATAAAGATCCGGGTTAGGCTGGCCGGGTAAATCGTCTGCACACCGCACAGTCCGCTCACTACAGGAAAATGGGGCCACCGTGATATTTTCGGAATATGTTTGGCAAATCGGCACGTTTCGACTGGGTTGGTCGCATGACTTGGTGTACGACGGACGCGATCCTTACCTTGAGCGCTGGATTGTCTGGTTTGGCTTTACCCTGCGGCTGCATAAGTTTCACAAAGGTGATGATGACCGCGCTTTACACGATCATCCATGGTGGTTTGTCACCTTGCCCCTGCAAGATTACTGGGAAGACCTAGGTGGCGCTGACCTCAATCGGGTAGCCGCCTGGCGCCCTCATTTTCGCCCTGCAAGCCACCGGCATATCGTCAAGGTTGATCCCGGTAACGCTGTCTGGACGTTCATTATCACGGGGCCAAAGCGCAATGAATGGGGTTTCTGGGAAAATGATGAATTTATCCATAATGAGGCCTGGCTCGCCCAGCGGGATCAGTTGGACACCTGACGACTCTTGCGCCAATTATTCAAAAGCATCAACAAAAACAACGCCAAACCAGCCAGCTGACTGCGCCAATCGGGCCACAGTAACAAAGGCAAAGCGGGTGCTGCGAACAGGGCGTGCCGACCCGACATTCGGGTAAACCAAAAACGTTCGAGCAAACCAGCTAGCGTCACCATCACCGCTGTACTCAGCAAAGCGGCCCAGAGCACATCACCCCAGCCCGCATCGACCCCGTACAATAGCGGCGTGTAGGCCATCATCAGCGGAATCACAAACAACCCGTTGGCAAGCTTGAATGCTTCTACCGCTGAGCGCATGGGCCCGGCCCCGGCGATGCCTGCTCCCGCAAAAGCAGCCAAGGCGATCGGCGGCGTTACATTGGAACTTTGTGCCAGCCAAAAAATAATCATGTGGGCGGTAATGAGCGCCAAACCCAGTTCTTGCAGTGCCGGACCGGTCATAACCGCTAACACAATGTAAGCAGCAGTCGCTGGTAAGCCCATACCCAAAATGAGCGCAGCGATGGCAACCAGGATCAGCGCTAACCACAATCGGCCATCGCTTAAAGCCACTACCGATTCCGTAAACTGCAAACCAATTCCGGTTTGCCCAATGGTGCCTACAACGATGCCCGCAACGGCGCAGGAGACTGAGATCGACACCGCCATTAGCGCGCCACTTTTTAGACCGCTTATTATACTGGTTAGGTTGGCGCGACTACCTGCCCGCAACAAGCTCACCAGATAGATGGCACCGCAGCCGATTGTGCCCACCAAAACCGGTGAATAGTTCTGCATCAATAGCGCAGCAATAAGCACCAGCGGCAGCAGAAAATGCACTCCGTCCAGCATGACTTTAGCCAATCGTTCGCCGGCTTCGGCGACCGTAAAGTCGGCTTTAACCGCCATAAGATGCACGTAAAGCAGTACCGAACTGAAGTACAGCACTGCTGGTACCAGAGCCATCCAGACAATATCGCCATAGGGTGTATTAGTGAATTCAGCCATAACGAAGGCCCCCGCACCCATGATCGGCGGCATGATCTGCCCGCCCGTAGATGCGGCGGCTTCGATCCCTGCTGCCTGATGCGAGCGATAGCCGAGCTTTTTCATCATAGGAATAGTCAGCGCACCGGTGGTCACCGTATTCGCGATCGCGCTGCCAGAGATGGACCCCATTGCGGCAGACGCAATCACACTGGCTTTTGCGGGACCGCCGCGATAGCGCCCCGCTAACGCAAAGGATAAGTCGATGAGAAATTTACCTGCGCCGGTCACTTGCAAAAACG
Organism: Gammaproteobacteria bacterium UBA6968; assembly: GCA_002450255.1. Taxonomy (GTDB): domain Bacteria; phylum Pseudomonadota; class Gammaproteobacteria; order Pseudomonadales; family Azotimanducaceae; genus UBA4421. The sequence continues at coordinate 48,400 of DJYW01000158.1, forward strand.
CACCAAATAAAACAAAGCTGAACACTGCCCCTGCGGCGATGCCGAGAGGCGCACCAAACAAGCCTGCATTGCTGAAAATCTGGAATCGCAATATACGCTCAAAGCTGAACCCCTTGGTCGCTAGCGTGTCTGGCAGATAGTTGCCAAAAGCCGCATACAGAATGAAGACGATACCAATCCACATCATCACCGGTCCGACAGCACGGCGCGCCATCTCAAGGGTGGCCACTACAATGACCAGGCCGGCGGCAAAGTCGACCGATGCCAAACCATTTAGCAAGTGGTCGATGCCGCGATAATCAAAATCTAAAACCTGCCAACTGGCCCAGACAACCGCTAGTAAGGCCAGCCAATCCAGAGCACGCTGCCAAGTGGCGGCACCAAGCGGGTTAACCAAAAAGCCAAGGCAAAGAATCCAGCACAGGTGAGTCGGGCGAAAGTACAGCGCCGGTTGGGCGCCCAACAGTGCCTCGAAGGGCATTGCGCCAGCGGGAACAAAACCCGCCAGGGGCTGCCACAATTGGAACACGGCAAGGCCAACGGCAAGCACTGTGACAATGCGAGCGATAGAGCGTGCCTGCGGCACACCTGTTACCTCCGACTCGCTCATGACTCAGCGCTCAACAAGGACCCGTCGACGATGCGCAACGCAGTACGATCTGACACGCTGAGCGGCGTACCAAAGGGCGGCTTGGGCGGTGCGCCGAGCGTGCTCGATATGGCGACTGGTTGCAGCGCGGACTCGGCTGTCGGAATTGGTGCTGGATTCGGGATCGCATTGCAATCAGTAGTAGGCGCTTGTACGAACCACTCTGAACCCGGGTGCAGCGGGACGCTGGCAAGGCGACGAATATTGTCGACGGTGACGAAATCTGCCACACGAGATACTTGGCGCAGTTCGGCTTGGCCGGCGTAAACCTGGCAAGTGAGCCTATAAGCCAACTCCGCTGACATATCGGCATGCACGACTACCACGCTCCAAATACCGATTGTCGCGACATCTTGATCCACGCCGGTGTAAGTATCGGCGGGAATGGTGTAGCCCGCGTAGGCGGGAAATTGCTTCACGATCTCTGCCAACTCGGCGCCGTCAATTGGGATAATCCGCATGGCACGGGTGACCGCCAGTTCAGTGACCGCAGCAATCCCCAAACCGCCAACAACAAAGCCGGCATCGATGGTGCCATCTTTCAAGGCCGAGGTGGTTTCAGCAAAGCTCAGGTAACGAATGGCTATATCCGCCGAATCAATGCCTGCACCCAGCAGTACATTCTCAGCCGCGACAGCGGTGCCGGAACCCTGCGCACCAATGGACACACGTTTGCCTCGCAGCGCTTGCAAATCGTTCACGCCGCTATCGGCCAGAGTCAGCAAGTGAACCACATTGGGATAGGCCGCAAATAGCACGCGGAGCGGCAGCGGTTGTAGAAATCGACCGTGTCCGGCATAGGCGGCAGACACCACGTCGGCCATGGCAATCCCCAGGTCACTTTCCTGTCTGGCGACTTGAATGACATTGATCACGGAGCCGCCGGTCACTTCGGCTTTGACGTTTACCCCGGCCAATCGCGCCGACCAAAGCGAGGCCATCCCGCCGCCGAAAGGATAGTAAAGCCCGGCAGGTCCGCCCGTTGCGATGGAAAGCGTCGGCGTAGGTTCGCCACAGCCTTTGAGACAAAGCAGTACAAGAACTGCCAAGCCTCGCAGTATTTGGTGTTGTAGCCGACGGCCGCCTTGCCCGAACAATGCTCTACCCAAAGTTTTTAGCCTGCTCAATGATTTGCACATAATGCTCGGAACGCATTTATCTGTCCTTTGCCTGTCTCTGTCTCTGTAACTGTCTTTGCAACCGTCTCTGCAACTGTCTTTACAACGGTTCTGACACCATGCCAAAGCTCATATGCGGGCGCGCTTGGAATGCACCCGTCATTTTCCTGGCCATCTAGTAACCGGCAGCCATCCCCTCTTTACGATGATCTGATGCCCCTAAATACCCGTCTGCCAACTTCATTATCAGCTGGGCACCGCCAAAGGTACTTTCATGAGGATCAAAACGCACGCGATGCCCGCGGGCAGCTAATCCTTCCGCTACGGATGCATCAAACCCCGCCTCCAGACCAACACTGTAATCTTCGTAAACGTGCCATCGAGGTGCATCACTCGCCGCCTGCGGATTTTCACCATGATCGCAAATGCGCGTCACCATTTGCACATGTCCCTGATGCTGCATGTGACCACCCATTACCCCAAAGCTAAGTAAGGGCTCACCGTGGCGGGTGACGAAGCCAGGGATAATCGTATGAAACGGGCGTTTACCCGGCCCGACACAATTTGGATGCTGCGGATTCAGTGAAAAACCGCGGCCGCGGTTTTGCATAGCAATGCCGGTGTTCGGGATGACAATACCGGAGCCGAACGCTTTGTAGTTCGACTGGATAAACGACACCATCATGCCATCAGCATCGGCTGTGCTGAGATAAACCGTATCGTGACTGATGGGCAAACTCATCGGCGGCAGTTCCATGGCCCGCTTGGCTCGGTCCGAGATCTGCGCCGCCGCACGGCGTAAGCTAGCCTCGTCGAGCAGCTGCGCTGGCGTTGTCTGCATATAGGCGGAATCAGCGAAGTGCTCTTGCGCCGCACCAATCGCAAGTTTCATCGCTTCAATTTGTTGATGAACCGACGCGACGGACCCCAACTCGGCCGGCGGTAAGTGCGCCAAAATGCCCAAAGCGATCTGTGCCGCAAGTCCCTGCCCGTTTGGCGGAATCTCGTGCAAACAAATATCGCCATAAGCTTGCGAGAGCGGCAGGACCCACTCTGGTTGATGACTATCCAGATCGGCCAGAGTTAACGCACCACCCTCTGCGGCTGCACAGGCAGCCATCGCTTCTGCGAGTTCGCCGCGATAAAAAGCATCACCATTGGTGGCAGCGATCAAGCGCAGACTGCGTGCTAGATCCGGTCGTCGAAACACCGCTCCAGCAGCGGGAGCAGGTAAAAAGTGTTCGGCAAAGTGAGGATAGTCAGCGTAATTCTGGGCGAGTAATTGCCAGTAAAATGCGGTCTTTGGGCCCACTTGAAAGCCGTTTTCGGCATAGCCCACAGCATCCGTGAACAGATCTGCAAAAGGCAGCCGGCCATAGCTCTGACTAAGCTCAACCCAAGCACTGACTGCCCCAGGAACTGTCACACTATCCCAACCCAGGTCGGGCATCTGTTCAAGTCCTTGGAAACGCTCCAGGTGCCAGGTCTGTGGCGCGCGTCCCGAAGCGTTTAATCCGCGTAATTCCTGACCAGTCCACAGCAAACAAAAGGCATCGCTGCCCAAGCCATTATTGTTAGGTTCTACGACCGTCAAGGTGATCGCTGCGGCCAAAGCTGCATCGACAGCATTACCGCCCCGACGCATGGCCTGAATGCCGGACTGCACAGCTAAAGGCTGAGACGTTGCAACCATATTGCGCGCCGCTACCGGCGACCTGGCCGAAACATAAGGTTGAGAAGGGTCATACACCGGTTTGCTCCGCAACAACAACTGCCGCAACTTAACCGTTGACCGCCGCTTGGTCTAGCGCCCTCTGCCCATAACGGTTCCTAGAGGTTCCTGGAGGTTCCTG
>DJYW01000158.1:52429-57062 GCA_002450255.1 Gammaproteobacteria bacterium UBA6968
ATTAAAAATAGGGGAACGAGAATAAGAGAACGGCAGAACAAGATACGCAGCGCTAGCCGCCCGTATTGGAATCGGTTTGCTGAAACGCCTGTCGCACTTCCAGCTGAATTTGCCTAAGGTTATTTTGATAGCGTTCCACTCGAACTCTGTCGGCGGTATCGCGAGCCATCGATAAGCCTAAACCGAGCAGCTGTTGCACGCCGACCCGAGCCGGTCTGCCTGCATCCGCCACCGCATCAATTACTGCAAAGGCCTGCGCAGTAAGCTTTGCGGAATGCAACGCTACGGCGTAGAAATAAGCGTGCTGTAAATCTTCCGAGAGCACGTAGGCATGACGAAACTCTGCCAGTGCCGCTGTCTTATCACCCTGCCGTACGAGCCACATCGCGTAAGCTGCACGGACTTCAGAGTTGTTTGGCACGCGCTGCAAGGCTGATTTCAGAAGCGGACCGGATTGCGTATCTCGGCCGCTGCCTCGATACGCATCCGCCAAGTTTACCAAAGCTGGAATCCAGTCTGGATTCAGTTCTGTAGCCGCCAAAAGATGACGCTCTGCGTCGGCCAACCGTCCGCTATGTAAATACAGGCTGGCGAGTGCCGTGTGTGCTTCCGCTCGATCAAGATGGAGCGTCTGGCGCTGCACGTATTCGTCGGCAACGCTCAGCATCACTTGCTGCGCCGCTGCCGGTAATACTGCATATGCAGGCAGTACCGTTTCTAGCGCACTCATGCGTACCACTAAGCGCTTATCCTGAAGCAGCACACGAACGTTCTGCCACAATGTCTGCCCCTGCCAACGGCGAGCTCCCTGCAGAGCGCCCAGCCGCAGCAAAGGATGCTTAGCCTGCAAACCAATACGCACCGCATGAGCACTTGCCGCACCACCATACTGGGCCAGATAAGCTAATGCAGTGGCGCGAACGATGGCGGGTAGGTCGCTATCCATTGCGACTTTTACTAAAGGCAACTCTGCAGCCAGCAAGCCCTTAGCCGCGGCGTCGAATGCCAGCGCAAAAGGCGATTCAGGCAGCAGACCAAAGCGGCTCTCAATCTCAGCCGCTGCCCAATCCAACGTTTTGTCTGCGTGACAGGTCGTGCAGACATCTGGGGCAGCGACGGCCTGACTGACAGCGGGATTGGGCCGGCGAAAACTATGATCGTGGCGCACATCAATGCCCATATAGGTCTGCGCTGGCATGTGACAGCTGACGCATGCTGCGCCGGCGCTACCCTGCTCATGAAAGTGATGTTGCGGATCATCATAGAGGCCTGCCGCAGGTTTACTTAAAGCGCTATACGATTCCGCCGCAGGGGTGAGCGAGTGACATTGTGTACACACGGCATTGCCGCTCTGCCGCAGCTGACCGCTGTGCGCATCATGACAATCGCTGCAAGTCACGCCAGCTTGGCGCATTTTGCTTTGCAAAAACGACCCCCACACATAGACCTCTTCTCGAATCTGGCCGTCTGCGAAGTAGCTCGGCTCACTCAGCAACGCCGGTCGATAGTGATCATAAAAGTCTGCACCAGGCTGGAAGCCCTCAGCCCATTGCGCCCGCAGACTATGGCACTGAGCGCAATCGTTAAGTTGCTGGTGCTGGGTTTGCGCTATGCGTAAACCGTACTTTGACGGGTCTTTTACGTGTTCGGAGCCTGGCCCATGACACGCTTCGCAACCCACACCTAACTCGGCATATTGAGTATCAAATTGCCGCGACTCAAAGTCGTAGTTCTTCACTGCTTGAGTAACGTGGCAATCGGCGCACATATGGTTCCAGTTCTGTCCGTCACGCAACCAGTGCTGTGGATCGCTGGATGACAAGTCCGCATTGTCTAACAAATGATACCAACCGCGTGAGATCGCGCCGGGATCAGCCGCGCCTAACTGCGTCGCCGTGTCTACATCACGTGCATCCCAAACCACGGGATAAGCCTGTAAGCGACCGGCACCAACATCGACGAGGTATTGCTGCAAAGGGTGCGTGCCAAAAGTGAACCGAAATTCAACCGACGCTCCAAGCAATCGCGGGTTCGCGGATGAAGACGTTACTTGCGCCGATAAAGCGCCTGAAGCTTTCTTTGGTTTGGGGACAGGGTTGTGTTCACCGGCAGAATCAACGTGGAAATCTGTCGAACGCAGGTTTGGACCTTGCTCGTCTCGCACATGCGATTCCGCCAGATAACGCCCATTTTCTGTCGAAAACTGAATTTCTGTTTTATCTGAAACCCTCGCCAAAGCAGTAAAGTCACCCTTCACAGTATCTGGAGAAACCGGCTCCATGGCCTGCTTATGGTGCGAACCGGCCCAACTTTTTGCGACATCGGCATGACATTCAGCACACACAGATGAACCTACGTGCTGGGATAACTCTGGCGAACCGGACAAACCGGAAGCGGAAACAGGCGGCGCGCCAGAATCTGACGACTGATCACACCCCACCAACATCAACCCCGCGCACAGCAACCAACCTAGGCCATTCAATTGCGAACGATATTGGCGTAGCCACTTGCTTACTGCAGATCTGTTTTCACTTAACGCTTGCATCGCGGCGTTTCAGCGGGGGACGGCATGCGCGGCAGCATTAGCCGCCAATATATCGACCGCTAGGAGACGCGGCGCCGGCAAGTCGGAACCTAGGGAGTCGAGCACCGGACGATCGCTCATAAAAACATTCGGTACACACGTCCTGGCTGCAAAGGTATGCGACGTAGAGGTGCTCATGTTGAAAACGAGCAAAGTAAAGAGCTGGGCTTAAGGTCGTGGTGCAAGAGCGGGAGCCGATGCCAGGCGCTGAGGAAGTTGAGTGACGAGGTATATGATGATAACGGCTTTGCTAACACCGCTGGCAAAAACAACTTAAGCGGAGTAGTTAAGGTTGACCATGGCCGCCCTTTACAACCCACCATTTGCGCCCGGTTAAAGACTTGACCGCGTAGCGTGCCATTCGAGTCGAGCCGCTGATAACCGCTGGGATTATGCTTCCAGCCGACACGGTCTTGAGGCTGGTTAGGCCATAGAGGACCTGTGCACCACTCCCAAAAGCGGCGCTTACACAATAACGACCCGCAGGCATTCGGACTCGCACCGCTATTGACCGTAATGAGCCGCCAGAGCACGGATTTCATCATCAGTCAGACTCATTGCCTGTGCGCCCATAATTGCGTTCTGACGTTCGCCAGAGCGATAGGCGATCAGCTGTTTGCGCAAGTATTCTTCCCACTGGATATTCAGGTTGGGGTAAATCATCGCGACGGCTTTGCCGTCCACACCGTGACATGCCACACAGCCCTTCTCTTGAACCAGTGCTGCACCATCCAGGGTTTCGCCACCACACGCAACGAGGCCCAATGCAGCGCCAAGTAACCCAATTCTAAAAACGATCTTATGCATTTTTATTTCCCTGATCTGGTTAGGCTATTTGAACACTTGGCGGCTAAAGTAATCGGCCAGCAAGTCGATTTCTTCGTCATTAAGAAGCACCGCCTGCGCATTCATCTGATTGCGTGGCTCAATTTCATCGCGAAAATACTTAAGTCTACTGACGAGGTAAGCGCTGGTTTGACCCGCCAAATTGGGGTAACGCGGTGCGCTAGAAATGCCTGTCTGACCGTGGCACGTGACACAGTGATACTTCCATGCCATTAGTTCCCCTTCGTCCTCCGCCCATACATTTGGCGCCACACCGAGAAAAACAAGCAATAAGCCTTGTGCGCAAACACCTCTGATTAAGCCAAAACGACCCGATCCGATCATATTGTTTTTCCTCCATTAGAAGATTGATTCGGCGGTCGACCGCCCCCTCAGGTGACTCCAGCCTGTCAGACAGCAAACAAACGCAACATGCGATAAGGATAAGGCGTAATACCCGCCCCAGGATCCTCATCGGCAGCCAGCATTCGAAAGCCCTGCTTGGCGAAATAGTCAACCGATACACGTTCCGCTCGAACATATAAACCAGCCATGCCGATTGATTCGGCACGGTTAGCAATATGGTTAATGAGCATCGAACCGATCCCCTCGCGCTGTGCCCCGCTATGCACATACAACCCATGTAAAAGTGCGACATCGCACGTTTCTGCATGGGCTAGGGGATTGGATGGCTGCCAGACGGCAACGCCAACGTTCGCGGAAGCTTTATAACACGAGAATATTTCAAAATCTCGGTAATCGATAGATTTGTATTGTAGGGCAGGCAGTGCAAGCCGCTTGAGACGAGCAGGTAATGGCCATGAGTAGACTGCGCTCTCAACGATTTGGTTAATGGTGTCTAACTGCTCTACCTGCTGTTCGCTAATGTCTAACTTCATGTCAACCGGGGAGGGTAAAAAGGGGAAGCGCTCGCCCCGGGGGTGGGGAGGAGAGGGATGGGACGAGCGCTCGAGGGACTTTTTGGATCAGGCTTTCCCGATCAACTTAAACATAGGTTATGCCTACAAACAGGATAAGTCAAGACTTGTCTCATATAAATTGGAATATTTTATGGACAATATCGAATTTAAACCCTGATTTTTGAAATTTGAGCTATTTTGTCTAATAAAAGTAGATGTTTGGGCCACTCAAAGTTAGCTATCATTGCCAAGCGTTAAGTTTATTATCTGATGGCTCTTTAAGCACGCTGATGGCTCTTCAAGC
>DJYW01000158.1:57385-58663 GCA_002450255.1 Gammaproteobacteria bacterium UBA6968
GCTCTTCAAGCACGCTGATGGCTCCTGCGTAGCATTGCTTCTGCGCTTTAGTGAGCGTCGTTACCCGCTTTTTATAACCGAGCACTAGGAAAATTGTTATGTCGCAGCAAGCATTCAAGGACATGCCAAAGGTCGCGATCATCGGGGCTGGGTTGGCCGGTATGCAATGTGCTCGAGCACTTCTCGAAGGAGGTATTGAACCTCGCCTTTTTGATAAAGGTCGCGGCATAGGCGGACGCTGTGCGACACGCCGACAACCCGAACGAAACTTCGATCACGGGGTGCCTTACCTCAGTGCCGAGCAAGCTGCGATAATTCAGCCCTATCTTCCCGCTAATACCTCGCTCACGAGTTGGATAAAATCGACTAAGGGTGAACAGCGGACCCACTACCTGACCGCACCAAGCATGAATCACTTAGCAAAGAAGTTCGCGGAACCCCTGCGTATCGAGCGCCAAAAAGAAGTTCTACAGATCGAGAGAAACGCCGGTAATCGTTGGATCCTACACCTTGCCGACCCGCTGCGCGGTCGAAGCCGAACCGAGGCATTTGATGCCATATTGATCACCGCGCCGAGCACGCAGGCCGAGAAACTACTGGCCAGTGCCGCAGAACCGGCTCTGCATCGATTTATGGAGCCGCTGCAAGCAGTTCGCTTTGATCCTATTTGGGCAGGCATGGCCATTTACGCACAAACGCCGGACAAACAAGCGGCGCGAACAGATACCTTTTTCGAGTGTCACGACATCGGTCTCGGTAAGCTGATTGCTGAGTACACCAAACCCGGGCGCTTGCAGCCGACCGCCGCTTCGAACGAAACAGACGATGAGAATAGAACAGACGCAGAAGGCCCTAGCGACGGCACCGCCTACAACAGCGAGACAGCGCGAAGCTCAACCCAAAGCCTGTTAACGACGGTGTCATCACACTTTGTCATGCACGCGACACCAGCCTGGTCTCTGGCTAACCTAGAGCTGTCTGAGGCAGCGGCAAAAGAGGCGTTTGCAAAGATGTTGCAACAAGTTCAACCGGAATGGGATGCCGGCGCCGAACTGATGTCATTACAGACGCATCGCTGGCGTTATGCCCGCTGCAGTAAACCGTTGTCCGTCGGCAGCCTATATTCAGCGGACCATCGTGTCGGCCTAGCCGGTGATTGGTGTTTGGGCGACAGCATTGAACATGCGCTCGCCAGCGGCGCGCATTTGGCGAAGCAGTTCCTAGCAGGATAATCGACCCGGTTTAAAGATCTTTGCCTATCTTTTGAATGTCTTTCGT
>DJYW01000158.1:58985-64228 GCA_002450255.1 Gammaproteobacteria bacterium UBA6968
GTCTTTCGTAAGTCTCTCGTAAGTCTCTCGTAAGTCTCTCGTAGGTCTAATGCAGGGCGTTTGTTCGGCTATTGTCGAACTCGCCGCTTTCTCAACACGACATTCGCCCGCTAGAAAATCGTCGGCGGAAGCTACTCGGCTGTTACGCGCAGCGCATCGTCGGTCAGTCAGCTCGCCGAATTAGGACGTACTTGGCGACCAACTTATCGCCTTGAAACCACCATTCGGTTGTACCACCCAACGCCCCGCTGCGACCGCGCCGCGATAGACGCTTGGGGTTGGCGCTATACGGAACAAATCGCCATTGCTACCCACCATCGACCTCGGAACCCCGGACTCCTTCGCAATCGCTGCATTGGCATCCATATGCGCTGCTTCGCCATGTACGGGAATCGCAATTTGCGGCTGCAGCCAGCGATATAGACTGTGCAACTCGTCCTGACACGGATGTCCGCTCGCATGCAGGGCCTGGGTTGTCTCATCCGCATGCACCACGCCGATGCCCGAGCGCTCCAGGCCCCGCAACACCCTCGCAACACCCGCCTCGTTACCCGGAATCGTTTTCGCACTAAAAATCACTTTATCACCGGCCTCTAACTCCAGGTCGGGATGCCGGCCGCGAGCCAGACGCTGCAACGCGGCACGCGGCTCACCCTGGCTGCCAGTTGCAATAATCATAACGTCGGCTGGCGGCAAGTAACCCAAATCATGCGTCGGCACCGGGTCAAAGTTTGCGTCTAAGTAACCGCAGGCTTTAGCGCTGCGAATCATCTCGTGCAGCGACCGCCCAAGGACACCGATATAGCGCCCCGTTTTGTTGGCAATATCGCCCAAAGTTTGTAGCCGCGCTAAATTGCTCGCAAAGCAAGCAACTACCACCCGGCCGCTGGTCGCCTCTACTTCCGCCAGCAGGCCGTCATACAAATCCGCCTCGGAACGCGACCAGCCCGGTGTTAGCGCATTGGTCGAATCGCAGACCACGGCATCCGGCGGCAACTTACCTAACTGTTGCCATACGCGGTCTCGGAAAGGCTCGCCCACAACTGGCTGATGGTCCATTTTCCAATCTGCAGTATGCAGAACACGTCCGGCAGACGTTTCGATTAGGAGTGCGCTGGTTTCCACTGTGGAATGCGTAATCGGTAGCCATTCAATCTGAAAACCACCCAGCACCAAGGAGGCCCGTGGCTCGACGACATGCACCGGCGCGGCACACCCTTCACGCCGCAGCTTGGCTTCTAAAACGTGCGCGGTAAACGCGGTGGCATAGATCGGGCAATCAAACTGCCGCCAAAGGTAATGAATAGCACCAATGTGATCCTGGTGAACATGTGTCGCTATCAGCCCAAGCAGGTCCTCCGATCGATCTGCAATAAAAGATGGATCCGGCAGATGAACTTCGTTATCGCCGTTAGGACGCTCGCCTTCTGGCGTTTCAAATGTCACCCCGCAATCCACCATTAACCATTTACCAGCATGGCCATATAGATTTAGATTCATGCCAATTTCGCCACATCCACCTAACGGTAAAAACCACAGATCAGCACCGGTTGGGGTCATAAGACAGCGTCCTTCGAAATTTGAGGTAATGCGAGCGTGTCACGAGAGAGCCGGGCAGCTTACGTCGCGGTGTGTTCTGCGCCAGGCGTCGAGCCATCGATATTGAGTCCTAGATATTGAGTCATCGGCGTTCAGCCATATTAGGGCCTGACCGAGACATCCAGACAAAGACCAAGATTTCGGTTCGCACCCATAGGACAGACTGGCTTATCGACTTGCAACTGTCCAAAACCATCAGCGCTATGAACGAGCGGCATCATAAACTGTCGCCAGTAAAAATGCGCCGCTATCTGGCTGGCACTAAATCCATGATTGCGTAAAATTCGGTGCAGCTTGCCGCTAACGATCCATGCCAAAATCGGACTCTCGAAAACGAAAACAAAACGATCCGAAGAACCGGCGTTAAGACAGAGCATGAGACGCAGCCCCGAAATGCGAACCTAACCACCACCAAAGCGTCACGTTAAAGTCATCTAAACGGTTTACCTTAGGCTAATGATTTACAGAAACTGGTCGAATCCGCTGCGACTGCATTGAGGCAAGATACGACCACTGATTGCACTGGGTGGCATATGCAACGCCGTTATACCCAAGCGGCCGCCACCTGCCAACGTCGCAAAGCCAGCTCGCGATCCAGCCGCCGGTCGGGTCGTCTGCGCAAGGAGGTTAAGTGGGAAAACGTGCCACTAGAAGATCTGCTAACAACAAGTCACAAATTCACCAGATCAATCAACTTGCTCCGCCTTCACCTCATAACGGCACCCGCTACGTCAAAAATATACGTCCGAAAACGCCCACTCAAGGTATCTTAATTGATTCGTTAGAGCATGAAGGTATTACGCTTGCCATTGGACCAGCTGGAACAGGCAAAACTTTCTTGGCGGTCGCGAAAGCCGTTGATGCGCTCGAGTCTTGCCGAGTCGACAAAATCATTTTATGTCGGCCAGCGGTGGACGCAGGCGAAACGCTCGGTTTTTTACCGGGCAATATCGACGCCAAGTTAGCGCCTTATCTGCGACCCATACACGATGCACTAGTCGACAGACTCGGCGGCAAGCGCGTCAAAGCGTTAATGGCAGAAGGGATCATAGAGATCGCCCCCATCGCCTATCTGCGCGGACGCACATTCAACAACGCATTCGTGCTGGTTGATGAAGCCCAGAACTGCACGTACCCGCAGCTAAAAATGCTCGTAACTCGCTATGGCTGGCGCACCACAATGGTCTTAGCAGGCGACCCGCAACAAAGTGATTTACTGCCAGGCATATCAGGGCTTATGGAAATGGTCCACAGATTGCGCGATATGGGCCGCGTTAGCATCGTCGACTTTTGCGAACAGGACGTAATACGTCACCCTCTAGTCGCCGACATGCTCGCTGTCTTGTAACGTCAGGTTCGCCAGCAAAGTTGGACAATGATCGATGCCTCGTCGTCACCGCGGAAGCATAGGCCCACCGTATTTCGTCGAATAAGGTAAAGTGTTGATCAAGCCAGTTCTTTACGCGGGCAAGGTTTTCGATCTTGTAAACCAAAAATTAACATGCATGCCCGACAACATTGCCGCCCGAATGGAAATGTCAGCATGTTCTACTCTTAATATCCTTTGACTTCCCCCAAAAGAGCATCTTTTTAGCTCAGATCGATTAACTTCTTATCAGCTGTTTCTCACTCAGAATTCACGAGAACTTCATCGCTTAGTTCATACTGTCTGCTGCGGTACTCCGGAAATCTGGGGGGCCATTTACATAACGAAATGCGGCGAGCATTCACTGTTTATCGGCAAGGCTGTTTCCTGAAGATTTACTAGGGGTAAATCGGTAATAGGCATCTGCCTGGTAACTTGAACGCGGGAGGATGTGACGCTGCGATTACTTAGAGAGGACTGCCTTTATGTTAGACCCACAGGATTACGTCGGCGTATCATTCTGGATCATTTCTGCGGCTATGGTTGCCGCCACCTACTTTTTCACTGTTGAGCGCGACCGCGCTATAGGCAAGTGGAAAACTTCCCTTACCGTAGCTGCTATGGTTACGGGTATCGCTGCGATTCACTACTTCTATATGCGTGGTGTTTGGATTGAAACCAACTCCAGCCCAACCGTATTCCGATACGTTGACTGGTTGCTCACCGTTCCGCTCCAAATCGTAGAGTTTTATCTGATTCTTGCAGCGATTGCTGTCGTTAGAGCCGCTCTCTTCTGGAAGCTGCTGATCGCCTCTGTGGTAATGCTCGTCGGCGGCTACCTCGGTGAAGTCGGTGCAATGAACTACTGGATCGCGTTCATTATCGGCATGCTCGGATGGATCTACATCATCTATGAAATCTTTTTTGGTGAAGCAAGCCAGATCAACGCAAACGAGGGTACTGCAGCGAGTAAAACTGCGTTTAGCGCTTTACGGATCATCGTCACCTTCGGTTGGGCTATCTACCCGTTAGGCTATATGGCCGGCGGCATGGGCTTGGGCCAAGGCGGCATTGAGACCTTGAACATCGTTTATAACCTTGCTGACTTTGTTAACAAGATCGCATTCGGTGCGGTTATCTGGGCAGCGGCTACCTCCTCTTCTGAGTAGGCTCGCTCAGTCTAACGACTGCCAACTAAGCGATTCAGGGCGGCTCAGCCGCCCTGTCTCTCTCTTCTTTTGTTACCAGGCGTATCGCGCTGGTAACCCAGCCGCACGACCTGACGAGGGGAAGGAACGGTGACTCAAGCCACTTTTGAGCAGCAGCTGGAACAACACATTCGTTGTTTAGGCGAAGACGCAGGCGCTTTATTTGCCTCCGCGCAGCATCATTTACGCGTACCGGGTAAACGCACCCGGGCTAAATTATTGGCTGCAATGAGCACCTCTGCATTACCATCTAACCAGTTGGTTGCTGCAGCCGCAGCAATCGAACTCGTCCATGAAGCGTCAATCGTGCACGACGATATTCAGGATCGAGCAGAGCAAAGACGCGGCCAAGCCAGCGTTTGGCGGGCCTTCGGCGGGGATACCGCCCTGCTGCTCGGCGATCACCTCATTAGCTGTGCATTCAAAACCATAGCACTGGCACAGCTCGACGCATCCCGTAGCAGCCGCCTTATTTTGGCGCTAACAGATGCCATTAGCTCAGCGGCTGCAGGGCAGCACACACAGCTAGAAATTCGCTACGATGACCCGCACTTGTTCACCACTTATCAGCAAATTGCTATCGGCAAAACAGGTGCTTTACTCGCACTGCCACTACAGTTCGCGACCATTTTACAGAATCAGTCGGCGCCAGCAGTGGTAACGCCAATGGCGTTAGCCGCCCGATCCTACGATGCCGCCAAACATTGCGGACAACAACTTGGTCTGGCTTATCAAATAATCGACGACCTTAAGACGCTGCGTTGCGGCAATGATCTAGCCACCGATCCCGATGTGGTTAACCGCGCGGTGACTGCGCCAATTGTTGCTGCCCGTATGCAGGCACCGCACCGAGATCCATTTCGTTTGTTGGTCGAACAACCGAATCAGCATCCGTATATCGTTGCACAATGTGAAGCTTGGCTCGGGGAAGCATTACATCTAGCCGAGGAAGCCGCAGCGACCTTGCCCCAACCGATTCAGCAAGTCGTAAGCTCATTTACTAAACGCTATCTGCGACTACCTGATTTACCGCGCAAGGGATCGACCACCAGGCCGAATTGGGCCTATCC
>DJYW01000084.1:0-16177 GCA_002450255.1 Gammaproteobacteria bacterium UBA6968
GTTGCTTAGAGATATAACGGTTACAGCGCCGTTGGTGAGCATTCATATCGTGTTCTAAAAAAATAAGCGAGAAAGTTTGGAGGAGGGTCAGTCATGCACGAGTCTTATCAGTTGTTTAAATCGGATACCTGCGGATTCTGTCTCAGGGTGCAATCGTTCTTGCAGTCGCGAGGCATGCAGATACCAATGCGAGATGTGCATCGTGAGGAGGATGCTTTTCGCGAACTTTTACAGGGCGGTGGTCGGACAACGGTGCCGTGTTTGCGGATTGAACGAGAAGATGGCGTCGAGTGGATGTTCGAGTCTGCAGACATCATGCGTTATCTGGCGGCTCGCCCGGCTGTCTAAGTTGGTTGCTTTCGACGAGTCAGCGGTCGCGCCTGTCCCGTTTGGGGTTCCCGCCTGTGTTAATGCGGTGGAGGAGTGAATGCGAAGAACGACTCAGAGTAACCGATTCTTCTCGAATACGATTTCGAATCGGGTCTCGCAGCCAATAATGTGAAAGCTGCGAATAAACCTACACAAAATATCGAACTTTTATGTGCACAATGGCAAGTAAGAGTGGCGAAAACGCCTGCAAAGCAGGTTCGAGCAGACGCACTTGCAACGATGTATTTAACGACTACTACTTTAACGGCCGTTTAAGGAGATCAAGCGGATGAAACTTGGAATTATTGCAGGCTACTCGGGCCGAAAATTCAGCATATCGATGTCAGCTATCAAGTTTGCCGAGGCACTTGGCTATGAATCTATTTGGACAGCAGAAGCCTACGGATCCGATGCCATCACACCCGCTGCCTGGATTCTCGCACAAACTGAGAAGATCAAGGTAGGTACCGCAATTATGCAGATGCCAGCGCGGACCCCAGCGATGGCGGCAATGACGGCTATGAGTTTAGCTGAGTTATCCGGCGGACGTTTCATTGCTGGCCTGGGTGCGTCCGGGCCGCAGGTTGTTGAAGGTTGGCATGGCGTGCCTTATGGCAAACCGGTGAGCCGATTGCGCGAATATGTGCAGATTATGAAAAGCATTTTTGCGCGAGAAGGTGCTTTGGAGTTCGAAGGCAAGGTCTACCAAATGCCTTATTCTGGCGAAGGTGCTACCGGGTTAGGCAAACCACTGAAGAGCATTCTTCATTGCGAAGAAGATATTCCGGTGTATGCGGCAACCATTACGCCAAACGGGGTGACGGCCGCCGCAGAGGTTGCTGACGGCTTTTTCCCAGTGTGGATGGATCCAGATCAATACAGCGTTTTCTCCGATCCGATTGAGAAAGGCTTTGCGCTTGCTGGCGAGAAAAACCTCACCCAGTTCGACATTGCTCCGTTTGTTACCGTCATCATGGGCGACAATGTTGAGGAATGCATGATGCCAGCGCGAGGCAGCATGGCGCTTTACATTGGCGGCATGGGTGCCCGTGATAAGAATTTCTACAATGATTATTGCAAACGGCTGGGCTTTGAAGACGCTGCGGTGAAGATCCAAGACCTTTATTTGGCGGGTCGTAAAGACGAAGCTATGGCCGCCGTGCCTGAGGAATTAATTGATGCGTGTCACTTGGTGGGTCCGGCAGAACGCATCAGAGAACGTCTGCAACGCTGGAAAACGGCGGGTTCCAAAGGCCATGTATCTTCAATGTTGCTGGGTTGTCAGGACCCTGCCGCGTTGGAAGTGGTTGCCGAAGAAATGCTGTAGTAAAAGTGGCGTTGCGATGGTTTTTATTGATCATCGCAGCGCGCTATAGCGTTACACCCGTCGTCTGTTTTCGTTTCCGTCTGACTTTTTGCTTGTTTTGGTAACCGTGGTTGTCCCTGTTTCATAGACGGGCTCGACGAATTGCGCCGATCGCCGCTACGATCGCCGGCAAACAGCAGCAATCGCGGCAGGAGCAAGCGGCTTGGCAAAGTCCCAGACTAGCTTTGTTCCTGCACTAAACCCCAGGCTCTTTCCGAGCGCATCCTTGCATACTCCTTATATTCCAATGCCTTTTCGGAACTCGCATTGCCGTCCAAACCCCGTTTATAAACACCTTGAATGATGCCTGCCGAACGGAACATGTTGTAAATCAGGTAGAAATTCCAGTTGTCGATTTGGTCTCGTCCAGCGTGCTGGCAGTAAGCGGCGACAAAGGCAGTTTCATCTGGAATACCTAAGGCATCGTAATCAGCGCCTGCCAAGCCCTCTTCATTGTAAACGTCGCCGTGGTAGTCCTGGCACAGATACCCCAAGTCGGCTAGGCCGTCGCCAAGGGTAGAAAGCTCCCAGTCCAGTACCGCTACGATTTTGGGTTCGGTCGGGTGAATTAACACGTTACCGAGTCGATAGTCGCCATGGACGATAACCGGATCCGTTTCTGGCGGGACGTTTTGCGGTAGCCATTCCATCAACTGATTCATAGCATCGATGTTTTCGGTTTGCGAAGCGATGTACTGCTTACTCCAGCGTCCGATCTGGCGATCATAGTAGTTCCCGGGACGACCAAATGATTCAAGACCTACTGTGGCAGGTTCGACCTTGTGCAATTCGGCTAATACGCGGGCTAAATCCAAATAGATCGCTGTCCTTTCCGCATTACTCAACGCGGGCAGGCGCGTTTCCGTAAACAGGCGTCCTTCGACCATTTCCATAACGTAGAACTTTGTGCCGATAACGTCGCCGTCTTCGCACAAGCAATACATTTTAGGTACCGGTACGGGGGTGTCCCACAAGGCCTTCATAACGCGATACTCGCGATCGACCTGATGCGCGGATGGCAGCAACTCGCCCGGCGGCTGTTTCCTCATCACGTACTTCTGCGTTGGGGTAATCAATTGAAAGGTAGGGTTCGATTGTCCGCCTTCAAATTGCCTGATATCCAGCGGACCTTGAAACCCCTCGACCTGAGCGGCGAGGTAAGCCTCTAGCGCCGCCTCATCAAATTTATGGGCCTCCCGTACCGCAGTTAACTCAACGTCACTCATCACTCCATCCCTCGCAGAAAATTCCTTAGTGGCAAGGATACGGCTTGATCTTAAGCAGGGCAAAATGCGAGGCTATATAGATAAACAATTTTTTTGCATTTTTTTTGCATTAGAGGGGAGACTATGGCGTTTACGAAACGTATTGCGGTGACCTTGCCGGCCGGTCCTAGGATTGAAGATACAATTACTCGGGTGCAGTGGGCCGAGGAAGTCGGTATTTCGGACGCTTGGTTCAGCGATTCAGGTGCGCCAGATACTCTGACTCAAGTGGCAGGGATCGCACACCTCACTAAGAATATTCGTATTGGCACCGCAGTAACCCCGGTCTATACCCGCTCACCTTCGGTATTGGCGGCTTCTGCAAACGTGATCGGCCAGTTGTTACCTGGTCGTTTTATCATGGGGCTAGGGTCTTCAAGCCAAACCATCATGACTCAGTTCAATGGTATCCCATTGGACAAACCGCTGACGCGAGTTAAAGAAACCGCAGAGTTGGTGCGCGAGATGCTGAGCGGTGCAAAAACGAATTATGACGGCGAGACGTTATTTAGTAAGGGATACCGGCAAGCGCCACTCGACAATCCGCCGCCGCTGTATCTGGCAGCTTTGCGACCAAAAATGATAGAGATGGCGGCAGAGGTTGGCGATGGCGTTATCTTTAATCTGTGGCCGAAAGGCGCGCTTCCAAAAATGATGGAACACGTCGCGATTGGCGCAAAGGCAGCAGGTAAGGATCCAGCTGATATAGAAATTGTTAATCGCGCCATGGTGTTGTGTACGGACGACAAAGAATACGGACGCAATTTATTTCGCGCCGCTTTCGGTCCGTATTATGCGACCCCTGTCTACAACAAGTTCTTGGCCTGGGCGGGTTATGAAGAGGCAGCGCAAACCATTACAGAGGGTTGGGCGGCTAAAGACCGTGAGAAAACCAGTGGTGCGATGACTGACGCGATGATCGACGAAATCGCCATCATTGGCAATGAGGGTGAAATACAGCAGCGGATTCAGGAAGATGCCGCGGGCGGTGTCGATACACACATTATTGCGCCGTTGGCGGCGTCGAAAGAGGATGTGGAACGTACTTTTGCCGCCTTCACCGCCAAGGCGTTTCAGTTCGCTTAGGGCATTTGCCTTCAGAGCAGAAAACATACCGTAGAAGTTGGATCGGGATAGCAAACCGTAATGAAGGTGCTTTATATAATTCGGCACGGCGAGACCGAATGGAATGTAGCGGGACGCATGCAAGGGCGCATGGATTCGCCTTTAACGGCTCGCGGCGAGGTTCAGGCAAAGAAACACGGTGAGGTGATTCACGGTCTGGAGGGCGTCGATGCTATGTATGTGTCGTCCGCCGGTCGGACCCGGCACACCGCGGACTTGGTCAACGCATCCTTAGGCGTGTCAATTGCCTACAGCGATGCTTTGTTAGAGCGCGATTGTGGGACCTGGCAGGGCAAAACGCTCGCGGAAGTGGCCGAATTCGACCAGGAAGGCATAGTTCAGAGGCAAACTAATCCGGTGGATCATCGCCCAGGGGGCGGAGAGAATTTGGCTGACATGCGCGCACGCTTTGAACCATTGGTTGCCGAACTTATGCAGGTAGATCGTCTCGCGGTGGTCACCCATGGCGTGATGTCAAAAGTGATGTTGGGTTACTTTCTGGAGTTGGATGGCGACAAAACGCGACGCGTAAGGCATCCCAACGATCTTTTTTATCGAGTTCGATTCAGCGATGGCGTGGTCGCGGTAGATTTCTTTCAGCAGACAGAGGCAGGAGAAGTGTGCACGGTGCCAGGGTTATCTTTGCATGAGGTGTAGCGAGTGCAATTGGGCCGGCTGCGTAAGCCGCGTCGCTAACCGAAATAGCAGAGTGGGCTTCCCCGGGTGTTTGGAGGGTTAGTGTTTAAACGGTGCATAGATCGGACTCAGATAAAAGAGATCACACCAAGGTAGGGCGTGCGCGATAACCGGAGGATGCATGAGTGGAGGCATCCGTCGCAGCAGTAAAGCGCGCTTGCTAATAGACAGTCGGTTCGTCGTTCAGCTATAGGCTTAAACGACAGCGAAATAAAATGAGGGGAACAAGATGAAAGTAGACGGTGGTGTCGGCTTAGATTTACACGCAGTAGGCGATCAGGCTAAAGAGTTGGAGTCGATGGGGTATTCCGGATTGATGACTGCAGAGACGGCGCATGATCCTTTTCTGCCACTATTGGTGGCTGCGCAAAACACAGAAAAGGTTGAACTCATGACCTCCATTGCGGTTGCATTTGCTCGATCGCCCATGACTTTGGCCAACGTCAGCCATGATCTGAACGCGTTCTCCAAAGGACGTTTCGTTTTAGGGCTAGGCTCTCAGATTCGCCCCCACATCACCAAGCGTTTCAGCATGCCGTGGTCTAGCCCGGCGGCTCGTATGCGCGAATTTATCATGGCGATGCGCGCAATCTGGAGTTGCTGGCATAACGGTGAACCTTTGGAATTTACCGGCGAATTTTATACCCATACCTTGATGACGCCTTTTTTTACGCCTGCTAATACCAGCTATGGCGCGCCAAAAGTTTTCTTGGCAGCGGTTGGACCGATGATGACCGAAGTTGCTGGAGAAACCGCGGATGGCATGATTGCGCATGCCTTCACGACGGAAAAGTATTTGCGTGAAACGACCCTGCCTGCGTTGCAGCGCGGGTTCGATAAAGGCCAGAAGACACCGGCCGAACGCGCCGCTTTTGAGATCAGCTATCCGCTCTTTGTGGTCACGGGTGCAACCGAAGAGGATATGCGCATCGCTCACCAAGCGGCCTGTAAGCAAGTCGCGTTTTATGGTTCGACGCCAGCATATAAACCGGTTCTCGACAGCATTGGCATGGGTGAACTACAGGGCGAACTCAATACGCTATCCAAGCAGGGGCGTTGGGACGAAATGGGCCTCCTCATTACCGACGACATGCTCAAGGAATTTGCCGTCATCGGTGAGCCAGATTCGATCGCCGATCAAATCAAGACTCGCTATGGTGATATCGTGCAGCGTACTTCGGCAGCTTATGCAAATGTACCCAAGGAGAATCGCACCCGGATTATCGAAGAGTTAGCTGCTGTCTAACGGAGGAAATTCGTTTTTAGCCGGGAGCGACTCAGACTCTATCGTCAAATAGAATCTGTTAGGAATCCGCGCACAGAGAATCGTCAGTCGCAAAGTCATCAAAAACCCCAACGGAGCAAAAAAACAGGTAGAAGGCCCAAAAAACCAAAAGGTAATAACATTTTGATATAAAGAAATTTATTTTAATATCAATCTCTTTAAAAATTTGCCGTTTTGATTGGCATCAAACCTAAGCGGTTACTAACTTTTTGACGTATGGCCCTGTTTTTTTGCATTTTCTCTCCATTTTGGGTTCATTGTTCGCGCATCCGTGATTAGACTCCGCGCTGAGAGGAGAGTGGATTTATTCATCTGGCGTTGCCGGGTGATCTACCTCTGTACAGCGAATGAGTATGTGCGGCAATGAGAACATCCGGCAGAAATCAATTCAGAAGTTCACTCGCCCTGTGGCGTGCCATCTACTGTAGTTGGATAGTCACGGTGCGCCGTGTCCGGCGTTTTTGTAAGCGCGACTGGCGTTCACTCGGTTTGCGTAGTGTGCGAGTCGCGTTGGTTCTCGCTAAGCAAGCCAGGCGCACAGCGCGTCGGCAAACCCGCGCGGCTCGGGTGTTCTTCGTAGCAGTTAAGATGGGGCCAGCGCAGTTTGCAGCCAACGCCAAGGCGGTCTCTTTGCGGCATCATTACAAGCCTCTAGGTGGCAGCGCCTTAGTGGGCGTTGGCTTAATCGCAGCGGTTGTTTCAGTTGGTATCGGTGCGGAATCAGGTATGCAGCGGATCGAATTGGCCAAGCCGGCTTTGGAGTCTAAAACACGGGTCGTCGAAGTGGCACAATTCGCCGTGAAGTTAGAATCGGCGTTTAAAATACCTAGCAACACGGCCGCCGAGTTTTCAGATTGGTTAATTGAGGCCGCCAGCAGACAGCGTATCAACGCAGATATTTTGGCAAGTGTCGTGATTACCGAAAGTTCCTTCAGAAAGCACGTCCGCTCGGCAGTAGGTGCAATAGGACCAGCGCAAGTTCGTCCGGGTTACTGGTCAGAGTTTTGTGGTCGCAGCGATCTGACCGACCCTGAGAACAATGTCTACTGCGGTGCTCAGGTATTGGGGCATTTGCTTGATCGATGCGGACAAGAATATGTTTGTGCGCTCGGTGCTTATAACGTGGGTCTTAATAGCAACCGTCGAGCGGCTGCTTTGCGTTACGTCGCTAAAGTTGATCGACATTTAGATATGCTTCGCGAAGACACCCTTTAGACTTCCCGGAACCGTTCGCTTCAGCACTTCCAACTATTCGTTACCTCAAACGATCGCATCGTTAACCTTTGCTGAAAGGGTTGTATAACTTTGCGTCTCGCTATCAATCGTTGCGTCAGATTTTCTGGTCTAATCTGGCGATGTGGCGCGTGATAGGACGAGAAGTTATCTAAGAGCTTAATTGTTATCGCCAATCGGCTGACGGTTTAAATGGTTTCAACTAAACGATTTTCCGGGAAGGTCCCCGTATGAATGGACAAACTTGACTAGAGTATGACTATGCATTGTCGTTCTAACTGCGGCGCATGCTGCATCGCGCCGTCAATTTCGTCACCTTTACCTGGGATGCCGGACGGCAAACCTGCGGGCGTGCGATGCTCGCATCTAACCCTGGAACTTAACTGCGGTTTGTTTGGCGATCCTCGGCGTCCGCCGGTGTGTAGCGAGTTTCGGCCAGAGCCCGATATCTGCGGACAAAGCCGCACTGAAGCGACGCAGATAATCACTGCTTTGGAATGGACGTAGTTGCTGGCAGCCGGAAATCGAACCTAGGAATCGACCAATGGCTTGAGCAATGTGCCGATGTCCTCATGTCGCTTAACGTGGCCGGCTTGTAAACCGACAGCCTCAGCGCCGCGCACATTTTCCAGGGAATCATCTAGGAACAATACTTCCTCCGGTGCAAATCCCATTGCATCGCAGACCTTCAAGTAAGCTGCCGAATCCGGTTTGCGCGCCGCAATTTCATGCGACAGGTAAAGCTCACGAAAGTGGCTCAGAGCGTCTCCATAGAGGTTAAGAAAACTATCTGCATGGGCTGCATTGGTGTTGCTCAGCGCGTACGTTGGATAATTTTGGGTTACGGCTGGGAGCAGCTCTTGGGTGATCTCAATCGGACCCTCCCATAGCTCATTCCAACCGGCGAGCCAGGAGTCAAGCGGCATGCTCACATTCAGCAGATCAGCTTGGGCTTGAGCGTATTCTGCGAAGCCAATCGCGCCGACTTCGTGCTTTTTATAGGCATCGTCAATCGTCCAGCCTTCGTAAAAAATTCGCTCGTCGACGCCAGCGGAATCCGCCCAGGCCGAAAAGACTTTACGAGGATTGATATCGAGCACAACGCCCCCTAAATCCAGCAGCACACAGCGAACGGGTTTCTCAATCAATATCCTGCGGTACCTTGTTTGATTTGTGCTTGGTAATCCTTATCCAGGCTTGTATAGCGCTCGGTCCCCACTTTCATGACAAAAATCGGATCATCCGTAGCCGCTGTGTCATAGCCGATTTTGCGCAGATCGCCCTTCAACATCTTAAAGGTGCCGGTTACATCGATGTCCGGTTGCACTCTGATGAAAACCGGAATCGCGTAGCGCGGTAGTTCTTTTTGCAGGTATTCAGCGAATCGATCTAGGTCGAGTTCACTGACCCCATCTTGTAGCGTGACTGCGGCCATGCCCGCGCGCCCATCACAGTTTGGCATCTCAACGCCATAGACGTTACTGAACTTGATTTGATCAAAGCCGTTGATGATCTCACCGACCTCATTGGTTGAAACGTTTTCGGATTTCCACCGGAACGTGTCACCGACGCGATCAACGAATTGATAGTGTGGATTATTCAGCGTAAAACCAGCGGGCACCGTGCGCATAAGGTCGCCGGTGTTAAACCAGGCGTCGCCATCTTCGATCGCGCCGCGAAATATCTTTTTCTCTGTGGCCTCTTGGTCGGTATAGCCTTCGAACACGGTTTCGGGCGTGATCTTGCACAGCAGCAACCCCGCTTCACCAGGTGGGACTTCAATACAACGCCCTGCATTATCACGGACCACTTCGTCGGCATCGACGTTATAAGCCACCAACTTAACTTCTGATGTAGTCATCCCAACGGTTTGGTTTTTGTTCATTAAATTAGCAAAGGCGACGTTACCTTCTGAAGCACCATAAAACTCACAGACTCTTTTAATGCCAAAACGTTCTTTAAATGGCATCCAAACATCGGGACGTAAACCGTTCCCCATGATCGAGTGCAGAGGAATGCTGGCATCCTTTGCTGTTTTTGGAGTGTTCATCAAGTAACGGCAGAGTTCTCCGATATAGACCATGTGGGTGCAGCGATTATCGATTATTTCGTCCAGGAAGCTGCTCGCGGAGAATTTGCGGCGGATATACATTGTGGCGCCGGTAGCGAAGGCCGATCCTGCGCCAATTAATAGGCCGGTGCCGTGATACAGCGGCAAGCTCAAATAAATTCGATCTCCGGGTTTGGTATTGAGCCCGGCTTGTCCGGACATGTCGGCGCTCATTAAATAACGACGATTCGAAATCACGGCTGCCTTGGGCAGGCCGGTTGTGCCTGAAGTATAGATATATAAGGCGACATCACCCAAGGTCGCCGCAACGGTGGCGGCGGGATTGTCTGTTGGAAGCGACTCGCATGCACTGGTCATATTCACTGCCCAGTCTGGGCATTCGGTCGCATCATTGTCGGCCACAAACAAGAAATCCCCGCCCGCTTGCAAGTCAAGATTGTCTAGCACACCGGTAATAGCGTCTACGCTCTCTGCGCCAACCAGACATTTCTTGGAACCGGTCACGGAGATGCAGTGGGTTAATGGCCGTCCGGTAAGATTCGTGTTGAGTAGCCCACCGATTATGCCCAACTTGTTGAGTGCAACCAAAGCGGCAACAAATTCAATGCGGTTGTCCATCATCATGCTGACGACGTCGCCACGCTTTAACCCCTGGGCTGTAAGAAAAGCTGCGTACTGATTGGCAAGCGCGTTTAGCTCGGCCCAGGTGACCTGGCGCCCTTCAAAGATCACGGCGATGTGATTGGCAAGGTTTGCCGCGTTTTGCTCCACGCGAAGACCATAACAATCGCGCACATTGAGCGGTCTAGGCTGCATACCCTTCTTCAGCTTAAGTAGTGTTGGTATCTGAACCAGCGTCGCGGCGAAATCCACCACTTGATTAATTACACCCATAATCTGTTCCCCAAATTGAACCCGCACATTAGCAGATGCATCCACCGAGATATAACGCAATGCCGGCTCTCATAGCACACTGCCTACTATCGTCCGGCGGAAACCCTTATAGTGCCAAAACCAAGACGATCTGTTTAGTGAGGGGAGACATGAATCAGTGGCAAATCGGGTCGGTAACAATCACTCGTGTTGTCGAGATGCAGGTTGCTGGTGGAACGCGCTTCATTTTGCCGGATGCAACACGTGAGCTTTGCAGACCAATAGAATGGATGCATCCACACTTCATGGATGACGACGGCAATCTCATCATGAGTATCCATGGATTGGTTGTGGATACGGGCACTCGGCGTATTCTGGTTGATACCTGTGTTGGCAATGATAAAGAGCGCAGCGTGCCCAACTGGACCAATTTACAAACTACCTTTTTGCAGGACCTGGCCGCGGCGGGATACCCCAGAGAATCTATTGATACGGTTTTGTGTACGCATTTGCACGTCGATCACGTGGGATGGAACACCATGCTGGTAGACGGCAAGTGGGAACCCACATTTACGAACGCACGCTATCTGATCGCTGAGGAAGAGTGGACGCATTGGGATAGTGTTGATGGGGATGATTTCGGACCTGTTATAGAAGACTCGGTGCGTCCGGTTATTGCTGCGGGCTTGGTTGATTTGGTGACAACCAATCATCGAGTTTGCGATGAGGTTTGGTTAGAACCCACCCCTGGCCATACCCCCGGTCACGTCAGCGTACACGTCCAGTCCGAGGGGCAGAGTGCTCTGATCACCGGCGACTGTATTCATCACCCGGTGCAGATGACGAAAACAGATTGGTGCTCGTCAGCCGATTTTGATCAAAAACAAGGCCAAGATACACGCGAGCTGCTGTTGCGGCGCTATGTGGACAAGGACACTTTGGTTATAGGGACCCATTTCGCAACGCCGACGGCTGGCTATGTGAAAGCGCTCGCAGACGGCGGTTATTGGTTGCAAACCGAAGCGTTCAACCCGTAGCGTCAATTGTTCCGACCGACGTATATGCTGTGGCTGAGCCAAACTGAGGACCAACCGTTGGTCTCAAAATTGATGCCTTCCATTTCTTTGTTGTGTCTATTGAAACAGCTCATCTGTCACCTTTACGGCTATCGAAGATTGGCTAAAACCAGCGAACCCTGTTGGATTTTGAGAGGCGGTTCAGTGGATAGGTGTGTTGGTTCCCAGATCAGTGAAAAACCCTTTTATTATGGCATCGCTTATAAGTTGCAAATCAAAGCGGTGTAATCGGGTTGCTACAGTCCCACACTAACTTCTAGCC
The DNA here is from genome assembly GCA_002450255.1 of Gammaproteobacteria bacterium UBA6968. GTDB lineage: Bacteria > Pseudomonadota > Gammaproteobacteria > Pseudomonadales > Azotimanducaceae > UBA4421. The sequence goes on from DJYW01000084.1 coordinate 11,622, forward strand.
AATCGATAATAAGCGCAGGCCCGATTTTTATGTCGTTGTTGTCACAGGTAGCCCCAGATATTCGTACCACCGTAAACACTCTTACCGGTACGTTAAGCCTGTTGCGCGAGTCATTGCTTGATGAAGTGCTATTAAACTTGGTTGCAAACGCGGAAGCATCGACTCATCAGCTGTTTAGCCTATTGGGAGATATCGTCAGCTATGACGCTCTGCAGCAGGGCGAAATAGAGCTTAATCCGTCCCAAGTTTATCTCGCGGATTTGATCCGCGGCGTTGCAATAAGTTTGCAAACCGAGGCCGCTAACCGTTCCGTAGTTATCGAGAGCAGCTGTGCAGAATCCTTGTCTGAGCGAGTTTGGATGGATCAGCTCAAGCTAAACCGTGCCCTCGATGCAATCTTGCGATATGCCATCGTTATCAGTCGTCCTGGCACGATTAAGCTAACGGCGAAACCACTGCCTAACGATCATTGTTTGATTTGCGTAGAGGACAATAGCCTCGGTCTCACCGCTGCAGAGCAAGCGAAGTTATTCTCCTTGTCGCAGTGGCACGAAGGAGTGAGTCCGCAACGATCTCAGGTGACCGCCGCGCTCCAACTCGGTTTAGGTTTAAGCCAAGCGATGATCTCTCTTATGGGAGGCGAACTCTCGGTAGATAGTAAGTTGGGACAGGGCATTGCGTGGCGGGTCATTTTGCCGCTGACCGATGCATCTATGGCAGTGGGATTCGAGCGCAAGGACAGCGGTTCGACTGTGCCTAACGCTTTGTCTGGGCTAAACCGTGAACAATCAGGCCGCGCGCAAGAAGTCCAACCGCTACGAGACAGTCAGGGCGCTCGGGGTGCTCAGCAAGCGGACTCCTATCAAGAAAACCGTCAGCAGGCGGAGGTCACTGGGAGCAGTGATGACCGAGCTACCGCAAATCAGGCAACGTCAGGTGCATTGAAAGCCTCAGAAGCATCGCCGGAGCAAGCTGATAAGCACGCAGTCGCTCGGCAAGAATATCAGCCGCGGCCTGTCGCGGAGAAAATCCTGCCGCGCCGGTATGACATATTGTTAGTCGATGATAACCAGGCGAATCGTGCAGTTTTAACCTCAGTGCTGAGTTCAGTGGGGCACGATGTCGCCGTTGCGAGCAATGGCCTCGAAGCAGTTTCCGCCTGTCGGGTCAAACGCTACGATTTGGTGATAATGGACTTGGCCATGCCGGAAATGGATGGGTTAACCGCCGCACGCAACATCCGTAAGTTAGCTAAACCTAATGGGGTGGTGCCAATGTGCGCGTTGACTGCTTATGTTTCCGCTGAGGATCGCAACGCGTGTCTGAGCGCAGGTTATAACGGTTATTTAACGAAGCCTGTGACCAACGCCGATTTGTTAGCCGCCGTACAGAGTTTCTCGCCGTCGGCAGCCGCAAAGCCGCAGGGGGCTGTGCAGTTAGAACACCTGTCGGATATGTCGCGCCTTATGGGCGCAGATAAATTGGCCGCTTTGCTCTCCCAATTCAAGACGGAACTGGAAGAGCGCATATATTTCATAAATGCTAGCGATGATGCTTCTTCAGCTGAGGTTCGGCGTAGCCTGTATATCATTTGTCGCTCGGCGGAAACCTTTGGCTTCTTAGATTTAGCCAACAAGGCTAAGTCGCTGGGCGATAGTTTGATTAGCGATTTAGCGTTGCATGTAGACGTTGCGAAGGCCGCGATAGAATCGGTAGATGCTTCGCTTGGGACAAGTTCAGTTGAGTACCGTGATGAGTTACAGCAAGAGTTGGCAGAACAGGTTACCGCGGTATGCGAGTTCTTAGACGAGTACTTGCGCTCAAATTCTTGATTCGTGTTATAGCCGGTGGTGTTTAGTCAGTAATTGCACAAGCTGTGCAGCGCGCAGCTAGTGCCGTGCTTTGCGGCTCTTGCGATATCCCACGGCCCCAGCAATTTCACAGCGAATTCGAGAGCTAATCCGAACGGCGACATAGCCGGTCTAATTCAGGGGTGTCGCAGCGGCCGCATTGTCATCGATCTGCTGTTGCAGCCTTGCTACCGTAGCTTGCATTTGATCCCAGTGACCGAACAGAAACTCCTGAAAATCTTGCTTAGGCAACTCGGCAAAGGGTACCCGCCAGAATTCCAACAGGACTTCTTGATGCAGCCAGCCGCCGTTGAGTAGGTCGGGAATGTTCGCGGATCCTTCGAATCCAACGTGCGCCAGGAAGACCAGATCTTTTCCAGGATTTTCTTCCAGCATCGCTGTGATGCCGCCCAGGCGTGGTGGCAGTAAATCGGGCCAACGATCGAGTTGGTCGATTAACTGGGGCTTGTTCGCCTTGAGCTGGTCCTGTTTTTTGCGTGTAAATCGGGTGCCTTCGGGGTATATCAATACCGACTCATCGTCCCCCGCTGTGCTGACTAAGGCGCGTACCTCTTCCAGCGCCGCGTTGGTATCTGTGCCAGAGCGATCAACAAAGACATTGGGTAAGCGATTTCCGCCGATGTCTAAACAAGGCACGAGTAACAGTTCTTGCTTCAAGATATAACGCAAGCCTTCTTCACGAGCTTTACCGAAAAACAAAAGAGGCAGGACGGTGTCGCCCATGCTTGAATGACGGGATGCCACGATGGCGCAGCGACCCTGAACAACGTCCGCGCCCTGAACAGATATTTTGATGCGGAAGATTTTGATACCCAGATCGAGTAGTTGTCTGGCCCACCAAAACTGCACAGCTCGGGTGCGTTCCAACATGGCCGCATGGTCCTTTGCGAACAGCCAGGCACGGGTCAAACGCATGAGGCCACGCCACTCGAACCAAAGATAGCCGTACAGAAATGCGACAGCGTGCGGTGCTGTGATGTAGCGCGAGGAGAAGCTGGCAGCATAAGCCGTGAGAAAAATCAGCGGTGCCAGAGCCAATGCGGAAGGAGTGATTAGCATTAGCGAACCGAGCGTGATGATACGTCTTATGATCATGTCGAAGAGCCTTTTGTTAGCGCGCGGGGCTGGGCCGCCAGGGGGCGATCGCGTTGGCTTCGCAGGTGAGCTCGGAACCAAACTAATCCAACAATCCCAAACAAAGTGTTGCTGATGGCAGTTGCGGTGAAAATACCGCTGACGCCGTATAAATCATTCAGCAACAAGGCGAGTGGTACATAAAACACTAACATGCGTGTAAAAGACATGATGGTACTCGGTAGTGGCTTTCCTATTGCGTTGAACGAAGCCGACGCCATCATGAGCATGCCCCAGCAGCCATAGCTCCAGGGTACTATGCTTAGATATAACAGCGCGGTTTTCATCACGCTTACATTGTCGTCAACGAGCAGCACGATGTGCGCGCCAAACCCGAGTAACAACAGAGCGACACAGCCGCCCCAACTCATTGAAAAGATGTGGCTGACTCGTACGCCTTGTTTGACTCGATCAATCTCGCCCGCGCCAAGGTTCTGACCGACAAACGGGCCGATCGAACCCGATAGGGCAAATAAAAGCATTACCGCTACCGCCTCGATCCTGCTCGCTACGCCGAAACCAGCCACCGCTGTTTCGCCGTGGGCGGCCAGCAGACGAGTGATAATGCCCATGGTAATCGGGCCAATCAGATTCGTAGCGATTGCCGGCAGCCCGACATGAAGAATGCGGCGAGTTGAGTGCCAAAATCCGCTCAGGCGGAGCAGGCTGTTGATCATCTCAGAACGATATAAGTAGCCGAAGGTAATCACTAGAGTGATCATCCGGCTTGCGGTCATCGCCCATGCGGCGCCCTCTAGCTCCAATCGAGGTAAGCCCCACCAGCCGAAGATAAGGAAAGGATCCAGCAAGAGATTGATCGCCGAGCCAAGCGTCATAATCATGCCTGGAATCGAAGCACTGCCATTGGCGCGCATGATGCTGCCGCAAATCATAGCGGTGGTGAACAAAATGCTGCCGGGCAAGTAGATCGATAAGTACCCGTTAATTTTCGGCAGCAACGCTGGATCGGCACCCAAGCGTAAAAACAGTGGATCAATGCTGAGCCAACAAATGAATACCAATACCGCCATCGCACTGGTCACCAGGACAAGACTATGGGTGCCAAGGCTTTTGACTTCTGGGCTTATGGCGTCGGCTGCAGATGAGTTGCGATCGAGACCAACCTGGCGGGCGATAACAGATGAAGTACCGATACTGATGCCGAGTGAAATGCTTGAAAGCACCATCACCAGTGGAAAAGTAAAAGTAATTGCGGCGATGTAGTCGGTGCCGAGTTGGCCTATGAAGCCGATCTCGATCATTTGCACCAAAATACTGGACGATACGCCGAGCATCATAGGTGCCGTGAGCCGCGCCAGCGATTGCGGCACAGGGCCCTGTGTTAAGTCTTTATGCGCCACGAGTTTGCTGCATCGTTCTTTTTTTTTGCCGGAGACCTAGCGGGCTTGGCGTTTAGGCTGTTGGCGGCGTCGAGGAACCCGCTTCCGCGCCGCGATTCATTGCCAAGCCGAATAGTAGGTTCACTGAGCGGCCTTGCTTGGCGGCTATTTTAGCGGTCACTTCGTCAGTGACTTGGTTAATCACTTTGCC
>DJYW01000084.1:16522-22313 GCA_002450255.1 Gammaproteobacteria bacterium UBA6968
TCACTTTGCCTGTCATGGAGGTCCTTATTTTGTTTTTTTATGGTGGGCACCAAATCGTGTGCTGACTTGGCTCGTTTGATTGCTGACTGAGCGCACTGTTATGTCGAGTTGATGCTGCAAAAACCGACAGCCAGGTATTATGGCGGAAAACGCATGCGGAAGTTAGCGAAGCGTGTCGCCAACAGTCTTTTAAGTGGACGTGTTTACGGGGCCGCACGGTTGGCGCCGTGGCCGCGGTCTATTTGGTAACAGGGTTGTATAAAAAGTCGCGCCAAAAATGGCTCCCCTATGAAGTTTTTTTTGAAAGGAAGCGATTTGCTGGGAGTGCAGTCTATGCGGACAGATTGATTGTCGCGAGTCGTCCTGAATTTTGAATACCTTATCCCGTTCATCTGATCTGCTGACGGTTTGACCTGGCTCGAGCATTTGCTTTATGGGTAGCTTGATAGGGCGACAATTCAGCGATGTTGTGTGGAATGCCGTTAGCGGTCACAGCTATCGGGTGTATTTGGGCTACAATCTAGGTGCCGTTCTTTAAGCGCTTAAACAGGAGCACCAAATAGCGATGCAAGCACTGTCTTTCGGTGCCGCGATGGCTGTTACTAACAGTGAACGCGCCGCCTATCTTGAATTCGCCGAAGCGACCGTAACGGCTGCCGGGTTGGTCACGCTGCCTTATTTCCGCGTCAAAGTTGCAGTTGAAAACAAGCGTGAGGGAGCGGGCTTTGACCCGGTCACTGCAGCAGACCGGGCTGCTGAAACGCTTATTCGCGAAGCGCTAGCCCAAGACCATCCTGAACACGGTATCTACGGTGAAGAGTTTGGTTTGCAGTCCGGCAATGGCCTGACTTGGGTCATTGATCCAATCGACGGCACCCGCGCCTTTATTATGGGCCAGCTCCATTGGGGGGTTTTACTGGGATTGTTCGACGGGGTCCGGCCGATTGTCGGTGCTTGCCACCAACCCTACGTCGGCGAAACTTTTTATGGCGACACCCACTCAGCTTGGCTCCGTAAAGGTGATCACCAGGAACGACTCGCCACCCGTCGCTGTGAGCGTCTAGATGATGCCGTTTTAGGGAGTACAGGTTCCGAGTGGTTCACAGCAGCGAAATTGCAGCAGTTCAATCGGCTCTTCAACCGAGTGAAGCTGCGCAAGTTCGGCGGTGACTGCTATATCTATTGTCTGCTCGCTATGGGATTTATTGATTTAGTGGTGGAATCCGGCCTTCAGGCGTATGACATACAAGCACTGATTCCTATTGTTGAGGGGGCCGGCGGTGTTGTGACTGATTGGCAAGGTGGTAACCCGAGTCTCGGTGGTGATGTGATTGCCAGCGGTGATCCTCGTTTACATGAAGCGGCGCTGCGCGAGTTGGCGGCTAACGGCTAACGGCTTAATGCTAAGGTGCAATGGCGCTTGCTGCACAGTAAGGGGTGCGCTTGGTTAGCCGAATTATCTCGCAAGACAAAGACTTCAATCCGCCGTTCTTTTTGTGGTGCAGGCGGTGTTCTGATGCAGGTGTCTGGTCGGTGACACCGTCTCTTAAGATCAGCGGAAGCTACCGGCGGTAACTTACAAAGTGACGCCTTTGCTAATGAGTTTTTGAAGTGTCTCAACAAGGAGCTGCTGCTCAGCAGCCTTTACCTTTAGCTCGAGCGTTTCTGGCGTATCCTCAGCCAATACGGGTACTTTCACTTGAGCCAGTATCGGCCCCGTGTCGTACTCCATATCGATCAGGTGAATTGTTGCCCCGGTCTCGCTTTCCTCAGCCAATAAAACGGCTTCATGTACCCGTCTACCAAAGAACCCCTTGCCCCCAAATTTTGGCAGCAGTGCAGGATGAGTATTGATGATTCGACGGCTAAACGCCGCGTTGGTTAGTGGACCGAGCTTGCGCATATAACCTAACAGCAACACCCAATCGATTGCAGCGTCGTGCAGTGCGGCGACAATGGTGGCGTCAGCGGCAGACTCCGATTCATGGGTTTTCCGACTGATGTGGAGCGCAGATATGCCGACATTAGACGCTCTTCGCAGCGCTCCCGCGGTACTGTTGTTGCTGATTACGAGTGCGACAGACGCGTCCAAGCGACCGGAGTCACAGGCGTCGATAACCGCTTGTAGCGTGGTGCCTTCATGCGAGGCTAGTACCGCTAGACGTGTCATAACATCCTTATTGATAGAAGCGTTCAGAAAGGCTCAATTGTACTCTGGTCGGTGGAGGCCATGCCAAGTGCACGCTTCGCGAACTTTGCTGAGAGTAGGCCGGGCTGAGCGTTTTGCCGGTGTGCGCGGCATCAACAACTAAGCGTCACCGTCAAAAAAACACAGTCTTTAATCACGTCCGGTGAGCGAGTTATCGCCCCAAACCCAGCCTCAAGAACCCTGTCTGGTGGCACTACAGTGTGTTGCGCACTAACCATAAGCTTGCGCGGGGAGCCAGGTTACCAGTCCGGCAAAGTTAAAAATCACCAGCATGCCGATGAGCTGCAAAACGATAAACGGCAGAACACCGCGGTAAATGGTGACCACATCAATTCCTGCTGGCGCGACGCCCTTCAGATAGAAGATGGCAAAACCAACGGGTGGAGTAAGGAAACTGGTTTGCAAACAAACCGCGAACAAGATGGTAAACCAGACTGGATCAAAGCCCAGATTAGCGACCACGGGTGCAACCAATGGCAAAACGATAAGAGTGAGTTCGATCCAATCTAGGAAGAAACCCAGAATGAAGGTGGCTAACAGGATGCAGATGATGATGCCCGTGGGTCCAAACGGCAGACTGAGCAGTGCGCGTTCAATCAACTCGTCTCCACCGAGGCCTCTAAGAACCAAGGAAAATGCGGTAGCACCAAGCAGGACCCCAAAGATGAACGCAGTGGTTCGCGTGGTTTCCTGCAGCACCTCCGTCATGACCTGACGGTTCATTTGACGTTTTAATATGGCCAACAATAATGCGCCCGCAGCGCCAACGCCGGCTGCTTCTGTTGGCGTAGCGATGCCGGCAAAAATGCTGCCGAGAACCGCGAGGATCAAAAAAGCGGGTGGTAAAATGGCTTTGAAGAGATCGAGTACAGCTGGCCAATCGAAATCTTGGTTAGGACTTGCTGGTGCGGCCTGTGGACGCAGCCAGCCCACGATCAATAGGTAGGTGATATACAGGCCGCCTAATAACGCGCCAGGGAAAACAGCGCCGAGAAACAGGTCGCCGACGCTCATAGACATGCGGTCTGCCATTAGCACGAGCATGATACTGGGTGGGATTAAAATGCCTAAGGTGCCGACGGCGCAGACGGTGCCCGCTGCTAACGATTTGTCATAGTTTTGTTGCAGCATGGCGGGCAGACCGAGTAGCGCGAGGAGGACGACAGACGCACCAATGATGCCGGTGGTAGCCGCTAGCAACAGTCCAATGACCGTTACGGTGACGGCAAGCCCGCCGCGAACACCACCAAACAGGCGTGCGAAGCTGGTCATCAGCTGATTGGCAATGCCTGACCGGTCTAACAACAAGCCCATGAGAATAAACATGGGTAGCGCCACCATGACCCAGTTTTCCATGACATTCCAGATACGATCCACAGTAAGCGAGGTATAGGCCCAATCGAGTCCCGTGCTTAACCCTAAGTCGATTTCCAGGACGATGGCAAAGGCACTGAACAACACCGCCAAGCCGCCGAGTAACCAAGCCACAGGAAAACCGCTGAATACCAGCAGGATAAAGCTGACGAACATAAAGATAGCGAGGACTTCGTTAGCTGGCATGGTTGCCTCTAACATCCTCTGCTGGGTTTTCTAGCGTCGCTTTTAACGGGTTGGCTGCAGGGCCAGCTTTGCCGTCACCACCTGCCTTTGGATGTGGGTTAGCGGCCAATAGGACATCCTCATCCAACAAAAATAGTAAGTTCCAGACCCGGATTAGCCGAGAGAGCACGGCCAACAATAACATCGCGAAGGCTAACGGTAAGGCAGCCTTGATGAGCCAGCGCAGCGGCAGGCCGCCCGGCGAAGCGGATATCTCGCTAACCTGGTATGAGGAAATCACGAATGGCACGCCAAATATCAGAATTAGAAAGACGAACGGCAGCAGGAATAACACGATTCCATATAGCTCTATCCATCCTTTAAGTCTCGGTGAGAACGACTCGTATAAGACATCGACGCGAATATGGGTGTCCGCCTGGTAGGCATAGCTGAGTCCGAATAGAAAGCCGACGCTATAAAGGTGCCACTGGATTTCTTCCAGCTCGATAAAGCCGCGATCAAAGGCGTAGCGCAACATGACGTTCACTACAATAACGCCGAGCAGCAGCAGCCAGATATACGACAACCCTGTGCCGATCACTCCTACAAGGTGATCGATGCGCCTACTGAAGGGTGTGTCTGGCAGTTCTTGCATCGCGCTTTTTGCTTAGGCGTCCTGGTAATGTTTAAAAGTCGCGGGGTAGATAAGCGCGAGCTTTCCAATGCGCGTAGCTCGTGCGGAAAGCCCTTTGTGAAGCCAGTATGGTTGCGAAGTCTGCGTCGCGTGCAGCCTCTTCTTCGAGCACTTCTTCGGTGACGCGGTTCAGTTCTCGTAACAGCGGCTCGGGGAGATTGCGAGCTTCAACACCTTTGCCAGCAAAGCCGGCGATCACGTCACCTTGCAAGGCTTCGGCTTGGGCCAAGTTGCGGGTGACGGCTGCGGTGCAGGCAGTATCGAACAACGCCTGTTGGCTTGCTGAAAGTGTTTCCCAAATCGCCAGATTGATGACCAGGTGAGATGAGGTAAAGGGCTGGTGCCAGCCGGGATAGTAGTTATATTTGGCCACGCGACTGAAGCCCAGAGATTGGTCCACTATCGGTAAAGCAAACTCGGTTGCGTCAATTGCGCCTTTTTCTAACGCCTGGAAGATTTCACCGCCGGGGAGCATGGTCACACTGGCGCCAAGCCGTTCAATCACCTTGCCTCCTAAACCCGCAAAACGAATCTTTAGCCCGCGTACGTCCTCTAATTCAGTGATCTCCTCACGAAACCAGCCCGCCGTTTCCGGGCCGGTCATGCCGCAGTAAATGGGATGTAGGTTATAGCGGCGATATAGGGCTTCGGTCAGTGTTTTGCCATCGCCATGAAACCACCAGGCGCTGTACTCCCAGGGTTCCATGCCAAACGGCACCGCCGAGATAAGGGGCGAGGCGGGTATTTTGCCTTGGTCGTAACCCAGCCAGGTATAGCCAGCATTGACCTTACCGTCCCGTACCGCATCGGTAATTGAAAATGCAGGCACGATTTCGCCAGGTTCGAACAACGTCAGCTGGATGTTGCCGGCGCTTGCAACACGAATGGCTTCAGCAAGATAGATCGGGTTTTCGCCGAGTACCGGCATGGTGGTTTGAAACACAATGGGCAGACGCCAATTAATCGGCGCGCCTGAGTTTGTTGATGCAATGGCTTGAGATTCGTTCGCACCGCCGCCCACCGGCCTCACCGCTAGTGAGCCAATGAGACCAACAATAAATGCGGTAATGACGGCAATAAGTGCAGCCCGATTTGTCATTGTTCTGTTTGCAGGTTTATCTGCCATGCTCCCCTCGCACTTCTTCGTAGACTGCTCTCGTTGCCTTTTCTAGGTCAGTCTGTCCCGCTCAAAATCGCATTGCTCTTTGTCTCGCGTATCAAGTTTGCTCGTTTTGCTTGGGCCCTTTCGTCTTAGTTGCGTTTTTGCAGGACTTTATACACCCGGTGGTTGGCGCGCGATCTCGCGATATCGAATGCTGCCATCCCTCTGCAATCCTTCTCTCTGCAAT
>DJYW01000084.1:22632-29889 GCA_002450255.1 Gammaproteobacteria bacterium UBA6968
CAATCCTTCTCTCTGCAATCCTTCCCTCCGCAAGCCTGCTACCGGTAACGCAGCAAACTCTGCCTCTCAGCCATGGCGGCGGATGCTTCGGTGACCAAATAAGCGAAGCTAGTGTAACTGGAAAAGAAAGCCAGATGGCGTCGCGTTTGACATCTCTTGCACAACGCTTGTACGACTCTTTGGGAAGAGAGAAGCAATCATTCGCGCAGCGGCAAACCGGTAAAGCGTTTGCTGATTAAATTTGGGTGAAAACTTTTACCAAATGGGGAACGCACCGCTCATTCACGAAGTTCTGTGCAGGCAGCTTAGCTTGGGGTCGGAACAACGTAAGTTTGCGCGGTTAGAATTAAATGCTTTCCATCTGTTCGCTTGTGCTTGTGCCGGCGGTGCTTACACTGCCGCACCAATTTGCTGACCTCAAGATACAGTGAGCGTCAAGCTTGTGACCCAGCCCTAACCTGGAGGATCTTATGAAGATCGGTGTGGCAAAAGAATATTGGCCTGGAGAAGTGCGTACAGCGCTGGTTCCTGCCAACGCAAAGAAACTGATCGGGCTGGGCTTCAGCATCGTGATGGAAAAAAAGGCGGGTAGTGCCGCGGGCTTCAGCGATGCAGATTATTCCGAAGTCGGTGTCGAGCTAGCGGATGCTCGAGCCGATGTGGTTGGCCAGGCGGAAGTGCTGCTAGCGGTCAGGCAACCGGCTCAGGACGAAATTTCCAGCCTCCGTAAGGGTGCTGTTTGCATTAGCTTTCTCGACCCTTTCAATGAAAAAGGCTTGATCGAGGCGATGGCGGCACAGCAGGTCACCGCGATTTCCATGGAAATGATCCCGCGAAGCACGCGGGCTCAGAAGATGGATGCACTGTCGAGCCAGGCCAATTTGGCGGGCTATGTAACGGTGGTTCAAGCTGCGTTTCATTGCCCCAAAATCATGCCCATGATGATGACCCCTGCTGGCACCATTGCGCCGGCTAGAGTGTTCGTCATCGGGGCCGGCGTTGCTGGTCTGCAGGCTATCGCTACCGCGAAGCGCCTAGGCGCACGCGTCGAAGCATTCGATACCCGTCCCGTTGTAGCGGAGCAGGTGCAGTCGCTGGGCGGTAAGTTCGTTGAGATTGATCTCGGAGACACCGGCCAAACCGAACAAGGCTATGCGAAAGAATTGACTCCTGCACAGCTCGAACTGCAGCGGCAGGGCCAAAAGCAGGTGATTAGTCAGTCTGATGTGGTCATTACCACAGCCCAACTGTTTGGCCGCCGTGCGCCGCAAATTGTCAGCCAGGATATGGTCGAGTCTATGCGCCCTGGTAGCGTTATTGTGGATATGGCGGTGGAAAGCGGCGGCAACGTTGAAGGGTCTAAGCTTAACGAAGTCGTTGACGTTAACGGCGTCAAAATTGTCGGTCAGGGTAACTTGCCAGGCGAAGTTGCGCGCAACGCTAGCGAGATGTACTCCAATAACCTCTTTAACTTGTTACAAGAGTTTTGGAACGATGAGGACAAAACGTTAGCGTTAGACCCGGAAGACGATATCGTCTCGCAGTGCGTTATTACTCGTGACGGCGCCATCGTCAACGATACCATCAAAAATGTGTACAGCGGAGCATAGCCCCATGGAAGCCGTATTTCTCTCCTTAGTCTTAATGTTGTCTATTTTTTTGGGATTTGAGTTGATCTCCAAAGTCCCTGCCACTTTGCATACCCCGTTAATGTCAGGGGCAAATGCGATTTCCGGCATCACCATTGTTGGCGCACTACTCTCCGCTGGCGCTGAAAATCCGTTACTGGCAACAGTGCTCGGTGCCGGCGCTGTTATGTTTGCGAGCATTAACGTGGTCGGTGGCTATCTGGTTACCAACCGAATGTTGAGTATGTTCAAGAAGAAAGATAGCCCATCAGCTGAGGACAAAAAATGAGTTTAGAAAGCATCAACTTATGGTACGTCCTCTCCGCTGCCCTGTTTATTTTCGGCTTGAAGCAATTGGGTTCTCCAGCGACAGCAGTACGCGGCAACGGCCTTTCTGCTCTGGCGATGTTTATTGCGGTCGCGGCCTCTTTATTTAGTGCAGAGATCATTTCCTTCGAATGGATTGTTGGCGCTGCAGCGCTGGGCGCAGTTATCGGCGCAATTGCTGCGCAACGCGTGGCGATGACCACCATGCCGGAAATGGTGGCGTTGTTTAACGGTTCTGGCGGTATAGCGAGTTTGTTGGTCGGCTGGGCTGCGCTCTACAACTTAGGCAACACAACCTTCACTGATATCACGATTATGCTCTCCGTCATCATTGGAGGCGTGACTTTTAGCGGCAGTATTCTCGCTTGGGGTAAGCTTTCTGAAGTGATGAACTCGGGCGCTTGGACTTTCGGTGCGCAGCGTATTGTCAATGCCGTGATTGTTCTGGCGCTGCTGTATTCCTCGGTGATGTTTTGTATGAATCCAGCGGTGGATTCACCTTATCTCTACGCAGTCATTGGTCTGTCCGTGGTGTTTGGTGTGATGGCAGTCGCGCCGGTGGGCGGTGCAGATATGCCGGTGGTGATCTCGCTACTCAACAGTTATTCGGGCTTGGCGGCCTGTGCTGCAGGATTTGCCATCAATAACAACATTTTGATTGTTGCCGGTTCTATGGTCGGTGCCGCAGGCATCATCCTTACCAACATTATGTGTAAGGCAATGAATCGGTCTCTGGCGCATGTCTTGTTTTCCGGCTTCGGTGCCGCGAAGCAGGCGACTAAGGTTGAGGGCGAGGTTAAGCCGATCAACAGCGAGGATGCCTTCCTTATTCTCGAAGCTGCGCAATCCGTGGCCTTCGTTCCAGGCTACGGAATGGCTGTAGCCCAGGCGCAACACGTGGTACGCGAGCTCGGCGAGTTGCTGGAAGGTAATGGCGCTGAAGTATCTTATGCGATTCACCCGGTAGCGGGGCGTATGCCAGGTCACATGAACGTATTGTTGGCAGAGGCAAACGTGCCCTACGATCAGTTGGTAGAAATGGAAGACATTAATCCGCGTATTGAGAACGTCGATGTAGCGGTAGTGATTGGCGCTAATGATGTGGTCAATCCCGCAGCCCGCAATGACGAGAACAGCCCAATTTACGGTATGCCGATTATTAACGTGGATCAGGCGCGAACGGTATTCGTGCTGAAGCGATCCATGGCATCGGGTTTCTCCGGTGTCGACAATCCGCTGTTCTTTGGCGATAACACGCGCATGTTATTTGGTGACGCGAAGCAGTCTATTGCCGCCGTTGTTGCAGAGTTCAAGGGTTAGGCATGTCGGCGACTGATCTTCCACAACGCCTGCAAGAGGCTAATGCTAATGATCAGTTTCGGCGTCGCTGGTCGCCGCGGTCGATGACCGCGGCTCCGCTGGCTCAATCAGACTTAGAGCAGTTGTTCGAAGCAGCTCGCTGGTCGCCTTCCTGTTTTAATTCACAGCCTTGGCGGTTTGTTTATGCGCATCGTGACACGCCTGTATGGGAGACCATGCTGGCTAATCTGATGGATGTGAATCGAGCTTGGGCTAAAAATGCAGGCGCGCTGATAGCCGTTATCTCTCGCTCTACTTACAGTCACAACGATGCGGATGCCCCCATGCACGCCTTTGATACTGGCAGTGCCTGGATGAGCCTTGCTTTGCAAGCTCAGCATCAGGGGTTAGTCACGCATGCAATGCGCGGCTTTATGTTGGCTGATATGGAAGCGGCGTTGGCAGTGCGAGCGCCATATAGCATTCAGGCGATGATCGCAGTCGGGCACCAGGGCGCTGCGGAACAACTGTCCGAGCCATTGCGCGAACGCGAGCAACCCAGCCCGCGACTTAGCATTGCAGAGATTGCCTTCGCCGGACGTATGCCGGAAGAGTAATTGAATCTTCAGATTAATCGTTTGCGTTCCGCCAAGTGCCGCAGGCTATGCCATCCACTGTCCATGACCCCACTCGATAGCGAATCAAGCGCAATACCGGGAAACCGAGCGCTGCGCACATTCTTCTGACCTGGCGATTACGACCTTCGGTCAGGGTCAAGGTGAGCCAACTCGTAGGGATGGTGCGGCGCGTTCGTATCGGCGGGTCGCGTGGCCATAACTGGTCAGAATCAATCGGCAAGCCAAGCTGCCACTTAACTGGTGCGCAGGGGCCGTCTTTCAACATTAACCCCTGGCCTAGTGGAGCAAGACTTTGATTCGTCGGTTGGCCCTCGACTTGCACCCAATAGGTCTTGCTGAGTTTTGCGGCGGGATGACTGATCTTGTGCTGCAGCGCTCCATTGTTAGTAAGGACTAACAAGCCTTCACTGTCTAGATCCAAGCGGCCTGCCGCATAAACACCTGGGATTGGGATATAGTCGGCCAGGCACGGCCGCTTTGCGTCATCTGTAAACTGGCTTAGCACGTTGTAAGGTTTGTTGAATAAGATAATTTGGCTCGCGTGTTTAGACATCAGGTTAACCTAATCTAGAACCGGGTCTGCTTGCGCAAGTGATCTAACAAATAATCTGGTGGTTCTGTGTAGTGCGATTGTAAGCCTGCCTGGCGTTGTTATCGGGAAGCAAGGCTTTGCACCGAGTCCGCCGCTGATTCGTAAATTTCAGTAAGTGTGCCAGATTTCTTTACCAACGAGCATACGCGCCGTTTGAGGCGGTGAAAGGCGAGCGACATCAGATTCCCCTTTGCCCAATCGGTTGACATGGAGAAAAGTATGGAGACGAGGACTGAAAGAATGGACTTATATGAGGTCATGCGGACCACTTTTGCTGCGCGCGATTTTTTGCCGGACAAGGTAAGCGACACACAGATCCATCGCATTTTAGACAATGCCCGTTTTGCACCCAGCGGTGGCAATCGCCAAGGCTGGCGAGTTGTCGTGGTACGCGACGCGTCAATGCGCCGCAAACTAGGCGAATTGATTGAACCGACCATGCAGCGCTATGTTGCCCAGGTCAAAGCTGGTGAAGCGCCTTTTAACACCGTGCATCCCAGCCAGGTCACTGATGCCGAGGTTGCCGCAACGCAGCCACCGGCCTCAATGATTGAGAACTTGACCCAGGCTCCGGTTATATTGATGGTATTTGTCGACCTATCGGTAGTCGCCTCCTTTGATCACGACGCGAGATATGCCGGTGTCATATCTGGTGCTTCGGTGTACCCCTTTGTGTGGAACATTCTTCTGGCTGCGCGTAATGAAGGCTTGGGCGGCACTTTAACAACTTTTGTTGGCGGTCAAGCGGCAGCGTTGCACGAGCTGTTTTCAGTGCCAGAAGGTTGGGCGTTCGCGGCTATGCTGCCAATGGGTAAGCCGGTGAAACAGCTGACTAAGTTGAAGCGTAAACCGGTGAGTGAGTTTACTTATCAAGACACGTTTGTCGGTCCGCAATTACAGATCGAACCGGATGCGGTCTAGCACAGAACTTAGGCTTCGTAGCTTAAATCGCTGGGTCGGACCTCCTACCTAATCGCTACTTCAATGGGTTCCCAATCGATATGCTGAACAAGCGCGCAACAAATGGTTGCAGCCTTGCTGGTGCTGGGCGAGGATATTCGGCGTAAACGGTTCTCGGTTGCATGCGATCGAACCTGTAGCGCGCAATATGTTAAGCCTAAGAGCCAGTCGCGAGCCAGTCAGAGCAGAGAATGTAGTGGAACAAAATGGACAATGCGAAATTGCTGCTCCGCGCGATCTGGTTTGGAGTGCATTGCAAAATCCGGATGTGCTCGCGGCCAGCATCCCGGGCTGCAAAAGTATGCGGCGCATTGACGCCACTCATTATCTTGCATCGGTGCAGACTAAAGTCGGACCGGTCTCCGCCTCGTTCGAAGTGCAAATTGACCTGCAGGACATTGATCCGCCGAATCGCTACACCCTATCAGGTGAAGGCAAAGGCGTGGCCGGGTTTGCCAAGGGCCAGGCTGAAGTGGATTTGATCGAAGCGGCGCAAGGCACACTGTTAAAGTATCGCCTGCAAGCGACAGTTGGCGGCAAGTTGGCGCAAGTTGGCAGTCGCCTGATAGACGGCACGACGCGCAAATTAGCCAACGAATTTTTTGCGAATTTGGTCGAACGTATAGCCGACGCGGAATCCAGCCCCGAAATCCGACAAAGTGAGCAAGCATCACAAATGGCAGCAGAACAAGAAACAAAACAAGATGGCGCGACAGCAGACACAGAGCAGCCTAAGGACAAGCCCGTTAAGCGTGAGAATGATGGCCAACTGGTTATTTGGTCGATCGCGTTTGGAGTGCTTATATTAGCGATGGTGCTGGCCTATTAAGAAATCTGGCCAGTTGGTATCAAGGAACCGCGATAGACACCAATTCAGAAACAAATAAAAACCTAGACACGGAAGTAAACACAGTCAGCTAACGATGTGAGGTTGAGGCAATAAAAGGCAGCCCGGGATATGGCACTAAAGCGCACGAAACTGAAAGTAAACGGCGAAACGCACAAGCTCAAAGTCGAGCCGCATAGTTTGCTGGTAGAGACCTTGCGTAGTGAGCTAGGTCTAACAGGCACGCATGTTGGGTGTGATACCTCACAATGTGGCGCCTGCACCGTCCATTTAAACGGGCGCGCAGTAAAGGCTTGTAGTTTGTTGACGGTGCAAGCAGATGGCTCAGATATCACAACGATAGAGGGTATCGGAACGGTCGATAATCTACACCCGATGCAGGCTGCTTTTCACGAATACCACGGCCTGCAATGCGGATTCTGCACACCGGGAATGATCATGCAAGCGATTGATCTGGTGGCGCAGAATGAAACGTTGACCGCAGATCAAATACGGCAAGGTCTTGGTGGCAATCTGTGCCGCTGCACTGGCTATCACAATATTGTAAAAGCCATTCAGTCAGTTGCTAATGACAAAGGTGGCGTCGCGTAAGCTAACTTCACGTGATCGGGTTCGGTCATGGCAGCGGTGCAGTTATCCCTATTTGGCGCGAGAGGAGGAGCGATAGGAGGAGTGATAGGAGGAGCAAGAGGGGCACGGCTAAAGCGGCTTGTAGGCGGACAAATTCAGTTCGAGAAATCGTAGCGGCGAGCAGGACGCAGCAAGTTCATACAGCGGTATGGGTTGGTATTTGTAAAGTTCACCCAGAAACGAGGCTTAGAGCCTTGCAAAATGAGCGGCCGCAAGCGTTAAATAAAAACGCTGTGTGCTGAAGGCAAATACATAAAGATCTAGCGCCGAGACAGAAACAAGAGAACAAGCAAGATATAGAGACCAAAGGACCAAAGGGTCAAAGGGTCAAAGGGT
>DJYW01000084.1:30215-46205 GCA_002450255.1 Gammaproteobacteria bacterium UBA6968
GTCAAAGGGTCAAAGGGTCAAAGGACAAAAAGACAGAAGGACAAAAAGACAAAAAGACAGAACCGGAATGGTAAATCCAATAATCACAGCCCTAGCAGTGGGCTAACTTTCAACTCCACAGACTGGACACCGGCGCAACGTGTATCGCTTCACCTACCATCAACCCAAATTTCTCCACAAGGCGCAGGGTTTGTTCAAAGCTGCGGAAGACCCAATCTTCCTAGCCGGTGGTATGACTTTGGTGCCGACCATGAAGCAGCATCTGGCCACCCCCACTGACGTAATCGATCTGGCAGGCCTAGACGAACTCTGCGGCATCGAAGATCTCGGCGATTACATCGCGATCGGCGCAATGACGACGCATAATGCAGTTGCGGCAAATCCTCTCGTCCAAACCAAAATACCAGCGTTGAGTGACTTGGCAGGTTGCATTGGGGATAACCAGGTACGGAATCGCGGTACGCTGGGGGGTTCAATTGCTAACAGCGATCCCGCAGCCGACTATCCTGCCGCGCTGGTTGCGTTAGGCGCGCGAGTCATAACTTCTAACCGTCCGATCGCAGCCGATGATTACTTCCTGGATTTGTTCGAGACTGCTTTAGAACCCGGTGAAGTGGTCTTGCGAGTTGAATTTCCAGTACCCAAGCGCGCCAGTTATGCCAAATTCAGACATGTCGCATCGGGTTACGCCGTGGTCGGCGTGATGTTGGCCGAGTTCTCTGACAGTTTTCGAGTGGGGGTCACGGGCGCTGGTCCTTGCGCCTTTCGCGCAAGCGGTTTGGAAGCCATTTTAAGTCGTTATATGCTCGCCGCAGAGGGCGTGGGTGAAAACCCGACCCAGGCGCTGGCTCAAGAGACTTTAGCTGCGGCCCATGCCGAACTCGAAGCCGTAGAAATCCCCGACGTTGGTTTTAACAGCGATATTCATGCATCGGCTGTCTACCGCGCTCACTTGATTCGGGTGATGACTCAGCGCGCGCTGCGCGCGCTGGTATTGGGTTAACAACACGGCAGCCCAGACATGGCAATGATTATGCGCACAATTCTTTGCGAAGCTCTTGCTGACGATATTGGTTCGGTCCAATTACGCGAGGTGCCGCTGCCGGAACCAGGTCCCGGTCAGGTGCGAGTGCGACTCAAAGCATGCGCCGTGAATTTTCCAGACTTGTTAATGATCCAGGGTAAATATCAGTTCAAGCCGCCGCTGCCGTTCGCACCAGGGGGCGAAGCAGCCGGAGATATCGATGCCTGCGGCGCGGGTGTCAGCTGGCACGAGGGTGATGCGGTCATTGTCGGTATGCGTTACGGCGGCTTCGCCGATTATGTGGTGGTAGACGCGGCCCAAGTGAAGGCGCTCCCAGCGGGCATGAGCTATGCCGCCGGAGCTTCCTATCAAACCGCTTACCTGACCGCTTACGTGGCATTGCATCGACGCGGTGACTTGCAGCCAGGTGAAACACTTTTAGTTCATGGTGCCACTGGTGGTGTGGGCATGGCGGCTGTGGATTTGGGCAAATATATGGGCGCCCAAGTCATTGCGACTGGTGGACGCGACAGTAAGTTAGCCGTTGTCGCAGCTCGCGGGGCAGACCATGTGATTAACTACACCCAAGCGGATGGCAGCCTCGGAGGCTTTCGCGAACAAGTCAAAGCGTTGACCGATGATCGCGGCGCAGATGTGATTTATGACCCGGTAGGCGGAGATGTCTTCGATGAAAGTATGCGCTGCGTCAATTGGAACGGTCGTATTCTAACGATTGGATTTACCAGTGGTCGATGGCCGTCGGCACCGGTAAATCTAATTCTCATCAAGCAGATCTCTGTAATCGGCGTGCGCGCTGGTGAATACGGTCGGCGCGCGCCGGAG
Organism: Gammaproteobacteria bacterium UBA6968; assembly: GCA_002450255.1. Lineage (GTDB taxonomy): Bacteria > Pseudomonadota > Gammaproteobacteria > Pseudomonadales > Azotimanducaceae > UBA4421. Next base: position 32,083 of record DJYW01000084.1, read on the forward strand.
CTTGGAAAGGAGAATCAGCGGGTGCTCTACGAGTTAGCTGCATCTGGGCAAATCCAACCTTACATCAGCCACGCGTTACCTTTGGAGCAAGCCGTGGCAGCAATGCGTTTGCTTGAGAACCGTCAGGTAGTTGGCAAAGCCGTTGTGACTCTCAATGATTATCAGTATCCGGAAGCCGCATCTGCAAAGGATTAACGGGCTACCGGTACGCAATATCGACGCTGCAATTGCCCATTTCTAGACCTAGACAGGCGCAATTCTCTTAGGTAAGTTCCCGTTTCCGTCCGCGCCAAAAAGTGAAACGGCTGCTGAACGCCAGCTGGAGACAGCGGCATACAGCGTCATAGGCCAGCGCGGCGGCATACAATTTAGACCAGTTTGTTAAATCGTAAGGACTTGATCTGAGTCGGCTTTGGTCGGTTAGGACAGGTACCAGGGAGGCGTTTATGCAAATTCAGCAATTGCTGCAAAACTCGGCAAGAGGGGATCACGCCCCTGCGGAACTCCGTGACATCGAAACCTGTGTGCGGAGGGAGCGATGAACATTAAAGAGTTTTGCAAACGAAAGCGTGGCGGAGACAAGATCTCCATGGTCACCTGTTATGACTTTTGGTCCGCGCAAATTCTCAATCACTCTAACATCGATACGCTGTTGGTTGGCGATAGCCTGGCAATGGTTATGCATGGCTTTCCAAGCACCGTGCACGCTACCGTGGACATGATGGAAACGCATGTGGCCGCAGTACGGCGGGGTGCACCGGACAAGTTTATTGTCGGCGATATGCCGTTCCTGGCAGCACGCTCGGGCGTCGAGACGGCAATGCAGGCGGTCGGCAGGCTCATGCGTGCAGGCTGCAACGCAGTCAAGATCGAAGGTGCTGCAGGGCAGCTTGACCTGATGTCTCACATTGTCGAATCGGGTGTGCCGGTTATGGGCCATTTGGGGCTTACCCCACAATCTATAGAAGCTCTTGGCGGTCACCGCGTACAGGGTCGCCAAGACGAGGCCGCGCAAAAAATTCTTGATGACGCGCTAGCTATAGAAAAAGCCGGTTGTTTTGGGATGGTTTTGGAGTGCGTTCCGGCAAGCCTTGGGAGGCAGATTTCTCGCGAAGTGCGGATTCCGACTATTGGTATTGGTGCTGGTCCAGACACGGATGGCCAAGTGCTGGTATTGCAAGATTTGCTCGGCATGACGGTTGGCTTTAAGCCCAAGTTCTTACGCCATTATATGCAGGGTGCTTGCCAGTTGACCGAAGCGCTAAACGGTTTTCATGGTGACGTCACCGCCGGTGCGTTTCCGTGTGCTAAGGAAGCCTACTTGTAGCTAAGCGGCTTTTAGCGGGTTTGGCTCTCGGTTTAATTCGGGAGAGGGCTTCTTTTTAGGGCAAGCTTGGGTTGTGCTGCTCGCGCCGGGTTATCCCTAAAGGGCTTGAGCGCTGAGGCTCGCGGTTAAGGTTGGAACAAATGCAGGTATTCAAAGAGATAGCCGCATTGCAGGGCTGGCGGCGGCAGCTTCAAGTCCAGGCAAGTGCCGCGCCCACGGTGGGTTTTGTGCCGACTATGGGTGCGCTGCATGCGGGGCATCTTGCGCTTTTGCAAACCAGCGTTGCCGCCAACGACTACACCGTGCTTAGCATCTTTGTGAATGCTACCCAGTTCAATGACCCCAAAGACCTGACTCACTATCCGTCTTCGTTAACAGAAGATTTGCAACTGGCGCGGGACGCAGGCGTGGCCGCGGTCTTATTGCCTGCTCATGCTGATCTCTACCCGGATGATTATCGCTACCGGGTTAGCGAGTCGCAGTTTAGCCAGATGCTGTGCGGTGCGCATCGTCCTGGACACTTTGACGGTGTGTTGTCGGTGGTGCTCAAGCTGTTAAATATTGTTGCTCCGAGTCACGCCTATTTCGGCTTGAAAGACTACCAGCAATATCTGTTGATCAAGGAAATGTGCCAGGCCTTGTTTGTGCCGGTCGCAATCGTTGGCTGCGAAACGGTGCGCGAAGCAGATGGACTGGCGCTGTCTTCGCGAAACCGCAGGCTAACGCCCGAGGCGCGCCGGATTGCTGCTCAGTTAAACCAGATCTTGCGACAAACAGTTGATGAGGCGGAGGCCACCGACCAATTGACCGCCGCAGGAATGGAAGTCGATTATGTTGCCGCTGTGGACGGGCGTCGTTTGGCTGCGGTAAATCTGGCGATCGGTAACGCGACCATTAGGCTGATAGATAATGTTAGCCTTGGCGCGACGGACGCTGGCTAAGCGGGTAGATAAGGCTGAACGCCTTTTTAAGCCCCTTTAGGTAGGGGTTCTTGTAGGGGTTCTTGCCCTGGTCGTTCGATTATCTAGCGCAACGGTGCGAGCCAGGGCAAGTAAAAGCAGCGCGTGAAGACGTTAAGGAAACACCATGATCCTAGCTCTCGATGTTGGAAATAGCCAAATTTACTGCGGCGTTTTTGCAGAAGCAGATAGTTCTCGTCAGAAGGTGCAGTTTCGTTATTCCTCGGTTTCGCGCAGTTCCTCTGATGAAATGGGTGTGTTTCTGCGTAGCGCGCTTCGCGAAAATGGCATCGCACCTGAGTCGATCAAGGTCATTGGTATTTCCTCGGTAGTACCCGAACACAATTACTCGCTGCGCGCCTGTTGTCAGAAATACTTCGGCATTGAACCCATGCTAATGCGGCCGGGCATTAAAACTGGGCTGCAGATCGCTTACAAAGACCCGAAAGAGGTGGGTAGCGATCGCATTGCAGATGCCATGGGCGCAATCAAAATGTTTCCCGGGAAAAATTTGATCGTGATTGACTTCGGTACCGCGACGACGGTTTGCGCCGTTAGCAAAGACCGGGTTTTTCTTGGCGGCAACATCATGCCCGGTATTCGCTTGGCAATGGAGGCGCTGGAGGCGAAAACGGCCAAGTTACCCTCGGTTGAAATCAAGCCGGCTGCCAGCGCTATTGGCAAGACGACGATAGACAGCATTCAAAGCGGTTTGTATTGGAGCAATGTGGGCATGGTTCGTGAGCTGGTGCAGCGCATGACGACAGAAGCTTTTCAAGACGAAGCGCCGCTGACGATTGCCACCGGCGGCTTCGCACACTTGTTCGATCGCGAATCGCTTTTCGACGAGGTGGTGCCCGATTTGATTCTGATCGGCCTGCTGGAAGCGTTGCGCCTTAACGGTCAACTTGACGCAATCAGTTAGACCTCCGGCGGCACGTATTGCGCCTGTAAGCGGCGCATACCTTTGATCCAGCGATCGTAATCACTGGTCTTGCGCTTGATGTACTCGGCGACTTCCGGGTGCGGCAATACCAGGAATCGCTCCTCACGAAGCGTCTCAACCACAGCCTCTACGGCAACCTCCGGTTCGATCATGCCATCCACACCGGCAACTCCAGGGCCGCCGGCGGTCATGGCTGTGCGTACCGCTTGAGGACATAGCACTGATACCTTTATGCCCTGGTCGCCGTAGGTAATGGATAACCATTCCGCCAGAGAGACCGCCGCGTGTTTGGTTACCGCATAGGTAACGGATCCGATCTGACTTAATAAGCCAGCGGCGGATGCGGTGTTCAACAGATAACCGCCGCCGCGCGCAATCATCTTTGGTACTAGATACTTCGCGGCCCAGACATGGGCCATGGTGTTGATTTCCCAGATGGCTTGCCAAACGGCAGTGTCTTCGTAGATGTCGCGGCCTATGCCGACGCCGGCGTTGGAGCAGAATAAGTCGATGGGCCCGTGATTGGCTTCGGTGTCATCAATCAAAGCATGAATGGCTTCTTCTGAGCGTACGTCCAAAGTGACCGCCGAGCCGCCTATTTCGTTAGCAACTGCTGCAGCGCCATCAGCATCGAGATCAGCTACGACGATGTGTGCAGCGCCTTCCTGTTTAAAGCGTCGGCACATCTCTCGACCTATGCCGCTGGCACCGCCGGTCACAACGATAATCTTGTCTTGAAGTTCCAACTGTCTTTCTCCCCACAACTGTCTAGGTGAAGTGCAAACATAGACCTAAGCGGGAACTGAATCTATAGTCGAGAGCCGCGGGGGAAGGCGGACATGCTAGCGTGCCGATACGGCCATCATCTGTTAGCTCAATGATTTGCAAGATAACTGGCTCGCGCAGCCAAAGGTGGTGCCGTGCTTACAAAAAAGCGTGATAAGAAAGCCGCTGCTAGGCCCGATTTAACACCCGGCTCACCAGACGGCTCATCCGGCTATCGCTGGATAGTTGTGGCTGCCGTGTTGGTTATGCAGACCCTAAGCTCTGGGCTTGGTTTCTACAACATGTCGGTGTACATCAATCGTTTTGCATTCGAAGCCGGCGTGCCGGTCTCTAGCATTTCCTTTGCAGTCAGTTTGTTCTTCATTGTCGGCGCCGTTGCCGGCCTATATGTGGCCGACCTAATGGCACGCTGGCAGCCGCGCACGCTTATTTGGGGCGGTAGTATAATCGCCGCGTTTGCTTTGTTTCTGCTGGGGGATACCGATACCCTATGGCAGGTCTACCTACTGTTCGTTGTCTTTGGTATTGGGAGTGCCGGCATCTCAATTGTCTTGGCGACGACCCTAGTAACCCAATGGTTCCCGAACAAAGAGCGCGCTATGGCGTTGGCCATCGCGTCAACTGGCTTGTCTCTTGGTGGCGTGGTGATCACCCCGTTAACGGCTTACTTAACGAATGCCAATGGGCTGGCGGGTGCCATGCCATTACTCGCGGGCCTGTTGGTGGTCGTGATGCTCCCAGTCGGTTGGCTGGTGCGCATGCCGCCCACTCAACCGGTATCCAGGTCCAATTCGCAAGCTGCTATGGCGACCACCCTCAGAGCTGCTGTTAGCAGCCGCTTCTATATTTTTCTCTGTGCTGCATTTGTGCTGATTATGGCGTCTCAGGTTGGTGGTATCGCTCATTTGTACAATCGTGTCGAGCAATTGAGCAGTTACACGCAGGCGGCTTTGGCGGTGCAAGTGCTGTCGGTTAGCAGCATCCTAGGTCGCTTTGCCGGCGGTTGGATAGTATCCCGCGTTCCCATTCGCTGGTTCGCACGTGGTAATTTGGTTCTACAGGCAATCGGTTTGAGCGGCATCGGTCTCGCAGATAATGCGATGCTCGTTATCTTTTTCGCTGGCGTTTTTGGGGTTAGCGTTGGGAATCTTTTGATGACCCTGCCATTATGGTTGGCCGAGGTATTCCCGGTAGAGATTTATGCCAAAGTTTTCGCGCGCGCGAATGCGTTTAGTACCTTTGGGATTGCTACTGGGCCCTTCTTCATGGGGGTCGTGTTCGATCAAGCCTGGACCACGTCCGCGTATACCGCTCCGTATCTGATGGCGGTTGGATTTTCCTTAATCGCCTTTACCTTTGTGCTATTGGCGAGTAAGCATCGACTGCCTGAGGAAGCGTTTGCCTGAGCGACGCTGGCATTCGGAAAGTCGAGCCGCGCCGTTTGCGACGAAGACAAGGAGATCTTATGCGAGGTCTTACACGACAGTTGGTTTTGTGGACGGTTCTTAGCGTCCCGCTCGGAGCGGTATCTGAAGCTCGCGTGACTGTTGATCTGCCACTGGCGTCCTCCGGCCCGTCATCTGTTAAGTCAGCTGCAGAATCCTCCGATTATTCATCAGCCTCGCTTCGTATCAATCGTGGGCGGCATGCGGCGAGTCTCTTGTTTTTTCGCTCCGGCGCAAGCGCGCATTTCACTTCGCAATCTGGGTACTCTCAAATTTCGCGTAGCGCCGGATTAATGCCGGTCGCGTTGCCCTTAGCGGTGCCTGCCGCAGAAGGTCAAAAAAGGCTGCCAAGTTTGGCGGATATGCTGGAGCGAACTAACCCGACGGTTGTTAATATCGCTACCCACACAACGGTGATGGAGTACAACCGGCTGCTAGAAGATCCGTTCTTCCGTCGCTTTTTCGATGTACCCAAGGGTTATAAGCGTTATCGACGCACACAAAGTGCTGGCTCGGGTGTCGTCATCGATGCGGCTCGCGGCTATATCGTGACCAATAATCATGTGGTTGACCGCGCAGACGAAATTAACGTCGGTCTGGCGGACGGACGGACCTTGATTGCCCAGTTGATTGGCCGCGATCCGCAGGTTGATTTGGCTCTTTTGCAGGTCGATCCAGATGGATTGCAGGCCATTACATTTGCCAATAGTCGCGCGCTCCGCGTCGGTGATTTTGTGGTGGCGATTGGCAACCCATTCGGGCTGAAGCAGACTGTTACCAGCGGTATTGTCAGCGCGCTAGGACGAACCGGCTTGGGCATCGAGGGCTACGAAGATTTCATTCAAACCGATGCGCCCATTAATCCGGGTAACTCCGGCGGGGCGTTGGTGGATTTGAACGGACGCTTGGTGGGTATAAACACAGCTATTTTTGCACCTAACGGCGGTAACGTCGGCATTGGGTTTGCCATTCCCGCCAATATGGTCAAGGCAGTAACGGCAGAATTAATCGCGCACGGTGAGGTGCGCCGGGGCTATATAGGCATTGTCGCTCAGCCGTTAAACCGCGAACTCGCTGCTGCATTTGGTGTGTTGTCCAAGAATGGCCCACCGCAAGGGGTGGTTGTCGTCGACGTCGGTCTCGGCAGTGCCGCAGAGCATGCGGGTATGGAAATTGGCGACGTTTTGGTACGCATTGGCGATAGTCGGGTTAGGTCTGTTGCTGACTTTGATAGTCAGGCCGCAACCCTCTTTGTGGGTGACGAAGTCGCTGTCGAACTGATTCGGCAAGGCGAGACTTTGCAGAAGACCTTGCGTATTACCGCGGACCCGTTACAGCAAATTAATGGTGAACGGGTTTCCAAGCGGCTGCGGGGCGTCACGCTACAAAATATCAGAGCCGTTGATGGACCCAACGGTGAAGCCGGTGTTTTGGTTTTGACGGTGGAGCCAAATAGCGATGTGGCAGGCTTCGGACTTCGTGTTGGAGACATAATCGTGGCAGCCAATCGCTATGTCGTTGATAGCGTAAATGCATTGCGCGAAGGGGCGCGCATGGACAGTCGGCAGTTGCTGCTGCGCATTTATCGCAACGGTCGTTACGGCTATATCCCGCTGCGCTAGATGCGCAGCCATTGAAACGTTAGTGCTGAGTTACTTCGACCTGCGGTGTTAGACTGAGCTCGCGACATGCTTGCAAGAGCCACCGAACGCGCGGCATCGGTTAGGATGCCGCGTACGATGTACGGGCTCAAACGGCGCTCGCGTCAATGGTCAAATCGGGAGAGCGCGCTTTAGCGCGGGCAATCTTGCCGTAACAGCCACCTGTTCAGACGTCTAAGTGGTTGCCCGTTATCACTAAATATAAGAAAGGAGCCAAAGTTAGCCGATGGTATTAGTGGGTCTCGGATCAAATCAGGGTGAGTCTCTCGACATAATGCTGCACGCCACCGAGGCGCTTGCACAGTTTGCGGTACCGTCAAGCTTGCGTAGTTCCCGGTTCTGGCAAACTACGCCGGTGAATTGTCCGCCAGGTTCTGGTTTATTTATCAATTCGGCGGCAGTTTTTGAGGTGGCAGATGGGATGTCCCCAGAAACGGTTCTGACCGAACTGAAAGCGCTGGAAAGAAAGTTTGGCCGGGCGCAAAATTACGTTCGCAATGCACCGCGAGAACTGGATCTGGACTTGCTGCTATTTGACGATGCTACGCGAGACTCGGTCGATTTTACTTTGCCGCATCCTCGCGCTCATCTCCGGAAATTTGTGCTGGCGCCTGCTGCGGAACTCGTCCCGGATGTGATTTGGCCGCATACCGGCCAGTCGATTCGACAACTGTTAGAGACATTGAACACTGATGAAGAAGTGGCGCCGATCCGAGCTCGACCTCCTTACTGCGAACTTTAAGTCGTAGCGGTAGCGATGTTCACCCTATCTACAAATAGCGGCCTTGCATGGAGAGTGAGCGTGACACTCTTTATGAAGACAGTGATAAAGCCGCTAAGCCACGCTGCTTCAGCCTGGGTTGTGCTGGCTACTGTTGCCGGGACCGCATGGGGGTATGACTCGCGTTTGCATCAGGATCTAACGTTCATCGCAGCCAAAGAACTAAGCCTGTGCCAAAGCCGCGATGACGAGGTGTCGCAAGGACGTCTTACCGCTCTGGATACCCGCTACATCGTTAGAGCTAATGTGGCCGAAGCGGCGAGCAACCTTTTTACCCGCATGTTCCGCTGGAACTACTATGCCCCCGGCGACGAGCCACCGAAAGCCGCCTGGGGCCTGATCGATACGCGCTTTAAGAACCATGTAGAACAACTGATTGATTCGTTGCGCAACAACGAGCAGCGCGAAGAACGGCTCAAAACCTTCGGTCGTCTGCTGACCTATATTCAAGACGTGACTTCGCCAGCTCACGTGGTGCCGGTGTTTACTACCCGTTGGTGGCGCTTGTCATTTTATGACCGGTTCGATCGCTACAAGATCGACGCGAATCGCCTGGCTGACGACGACCACGATTATTGCGGTCGAGTGCAAGCGGTAATTGCGGCTCAGGCCAAGGCGACGGATGCGGGAGCAGTCGCTGGTTTGCTTAGTGCTACCGCTGAACTCACCATGCGCGCGGTGCGCGCGCCAATCGACGGGTTCCCGGCGCGATGGTCGGCTTATTGGCAGTTCGCCGAACGTGAAGGCGATTTTGGCGAATATGGCCCGGCCGGTAATACCTTTGGCGAGCGAACTCGTTTTAGATGTGGCGAGGGCACGCAGTGTTTACTGCTGCGGAATGATCCGCTGTATCGAGACTTCGCGCATTCACGTCACCGCGATGCAGTGGCCGCCACGATGGAAGCGATGATTCTTTTACAAAACATGGCGCTTAAGCAGAGCATCGCCCTAAAGCCAAACGGTCCGCCTACCGAAGCGCGTTCTGCATTGCGACCGCAGGGCGTTCGGCTCAAGCAAGGCGATGCTGCTTCGGCCACGCCAGCGGCTGATCAATAATGGCGGCCAAGTTACCGTTGCATCTTGGTTTAACTCCTTGGAATTTCACCCAGCTCGACGCATCAAGCCTGTGTAGCCAAGCACAGTTTGCGGAGCAGTGCGGCTATCAATCGCTATGGTTGCCGGAAAATCACTTTGGCGAGCAGGCGCTGCCGGATCCTTTGACCCTATTGGCCAGCGTTGCAGGCGTGACCAGCACCATCAAATTAGCCACGACTTCGTATCTTCTGACTTTGCGCAATCCTTTGCAGGCGGCTGAGCAAGTCGCGGTGTTAGATCAGCTTTGTGGTGGCCGCCTGATTCTTGGCGTCGGTCGTGGCTATGCACCGGAAATGCTACGTGCCTTTCATGTGCCGCCAAAAGAGAAACGCCGCATTTTTGCATGGACTCTGGAACTGATGCGCGCAGCCTGGGCCGGCCAGCCGGTGAGTTTGGATGGCGATGCGGAGCACGCGGTTAGCGTATATCCGCGACCACTACAGCAGCCGCATCCACCTGTCTGGATAGCCGCTTTTGGTCCAAAAGCGCTCACCCAGGCGGGAACATTTGGCCTACCGTATTTGTCTTCACCGATGGAAAGTCTGCAAACTCTGCTGGCTAATTACGACACACATCGGACCGCATGTGCTGCTGCAGCGCTCAGCCCGCCTGCAGAGGTGCCCGTAATGCGGACGGTTTTTGTTAGCAGAGACACGCATCAGCTGCGGACGTTGCGCGAAAAAGTGGTGGCTGTCACGGACAATAGCCGATTACAGGACGGTGAAACGCTAGATGACTGGGCGATTATTGGTGAACCCAACGAGGTTTACGATCGCTTAGCGAGCTATGTTGAGCAACTCGGCATGACTCACCTCATTAGCACGCGATTGCGAGTCAAAGGGTTACATGCGGAAGTCGCGCAAGCCAGTGTCGCGTTGCTGGCGGAAGTGCTGAGTCCTAGTTAACATATTTCTTCTTCACGTCAGCCGTAACGGGGACGGCGGACAGATTCGCCCAGAGTTTTGGGCTGGGGTTGGGGCGAGCGTTGCGGGACGCTTGTGATTGGGTTCGTTGCACTGCGCATAGGGTGCGGTTTAAGACGAGTCGTTAGACAGAGTGCGCTCAGTTAGGGGACGCTAAATTACAGTTGATAGAGGGGAGTGAGTATGACTTTTAGAATTTTATGGCCCGCAATGCGATGGCCGGGCGACCGTCATATAGAGGCCGAAAGCGTTGGCGAGAATCAAGCAGAGTTTTGCGAGCGCTTTAGCGAAGTGACCGACGAGCAGTGGGCTAATTGCGATGCCATCGTCACTGTTAACGATATTCCTGCAGAGTATCGATCTAAATTGCAGCGCTGCCGTATCGTTGTCACGCCTAAAGTTGGCTTCGATAATATAGATACAAAAGCCTGGGCGAATCTGGGCATACCAGTGTGCAACGTGCCGGACTACGGGACTCAGGAAGTTGCGGATCATGCTTTGGCCTTGATGATGTCGTTGATGAAGGGCATCACTTTCCACACTCGAGAGTTGAAAAAAGATCCACGCGGCTTGTGGCGTCCTGCATTAAACCCATTTGGTAAAAGGCTATCAGCTTGTGTGTTCGCCGTGGTTGGTCTGGGGCGAATCGGCACAGCGGCGGCGTTGCGCGCGAAAGCGTTGGGCATGGATGTTGTCATGTATGACCCTTATCGGGAAAATGGTGCCGAGTTATCCGTAGGAATACGTCGCGCTCATAGCCTCGAAGAAATATTCGGTCAAGCAGATGTAGTGAGCCTGCACTTGCCGTTGTCTTCGGAAACCGAAAAGTTAATCAATGCCAAGGCGTTTGCTGCAGCGAAGCCCGGTCTGATTTTGATCAACACGGCACGCGGTCCGATCATTGATCTGGATGATTTATATACCGCGCTCAAAAATGAGCAGATTCAGGCCTGCGGATTGGATGTGTTGCCAGAGGAGCCGGCCGACCCTGATCATCCGCTGATCAAAGCATGGGCTGCGGATGAAGAATGGATTGATCATCGCTTGTTGTTAACGCCTCACTCTGCATTTTTTACACCAGAGAGTGTGTACGATATGCGTTTTAAAGGTGGCGAAGTCGCGGTGAATTATTTGCGCGAAGGACGTTTAAATAATTGTGTTAACGCTGAGTGGATAGTTACCGAGAAATAATAGGAAGCTGACAGCCGTTCAGCGTGACGGGCGCACAGCAGCTTGCTCCACATGCTGTGCATGTGTTCGCGTAGTGTTATGTGGTTAGGCGCGAGCAGATCGAGTCATGCGTAAAGCCAGTTATCTATCACGCCGAACCACACAATCATTGCACGTTAAAACAACAATAATTTGGCGAACCCAATATGCCCATTGATTATCAGAAGCGGCGACAGCGTTTATTTTTGCTTTTGTCAGGCTTGTTTTTGGGCACGCTTGCGATGCTCAATATTCTTGGGCTAACGCGTTTTCTTGATCTGTCGTTTAACGTCTTCGGTTTGCAAATCCCAATGGTGGTGGCGGTAGGCGTTCTGCCGTACCCGATCACCTTTATGTGCACGGATTTGATCAGTGAGCTGTACGGTGAAAAAAAGGCGCGGGATCTGGTTTGGATCGGTTTGATTCTGAATGTTTGGGTGCTTTTTATTATCTGGCTGGGCAGTATTTTACCGGGTTCGGGAATGGACCCGACTACGGGCGAGCCTATTATCGACGCAGCGGGCCGGCCACCGCTGTTTTTCGAGATCAAACAATATGCTTTGACAGCGGTGCTGGCCTCGATGATCGCCTATCTCGCGGCGCAGTATTGTGACGTTCGACTGTTCCATTTTTGGAAGCGTCTAACCGGCGGCAAGCATTTATGGTTGCGTAACAATGCGTCGACCATGATCAGCCAGATGGTTGACAGCTTCACGGTGATTTTAGGTACGCACCTGTTAACGCAGTCATTACCTATAGATAACGCGGAGCCGGTATGGCCGCAGCTGCTGACCCTGATGGCTTCTAACTATGTTTTTAAGCTAGTGGTTGCGCTTGTAGATACAGGGCCGATTTATGTTGCGGTGCATTATTTGCGGCCGTATCTCGGCTTAGCAGGTACTGAAGAAGCAACCGAGTAGGCGTTGAGCGCTCACGCTGTTGATTAGCTCAGGGCTGTTGATTAGCTCAGGGCTGTCCCCGTTAAGCTCTTAGACTATCTCTCAACTTGGCCGAGGTTGGTGGCGATGGAGGCGCCATTCAACACTGGCGCTCCGGCTGCAAAAAACAGCGTATCCGCAATTTCGCCAGGTTCTATCAAACGCTCAAATGCGCTCATGCCGGCGATGCTAGGCAGCACGTCTGCGGGTACGTGCTCGCGGAGCATTTCCGTATCTGTAAAACCTGGATTGATGCACGCAGTGTGGATACCGGTTCCAGCCAAATCCTGGCAAGTAGCCCGCATCATGCCAATGACCGCGTGTTTACTGGTGACATAGGTAAAGCTGTTTGGGACCGCTTTCTCCGCCAGTGTCGAGCCCACATACAGAATGCTTGAGCCAGGTTGCATAAACGGCAGGCAAAATTGGTTAAGCGAGTTGGCCGCGACCAGATTGACTTCGAGCACGTCGCGCAATTGCGCAGAATCGGTTTCGCCGACACGATCATTGTTAAGCCGCGCTGCATTATGGATTAGCGTTACCGTGTTTGCCGACTCGCAAATCGCTTGCAGCTCCGAACCGATTTGCTGCAAAAATTCCGAATTACTGAGATCGCAGGCGACGTTCGTTACGCCACTCACGCCGCACGCGGAGCGTGACAAGTTGGCAACGGCATAACCGGCATCGACAAAGCGCTGCGCAGTGGCTAGCCCTATGCCTGAGCTCGCGCCGGTAATGATGACTTGTTTCATTAGGCTTTCCAGTTGGCGCTGGCCCACTGGCCTTCACCAGAGGAGCACCGAAGCAGCAATGTATTGAGATCCAGCGGCTTAATATTTGGATGCTGTACCACACGCTCAAGTAGGTAGTGTGCGAGCTCCTCAACGGTGACGTTGCGTACAGGCAATAACTTCAGGTCTCGTTCTAGGAATGGAATGCGCTCGCCGTTGAAAACGATATAGGTGTAGTTTGCATCGGTCTCGATTTTTACGTAGGGCGATTGCGTGGGCATCAGCACCTGTTCGTCTAACTCGTCGCAGAGTGCTTTTAAGGTCGACTTAAGAATGTTGTAGTCGAAGGTTAGCCCATCAGCCTGGACCGGTGCTTCTGCATCTAAGGTCACCTGAAAGTTGTGCCCATGCAGATCTTCACGCTCCGTCGCGCTGAATAAAGTGAAGTGTGCGCCGGCGAAGTGCAGGTATTCCTTGCTGATCTCAATTGTCGTATTCATAGAGGCACCGTAGCGGACCTGACGTGAAAGCCATGTTGATGAACGGGGTCAAAGCATAGCAGCAAAAGCCACGCGCCGTGGGCCGGGCGGTAGCAGGCAGTGCGGGACCCGTCGGGGACGGCGCAGATTGGGCCGGAGCAACTGTAGACATGCAGATTGAGCAAAGGGGCGTGACGAGCGCTTGGCAAAAGCTTGGCGCAAGTGACATTATCCAGCCACGGAGCTGGCTAAACGAGAGCGCGAGGAGGGGCTTATGCATGAGCACAGTGACAGTGATTTAAAGGCGTTTCAGCAAGAGGTAGAGGACTTTTTGCAGCAGCGCCTGCCGGCAACTGCAGCCGACGCCGTCAAGCGTGGTGCGTCGGTGGGCAAAGAAGCCTTAGCTGAATGGACCAAGACTTTAAACGCAAAAGGTTGGGCGGCCCCGCACTGGCCGGAAGCATATGGCGGCACTAACTGGACCCTCACGCAGCGCCACTTGTTCGACGTGTTGTGTCGTCGTTACCACGCGCCTTACCTGTCCGGATTCGGGTTTAACATGGTCGGTCCGGCGATTATCAAGTACGGCACCGAGGCACAGAAAGCAGAGTTTTTGCCCAAAATTCGCAATGCCGATCTCTGGTTTTGCCAAGGTTATTCGGAGCCTCAAGCTGGATCGGATTTAGCTAGCCTACGCACTCGAGCCGATCGCGACGGGGATGAGTACCTTGTCAACGGCGCCAAAATATGGACCTCGGCGGCAGAAATAGCGGATTGGATTTTTTGTTTAGTGCGCACTGATTCTGACGCCAAGCCTCAGCGCGGCATCAGTTTTTTGCTCAT
>DJYW01000082.1 GCA_002450255.1 Gammaproteobacteria bacterium UBA6968
AATAGAGGCCATAGAATAAACGCATCAAAACGGGAAGATTATAAAAAGCCCGCCGTCCTCGCGTACACAGCGGTAGCATTCAGCATATGATCCGATTCGATCCCGCCGCGTTACCCAAAAGGCCTTTAGACGGGCACTTCTTGGTAACGCTTCTTGTCAGTCAATGTCGATCGTTTATTCGCCTAAAGACTCGGGTTAATCAAATATTTTTTACCCGTTGCCTGCAGCGCATAGGTTTGTAAAACATCAATTTCCAGTGCCTGGCGCAGCGATATTTCTTCTGCATACTGGCTAGCAAATGTGGTCTTTACCTCATCGGCGACACGCTTGCGCAACTCACCGGCACGCTCGTTACCAATTTTCTTCAGGAAGGGTGTCAATAACCAGCCCCCTACACCCCACTGCATGCCGTAGCTGCGCGTTAAGGTAGTGACGCGTCGTTCTAATCCGCCGTAGATATAAACCTGCTTGTGCTGGTCTGAACCATACCGGCTGTACTCCGTCGCGGTGCGGTTTGCCGCGGCTTCCATGGCCACCAATATGTTGTTGGCCAACTCGCCGCCGCCAGTCGCGTCAAACGCTAAGTAGGCACCCACTTCGGCTATGGCGTTGATAAGGTCTTCCATGAAAGTCGGTTGGCTGGAATCACAAACGCGCGTCGCGCCAACAGACCGTAGTAGCTCTGCTTGCTCTGGTTTGCGAACGATATTGACCAGGTCGACGCCGTCGGCCAAACAAATCTTCTGTAGCATCTGGCCCAGGTTTGAGGCCGCCGCGGTATGAATCAACGCCTTGTATCCTTCACTGCGCATGGTTTCGACCATGCCGAGAGCAGTGAGCGGATTCACGAAACAGGATGCGCTCTCGCGGGCAGTCACACCATCGTGCATAGGTAAACATTGATTAACAGAAAGGGTTCGGTATTCGCCGTACATCGCGCCACCCAGTACAGCTACGGTGCGACCAACTAGGGCTTGGGCCGCTTCGGAATCCCCTGCAGCAATCACAGTACCCGAGCCTTCGTTGCCCACTGGCATCGATTCATCCCAGCGTGCTTTCAGCGCGGGTACAACCTGCTCGGGTACATCGGCTGCAATTACTGGTTGATCTGCGGTGCCTACATTGCGGGCGTTGCTGACATCTGCCATGCCCAAGAGCAGCCCCAAGTCCGATGGATTAATCGGTGATGCCTCTACTCGGACGAGTACTTGATTGCCGGTAGGCGCTTGTACAGGAGTATCTTCCAGACTGAGACGCAACTGCCCTGCCGCAGTTACCAAAGAGCGCAGCTGTAGGCCGCTACTTGGTTGAGTGGTCATATCCTTTCCCTCTTAAAAAAAGGGCGACTATACATGACATTGAGCGACCAGATTTATAACCGATGCGTTAAAGGATATGCCGCGTGGAGTACACGATTTGCGGCTCGCTAGTGGCACGAAGGGAGCGATGTAACGATGTAACGATGTGCCAAACTGTAACAGCTGCGGGGCGGGTAGCGACTAGATCTGAGCAGAGGCCAAAACTCGAACCTAAGCCCGATCCTGAACTCAGACCCAGATCACTAGCCCTGCTCAAAGATGCTGCGAGTTGTTAATTCTGCGAAGCACCTCTGGAAAACCAAATCGCTCTGGGCTAGCGTTACGGATTCAATCTTCCTAGCGCAGGCCTGCGGAGCCAACGTGTTACCACTCACTACTAAAGACCTGCGCCAGCTCTTCTACGGTCGTAACGTCGCCGAACTCGGCTTGCCGGACGTAGATAATGTGGACTGGGGAGTCCTGGACTATTTCGGTTGGATCCATCCAAGCGGTCAACTGGGTTTTGTCGCAGTGCCATTGGACGACGGCCTGCGAGGTCTGCGGCTGCGACGCATAAGCAATCCCAACTCACGCCCACGCACCCGCATGTGCTCTTGGTGTCATCATGTATATCGCCATCGGGGCACCGCGCTGTTCACCACCTCCGTGGTCGGATCAGATGGTCGGCGCTCGATCGGTAACCATGTCTGCAGCCACCTGGATTGCAGCCTGCGCATCCGTAACCTGACCTCCGACCCATCTACTTACTTACCAGAAAGTATGCATATCGACTATAAAGTTCGACGCCTGCAAAATTCGCTAACAATGTTCCTCTCACGCGCCAATGCGCTCAGCTGAAATTAGACATTAATTTGACAATTCCATGTTTTATCAACAATTTACCCCAAAAATCGTATACAGATATTGGCAAGTCCAAGAAGGCTTAGCATAATGCCTCGTAAGTTAAACGGAGGTGCGCCATGAATTTAGAGGCTTTTCGTGAAGAAACCAGAGACTGGCTGGAAGACAATGTTCCACAGAGCATGCGCTTAGGTGCAGTCCACTTTGAAGATGCTTACGAGTTGTATCGAACCGACGACGCGATGTTATGGCGAGAGCGTGCCGCGGTTCGTGGTTGGACTGCGCCAACCTGGCCAACCCAGTACGGTGGCGGTGGCTTAGACGCCGAACAATACCGTGTGCTAGGCGAAGAAATGGCTCGCATCAAAGCGCTTCCTGCCGAAACCGGTATGGGCCTCGCTATGATTGGACCAACCATTCTAGAAATGGGCACCGAGGAACAACGACAGCGGCACATCCCTAAAATTGTCACAGGTGAGGCGCAGTGGTGTCAGGGTTACTCAGAACCAGGCGCCGGCTCTGACCTGGCTGGTCTGCAAACCAAAGCAGTGTTGGACGGTGACCAGTTCGTTATCAATGGCCAGAAGATTTGGACCAGCGGCGCTCAGTATGCCAACTGGATGTTTGCCTTGGTTCGCACGGATCCGTCTGCGCCAAAGCACGAAGGCATCAGCTTTGTGCTGCTACCAATGGATCAGCCTGGCGTTACCGTTAAGCCCATTCGCCTTATCTCCGGTTCCTCACCGTTCTGTGAGACCTTCTTCGACAATGCCATCGCCAAGCGTGAAGACATGATCGGCGAAATGAACAAAGGCTGGAGCGTGGGCAAGCGTCTGCTGCAATATGAGCGCAACGCGACCACTCGACGCAAAGCACCAACGAAAGGCAAGAAGGCTGCCAAGCCACGCCTAAATGCCTACGCAGAGCTTGCGAAGCAGTATCTAGGTGAAGACGCGCAGGGTCGCATTGCGAACACTGATAGCCGCAATGACGTGATCGCACAGGTCATCGAAGAGCGCGCGCTGTCTTTGACTACGCAGCGCGTCGTTGAAGAAAGCCGTTCCGCTGGCGCACCAGGTGCTGCCACCTCGATCTTTAAGTTCGTTGGTTCTAGCGTTACGCGCGCCGGCTCTGAGTTGAAGTCTCGCTTGCGCGGCACCTCAGGCCTGGTCTGGGAAAGCAACGAGTTTACCGCAGATGAGTTAGAATCGACGCGCAGCTGGTTACGTGATCGCGCCATCACCATTTATGGCGGCACGAACGAAGTTCAGCTCAACGTCATTGCGAAACGCGTGTTGGGCTTACCAGACGCATAAACGCCTAGGTGGGCTCAAAGAAACGTCGCTTCTGCGGCGTTTTTTTTGCCCAAAATTTCGTTTTGGCCAGCGCCGTCTAGGTCAGCGCGAACATACACCGGCTTGCCGTCAATAAAAGTCGCACAGATTGGTGACTCCTCAGCATTTTCGGCAGAGACGCCAGCTTTGGTTGGGCATTGCAAAACACTGGCGCCCAACCTTGCCACGTGCTCGGTATAAGCCTCAGGCGCGATGTGACTTAAGCAGAGATCGGCAGGTGAACCCACTGCCGTCTGACGCGGCGGCAAACTCAGATCGTGAGGCCAACGAAAATAGCCAGATAAGGCATCACTTGCGGAAACGCGCTCCACCTTGCCAATGCATACGCCCTGGGCGTCCAATCTGAGCTGAGCTGCAGCGGCAACTTGCCAGGGGTCTACAGGACCGTAGGGTGCGTCGCTGCTGGCTATCACCTGAATACCAGCTTGCAACAGGCTACGATAGCGGTATAAGTCGATTAGCTCTGAACGACTTAGAGCTTCGCGGTATTGCTCGCCGCGAACGGTTATGAAGCCGGGTTGCGTGATGACCGGTAAATTCATCTCAGCCAACCTGGCGATCATCTCCTGGGTGATCATGCCACCGTGCTCGATCCGATCCTGGGGATGTAAACCAGCCTCATCCAGCGCCGCCAGAACAAAAACCAACTCTAAGTGGCTCACACAATGAAACGCTGCACCTCGGTCTTGCTCGTGCGCGAGCCGCAGGTCTGTCACTAACTGATCGAAAGGTGGCAGAGCGTCCTCGTCGAGCATAATCTTGCGCGGCCCGGCTGACACCGACCCATCGCCCATAACGTATAACTTCTGTTGTATCGCACCGCTATTGCATAGTTGCTTTAGCTGCTGCTGTTGCGCTGCGTTATTGGTGTAAGACGCATCGGTAATGCCAGTGATGCCCAGACGCGTCAGATGCCTAGAAAGTCCGCCAATATCCAACTCTTCTAGCGCGTCGATGCGCTCGCCAAGCCAGGCGTCCATGCGAAACAATCTTCCAGTGGGCTCGCCATTAGCATCACATTCAACGCCTTCCAGCGCCTTGTATTCGTCGATACACACGGCTCGCATCGCGGCGGTGTTGAGCATCCACACTTTGCCGCTGCGATGCTGAATACGCACTGGTCGATGACTGATCCATGCGTCTAACTGTGCTGCATACAGCGGTCCCGCAACCGACTCGTGATAGTGGATACCGCGAAGCCAGCCCGCACCTGGCGCATCATTCAGCAAAGCCTGTAGCGTTCCCGCGGCGGTTACGGCCTGTGGGCCGCAGTCCAGCGACCGGCGCTGTGCGGCCAGCGCGAAAAAATGTAAATGATGGTCATGCAACCCCGGCAGCAGATAAGTGCCCGCTGCATCAATCACTGCCTCGTCGGGTAACGGCGTGAGGTCCGGTGCCATTGCGGTAATCATCGAACTCATGCGCACGCTAACCCGCTGGCCGCCGACAATAGCATTGCGAATCAACGTCATCCTACATGGCCTTTTGGCGAGGCAGCTACAGATGGGGCAGACGAGGACGGTGTACGCCAAGTCGGCAAAGAATGGCGGCAGTGCTGGGCAACGGCAAACATCGACGCTTCGAGCAAGCCGGTTTGACCCGCGTGGAGGCGCTCAAGGATGGCCGCAGCAGCGAACAAGCCAGTAAGCGGATCAGCGACTGCATCACCACAAAACCGCGGCTCACCCGCGACCCATTGCATTAATCCGGCTGCGGCGGCGACATCGTCGCCAAAACCCACCCAATTGCAAAAGGGCTGGGAAAGGCCATAGGCGGTAACAGCGACCCACAGCGGTTCGTTACTGGAGCCGGCAGGGTCTAAGATCTGTGTTTGAAAGCGGCTTTGTCTAGCGCGGCTTTGTTTAGCGCGGTTTGGATCAAATCCATGTTCATCGGAGCCGCTGGGGATAGACCCACTGGAAATAGACCCACTGGAAATAGATCCTCTGGGATCAGCGCCGGTTTGCCCAGCCTCGTCGCTTTCCCGAATACCCTTGTTAAAATGACCGGCAGTCGCTCGGTGGCGCGCAATGCTACGACGATCCAACCCAAGACGTTGCAATGCGGCGGGGCGCGAACCTTCGATAACAATATCCGCGCTAGCTAGCAGATCTCGCAGCGCGTGTAATTCTGTCGCAGACCGAAAATCCACTTCGCGCAGAGTTTTACCAGCATGTATGCGCTGGAAAAAATCCGGCGTACCCCAACGAGCGCCGTCAGGCCGCTGGCTGCTTTCGATCTTTACCACTTGGCAGCCTGCCTGCTGCAAGACATGACTACACAGCGGTCCAGCCCAAAGCGCCGCCAGATCGACAACGAGCATTTCCTGAAGGGGTTTGCGCTGCCGAACCTCAGCAATTTGATGCAGTGGACAAACCGAGGTGAGATCTGCCGCTAAGTTAGGTCCCGACTTGCTTACCGTATTTTGGCTCAGAATTGTTTCTGAGCCTCCTGCTGAATTGCTCGCCACGCTAGGGCTGTTTGCAACAGCCTGGCCGCTGATTAACTCAGGCAACAAGGCGATCGGTAAGCTCATGTCTCTACCCCGGGCTACCAATGCGGCAGCATCTGGCGCAGACGAATCTCGACTGGCGTCCGCCAGCGCATCTAACACTGATTGCCAGTCGGCAAAGATCTTATCTCGCTGCAGCCAAGCCGGCAGTAATGACCAGTCGTCTGCTCGAGCCAGGTTCAGCGCCAGCCAGCGCGAACCCACAGCCAGCAGGCGGCAGCTGCCGTTCGGCGACAGCCGCGGTTCCGGGTTTAGGCCTAACTCAGGCAAACGCTGATTCAAAACAGTCGCCCCGTCATAGGCGGTCAAAAAAACGGCGTCGGTGCCATGCCCGGAGTGCGCTCCCGCTCGGTTTTGCAATTCACCCTGTAATTCACTCTGTAATCGAAGCGCCACAGCACGCGCCTGGGCTAAAGCCCAATCAGCCCAAGCCACCAAATGCGGCTGGGTTATACTCAAATCTGCGGCATCAGCATGAGCGACCATGATCGACGTTTATTCTCCTAAAGAACTATGGCAAAAACTGGCGGATCCCAGTTTGGCGGAAGCGCTCGCAGTTGTCAGCGGGACTAACTATGTCGTTGTCGACGCACGACATGAAACCCACTGGCCAATGGCACATGACGAGCACTTCCAACCGAACTGTCCCGTGCTGGGTCTTTGCGAAGCACGCCCAGCTCTGCGGCGTCCGGCACACCATCCTGCAGCAACGTGGGTAGATGTATTTATCACCGAAGCCGAGATGGCAGGACTAACCGCCAAAATTGACGCCAGCCCGGAAGCCGCCACCGTATTGACACAGGTCCTACGCGCCGGCGAAACCGCCAGCATTGCACATGCCCTGCATATCGAATCTCTCGCCTACAGTACTCTACAACACAGCAATCAATTTCGGGCATGGCGGCGCTATCGTTCAAGCGTCGCCCTAGCAGAGGAAGCCAGCAACGATGCGGAGCCAAACGCAGCACCGCTGGTGCTAATAGAACGCGACGGCAACACCCTACATTTGACCCTAAATCGACCCGCCCACCACAACGCCTACAACAGCGCTATGCGCGATGAACTCTGCCAAGCACTAACACTCGCACTTGTAGATGACAATATAGATCAGCTTCATTGGTACGGCACCGGCCCATCCTTCTGTGCAGGCGGCGACTTACGCGAGTTTGGCTTAGCTCAGGACGCAGGCCAGGCCCACATTACCCGCCAAACACGCTCCGCCGCATTATTGCTGACGCGTCTGGCAAACCGAGTACACACGCACCTGCACGGCAATTGCATTGGTGCCGGTATAGAATTACCCGCTTTTGGTAAGACGATCTCGGCGCACCCGGATACCCAGTTCCGATTACCGGAAGTCGCCTTCGGCCTGATTCCCGGCGCTGGCGGCACCGTTAGCATGCCGCGTCGAATTGGTCGTCATCGAACCGCCAAAATCGCTATCACAGGCGACACTGTTTCTGTAGAAGAAGCGCGAAGTTGGGGTCTTATTAATCGAATTCAAGATTAAAAAAACGTTTTTTTTGGTGAAAAATTAGCCAAGCAGACCTTTATTTTTGTTACCGACCACCCATTCTGTTGGAAACAAACCTTGGAGATAACCATGCAAACGCGAGCTTCAACAAACAATCTTTTTGACCTTTATCACCCATTAAATAATCTGTTGGCATTTAATCGACTGCCGCAGCACACAACACCAACCGCAGACGTTCGGAAGACTGAGACCGGCTATCAGCTCCAAGTCGACTTACCCGGCTTTAATAAAGACGAGGTTTCGATAGAGCTGAAGGACCGCGTCCTCAGCATCAGTGCTGCGCATGAGGAAACAGAAGACGAAGAGAAAAATGCATATATTGTCCGCGAAAGAACCACTCATTCGTATACGCGGCGATTTAGCTTACCAACGCGCATCAACGTGGA
>DJYW01000009.1 GCA_002450255.1 Gammaproteobacteria bacterium UBA6968
CAAGCGTCGTATTGCTTCTGCTGCCGTTGTATCAGGGAAATCGCCAAGCGCATCGGAGTCGACCACCGAGATCAAAGAGTCGGCAGCTTCTTGCTTATCAATGGCCGACATCAGGGATGAGCGCGTTCCGGTAACGATGACCTCTTCCACAACTTCTTGACTGACAGCCGTTAACGGGCAAGTCACAAGAAGGGACATGCCGAGCAACGAAAATGAGCGAAGGCGCATAATAATCCCCTTAAAATAAAAGCTGGGACGGTATAACGCTTTTGTGACGTTTCTGTTGAAGAAATATTTCAACTTGAACAAATCTTCACTTTGCGCGGAGGCTCGCCTTTTGCAACGAGCTAATTGAAACGCTTTAGCTAGCACGGTTTGTAGCGCTCTTGCACAATAAAAGTTCACAGAAGGCTGTCACGCTCTAGGGAATGTGCGCAGGCTGCATTGGGCTCACGAAACAATATGCAGTTGCAGCTTTAGGCAAGGGCGGGGACATCGACGAGCAGGGTAAATAGAGATGTTAATCAAATATGCATCGATGCAAAGATTCAGCGCGCTTCTGTTGCAGAAGCAGCTTATACAAGCAGTCCTCGTCGGGTTCTACTGCGTTCTGCTGTCGTTAGTCTCACTAAACATACAGGCCGCAAGCATTGTTTTGACCCCTATTGGAGGGGCTGCAGTGCCTTCGACATCGCCAGCTGCCAGTGCCGAAATAATTGCCTTTCAAGCGCAGGACCAGCGGCTGTTGGTCGCCAACTCGAAACCCGCCCAGCTAGAGGTGTTCCGATTAACGCCACAGGGTGTGCTAAGCCATGAAGGCTGGCTCGCGGTCGGTCAGTCAGTTGCTGAGCAGGTTGAGGAAATTGGCATGAATGATGTCGGTGACTTGACTAGCGTCGCCGTGCGCGACCAGGACGGTTTGGTCGCAGTCACCGTGGCTCTTAAAACTGGTCAACCCGGTTATGTTGTATTTTATACAGGCAAAACGCTCGCATTGGTGGGTTTGGTACGGGTAGGGCACTTGCCCGACATGCTGACCTTTAGTCCGGATGGAACCCACTTATTGGTCGCTAATGAGGGTGAGCCAACCGCCGATTACAGCTACGATCCGCCGGGTAGCGTCACAGTTTTGGCGATAGAGAAGGTGATAGAACCCGGGCTCAGCGTATTGCGCTCAGCCACAGAGTTACAATTTGATGAGGTACCCGGCCTGGCAGCGATTCGGACTCGTCATGCCGCGGCTGGGGACGCGGCGCAGCAAGCACGCGATGTTGAACCAGAGTACATTGCGGTCAGCGCCGATAGTGCTACGGCCTATATCGCCCTGCAGGAAAATAACGCGATTGCCACCTTGAATTTGCGCGGTGCTGACGGCTCGCCGCAAATCGAACGACTCTGGTCGCTGGGACGCAAAGATCATCGTCTTCCAGCAAACGCCATAGACGCAAGTGATCGGGATGGTGGCATCAAACTGCGTAACTGGCCGCTATATAGTTATTTCATGCCGGACGGGCTAGCGGCTTACACGGTAGCCGGCGAGACCTATTTGCTGACGGCGAATGAAGGTGATGCGCGAGAGTACGCGGGCTATCGCGATACTCGACGAGTCGCCGAACTGCGGTGTCGGTTACAGCTGAGCAAAGCGGATCAGGACTGGCTAGCGACTCATCACCAGCGCGAGCGTCGGCAACTTACCTACTTGCGCGGCGATGCGGCTCTGGGCCGGCTTTGGGTCGAAGCCGAATCCGACCACTCGAAAGTGTGCGCGCCATTGACTGCGCTGGGCGCGAGGAGCGTTTCTATTTGGCATGCGGGCAGCGGCGAACTGGTGTGGGATAGTGGAGCGGACTTCGAACGAATCAGCCACCAGGCGCTAGGCGAAGACGCAAATCAAGGCGATAGCCGGAGCGATGTGCGCGGGCCCGAACCCGAGGCGTTAGCAGTCTTCACCATCGCTGACGAAACCTATGCCTTCATCGGACTAGAAAAAACTAACGGCGTCATGGTGTACCGGATTACCAACCCACAGCAACCGGAGTTCATACAATATGTGGTGGCCGATCCAAAGCGGTACGACGGCCCGGAGTCATTATTGGTGGTGTCCGCAGAAGCCTATGGCGGCACCCAGCCCTTGTTGTTGGTGGCCCACGAGTATTCAGCGAGTATCGCCGTGTTCCGGATAGATATGCTCCCATAACAAGGGGGTCGGCCAGTGCTGCCAATGCGGAACTTCTGATCTAATCCAGGCATTTACGAGCAATTGCCCCGGCAGCGTCAGCTAATCAAGGTCGAGGCTATTTACGCGGATATGCCAAAAATGCCGGAAGCGCGTGAGGCTTCAATCCAAGCGCAGCGCTAGAATCCACCAGCCTATAAAAAGCAGCGCAGCCTCGGCCGCTCAGATCGCTATAAAGTGTTAATACCACTGTAGAAAACCGCCGTGCGCGTTGACACGGCCACAGGTATCAGTAACATTGCCGATCCCTCAAAAGGGAACAGTGACAGGGTGTTTAGCTCAGTTGGGAGAGCGACGGCCTTACAAGCCGTAGGTCACAGGTTCGACCCCTGTAACACCCACCAATCCTTAGTTGTGTTTGACAGCGAAGGATACTGCGGAGCGGTAGTTCAGCTGGTTAG
>DJYW01000164.1:0-11870 GCA_002450255.1 Gammaproteobacteria bacterium UBA6968
TTGCTTGTGCTGGCTATCTGCTATCGTTGCCTGGGTTATTCTTCGGTTCGCTCAGATACAGATTAGCCTTGTCCAACTAATCCTACTCGCGACAACGCCCACGCCTCGCTTAGGAAAAAGCACCTCGCTGCTTTCAGCTATGACCGCTTGTGCCGCAATCCTTTTTGGTTGGTGTATCGCGCTTGTGAATTAGATAAGGTTCGCAGATCTCTCAAAGGTGTTTGCGAATGGGTTAATCAATTACCGGGCAGGGTTATCGTGAGCAGGGTTAGATCAATCCGTCCCAGTGCTGTGCTTCGTAGATCACGATATGACCTTGATCAGATTCCCGATAATCAAAAGCGATCCCGAGAGGGTTGCAGATGCGAAATCTGGCTCTGTCCTTACAGTCGCTTTGGGTGCTCAACCAGTTGAATAAATTGAGCACCGTCTGCCCGTCGATTTGCACCGGTCCATCATCAGGCCAGGCGCATTCAACTAGACGAAAATTCAGAAAGCGGTAAATCTGCTCTCCGTATAGCATTTCGAACTCGCCGCTAGGCATGTCGCGCATATGATCCGGCGTTCCCAACAGGTCGCTGACTTCGCGCGGCGACTGGCCGAAGCGAACCTCGTCGATCCCGATTAAAGGCAAGATATTCCGCATATTTTTATTGTTAGGTTTGTATCTACTTGTTGCGCCTCGGTCATGTGGCACGACGTGGCTTGTGTCGTCATGTAGTGCCGCCTTATTGAGTCGACCACGCGTTTAGCATAAAGTTTGGCGCAGCCGTACGGCTCACACCACTTTTCGAAAAATTCCAATAAAGGCTTTAACTGTGGACTATCAAGCTCCAGAGCGCGATGCGCAATTCATAATGCACGATTTATTCCAGGTCGAATCCGTTTGGTCGGAAATCCCTCAGTTGCAGGACATCTCTCCTGATGTGGTGAATGCTGTCCTTGCAGAGGCAGGCCGTTTGGCGAGTGAAGTGATGCTACCAGTCAACCAGTCTGGGGATGCTGAAGGCTGCCGTTGGAAAGATGGTGAGGTCACCACACCTGCAGGCTTCAAAGAAGCGTTCAAACAAATGGCTGACGGCGGATGGCTGAGCCTATGCGGCAATCCCGAATTTGGCGGACAAGGTATGCCAAAGAGTCTGGGTTGCCTCATTGAAGAAATGTTTTGGGCCGCGAACAGCAGTCTGTTTCTCTACGGCTCATTGTCGGTAGGGGCGAGTTTGTGCATCGATGCTCACGGAACGGAAGCGCAGAAGCGCACTTATCTCGAAAAGCTTTATTCAGGACAATGGACCGGTGCTATGGCGCTGACCGAATCGCACGCTGGTACGGATCTGGGCATTATGCGAACAAAAGCGGAGTACCAGGCCGATGGCAGCTATGCCATCACCGGCAGCAAAATTTTCATCACCAGCGGTGAGCACGACTTAGCTGAGAACATCGTCCATCTCACTCTCGCCAGATTGCCTGACGCACCGGCAGGCAGTAGGGGCATTTCACTATTCATCGTGCCGAAATTTCTTCCTAATGCGGATGGCAGCTTAGGGCCACGTAACGGCGTGAGTAGTGGTTCGATTGAGCACAAGATGGGTATTCGCGGTAGCGCAACGTCTGTTATCCACTACGATACCGCGAAGGGTTTTTTGCTGGGTGCAGAACATCAAGGCCTCGCGGCTATGTTTACGATGATGAACTACGAGCGCCTGAGCGTCGGCCTGCAGGGTTTAGGCGCAACGGAACTCGCCTATCAACAGTCCGCGCGCTACGCCAGGGAGCGCATTCAGGGGCGGTCACCGACTGGACCGCAGAATCCTGATAAAGCGGCAGATACCTTACTGGTTCATCCTGATGTGCGTCGGATGTTACTCACTCAGAGAGCTTACGCGGAAGCCTGTCGTGCACTTGGTTTCTATACCGGTATGCAGTTAGACAGAGCAAAATTTGCCGCCGATGCTCAGGCAGCAAAAATCGGCGAGCTACTCACCCCAGTCGTAAAAGCTTTTTTGACCGATCGCGGCGTAGAGTGTGCTTTGCTTGGCCAACAGGTCTTTGGCGGGCATGGTTATGTGCAGGAGTGGGGAATGGAGCAGATTGTTCGCGACGCTCGCATTGGCCAAATCTATGAAGGGACCAACGGCGTTCAGGCGTTGGATCTAGTAGGCCGTAAGGTTATGCGAGACGGTGGCCAAACGGTTGTCGAACTGATTGCGGAAATGCGTCAAACACCAGTGAAATCAAATTGGCAGTCGCAGTTTGACGCCGCTTGTGATCGGCTCGCTGCTACCACCGAATCAATCGTTCGGCGTGGCCAAAAGGATCCGGCGTTGCCTGGCGCTGTATCGGTTGATTACCTCGATATGATGGGCAATACATTATGTGCATGGATGCTCGGTCGTATGGCTGCCGTCGCCCCTGCGGATGACTTTGGTGCCGCCAAGATTGCGACGGCAGATTACTTCTTCCAGCGCATTTTACCTAAGACTGAGGGATTGGCTGCGGCGATCGAAGCAGATTCGGATGTCGTTATGAAACTGCCAGAAGCGGCGTTTTAACCACCCGCACTGAGTGTCGTGCCGTTGCGGCAAACGCGATCGAAGTAAATGATGGATGCGTGTAGTTGGCCTCGCCGGGCGCGGTGGAAGGCGCCTCGTCAGAGAGACGCAATCGCTTGGCTTATTTCTGCCTAGATCTGTTCAGGTCTGCTCAGACTGCCTGCCTGCAGCGTTAAATGCATCGGTTAGCAAGGTATAGATGCCACCAAAACCGCCATTGCTCATAATCACGATGTGCCGCTTGGTGTTGGGCTTTGGCGGCGGCAGCGAGATCAATGTTGCAACCAAGTCGCCAACGTCTTGTGTGGTACTGGCCGGAATGACACTTCCCTTGGTGATCTCAGTGAGATCCCACTGAATGTTAGCGCTGCGAAACCAAATCACCTGATCAGCTGCATAGCAGCAGGTTTGGAGCTCGTTGCGCAACGTGCCGAGCGACATGGTATGCGTGCGTGGTTCAATCACTGCAACAATTTCATCCATCCCGACTCGATCACGCAGGCCTTGCAAGGTGGTGCGTATCGCAGTGGGGTGGTGCGCAAAATCGTCATAGATAACCGTCGTCGCATCCGCATGGATGACCTCTAAACGCCGTTTTACGCCGCGAAATTCGTTCAGTGCTTCTATACCAACTGCTGTGGGCACGCCAACATGGCGGGCCGCAGCGAGTGCATTCAGCGCGTTGGTGCGATTATGTTCGCCTGCTAATTCCCAACTGATCCGGCCTGCGTTCGACTGATTAAGCATAACGTCAAAAGCTGATCCCTGATCAGATACGTTGGTAACATACCAGCGGTCGTTGGTTTCGGTAGAGATCGGTTTTTTGACGGCTTCCGCCCCGACACGGCCGACTGGTGTCCAGCAGCCCTGAGCGAGCACTTCGTCAACTGAGTCCGCTGCGCTTGGTGCAATGACGAGCCCGTTTGCGGGCACGGTTCGCAGCAGCAGATGAAACTGACTTTGAATGGCGGCAAGATCCGGGAAGATATCGGCGTGATCGTGTTCAAGGTTATTAATGATTAGAGTGCGCGGGCGGTAGTGCACAAACTTAGACCGCCGATCGAAGTAACTCGTGTCGTACTCATCGGCTTCTACAACAAAAAACGGCCCTCCGCCGAGATGGGCCGACGTCCCCAGATTGGTCGGCGCGCCGCCAATAAGATAACCAGGTTCGAGCCCTGCGTGCTTGAGTATCCAAGCCAGCATACTGGCTGTCGTGGTCTTACCGTGAGTCCCAGAGACAGCAATGACCCAGCGCTGCCGCAGGACGGCGCGGCCGAGCCATTCTGCGCCAGAGGTATAAGGTAGTGCGTGCGAGAGAATGTGTTCCAGCGCTGGATGACCGCGGGGTAACCCGGCATTGCCCACAATGATCTCATCTGGGGCAGGTTCGAGATGCGCAGGGTCAAAGCCCTCGTAGACGGTAATGTCAGCAGCATCCAGCAAAGTCGACATGGGCGGATATATTGGGCCGTCAGAACCGGCAACCGAGTAGCCCATTTGTTTGGCAAGCAGCGCTAAGCTGCCCATCAACGTGCCACCGATACCAAGAAAATAAATGCGTTTTGTCATAGCGGCGATAATATACGGCTGCGTTACACGCGGCCAATAGAAATCGTTATCAACAAAATGATAAAGGCGAGAAGGATGCCCATCGGCAAGTTGATATCCAGGGCGCGATGAAAAATAAAGCCATAGGCAACAATGGTCCAAAAAAAGGTCACGAGCAGAAAGACATTTGCAATTGGCTGACTGATCAATGTGCCGGCGACTAACGCCATTGCACTGACTAGCGTGATTAGCAGGTCACACCCTAAAAGAGCAGTTAGAGTTTGTTCAAAACGCCCCCCAAATCCAGTAAGGCGAAGCAACATCCAGAGAATCCCGGCTGTCGCAGCGAGGACAACCAGGGTCAGTTGAAGCGCCGCGATAAAGCTGTATGCCATCAACGTGGTGGTTAACATTACGCTAACAATAACATTAAGCAATAAGGTGGCCAGGAGCAGTGCTGAGCTTTCCGGCAGAATGTCCGGCCCAGCTTTAAGTGTAGCGATGCGCCAAATTGAAACGATTAATGCTTGCATGTTTGCCCTGGCAGACGGCTTGAGCCAAAAGTGAGGTGACCTAAATGTCGCGGAGAATTGTCGCACAAAAAATGGCGATGGCAGATAATACCGCGCGTTTTATCTTAGCCGTTTATCGAGGAAGTCACATGCCGCGCACCAAGCGACCCCAAGCCAAGGACCCTAAAACCAAAATGACAGGGAAAACAACGCCGCCTAAGTTGCCAAAGGCAAATGCCTTTTATGCTCAATCAGGAGGGGTTACGGCGGTAATCAACGCTTCTGCAAGCGGTGTTCTAACCGCTGCCAAGGAGCACAAGGATCGCATTGGCAAGGTGCTGGTTGGCAAGAACGGTATTCTTGGTGCACTCAACGAAGAGCTTTATGACGCATCAAAGCTGACTCAGAAGCAGGTTAAGGCGCTGCGTCATACGCCGGGTGGGGCGTTCGGTTCTTGTCGCTACAAGCTTAAGCCGATTACCGAGGATGGCAGCGAATATCTGCGCTTGATTGAGGTCTTTAAAGCACACAACGTCCGCTATTTCTTTTATAACGGCGGCGGCGATTCTCAGGACACAGCCAATAAGGTCGCCCAACTCAGCGCCCAAAAGGGTTATGCCATGCAGTGCATTGGCGTCCCCAAAACCGTTGATAACGATTTGCCGATTACCGATTGCTGCCCTGGTTTTGGTTCCGTCGCAAAGTACGTGGCGACTTCTACTCGCGAAGCGGCTTTGGACGTGGCGTCGATGGCCGCAACGTCCACCAAGGTCTTTATTCTCGAAGTCATGGGCCGACATGCAGGATGGATAGCGGCGGCCGGAGGGCTTGCTGCCGATGAACCCGGTGACGCGCCGCATATTATTTTGCTACCGGAGGTAGCTTTCGATGAAAAAGCCTTTTTGCAGCGCGTTGACCGCGTAGTGGCGGAAAAGGGCTACTGCGTCATTGTCGTTTCGGAGGGTGCGCGGTATGCGGATGGTCGCTTTCTCGGTGAAAGCGGCGGCGGCAAAGATGCTTTTGGACATACCCAGCTTGGCGGTGTAGCACCAACCCTTGCCGCATTAGTGAAGGACAAATTGGGCCACAAGTTTCACTGGGCGGTAGCGGACTATTTGCAGCGCGCGGCGCGTCACTTGGCGTCAGCTACCGATGTCGAGCAGGCGTTTCAGCTGGGTCACGCTGCGGTAGAACTGGCTATGGACGGGGCAAATGCGGTTATGCCGACGATCGATCGTATTTCAGACAAGCCGTATCGTTGGAAAATTGGCACCGCCAAGTTGGCACGAGTCGCTAACGTGGAACGGAAGATGCCAAAAAGCTTTATTACCCGCGATGGATTTGGCATTACCGCGAAAGCCCGTGCGTATCTCCAGCCGCTGATTGCCGGGGAAGACTACCCACCGTTCAAAAATGGTCTGCCGGATTATTTAAAGCTGGCGCTACCGCTGCTGCCAAAGAAGCTGGATGCAGACTGGTAGATGAACTGAAAGTAGTAAATTGCGGTGCCTAGCGGATGCGCATGTCCATGCCGTAGGCTTCGCTACAACATAAGGCAGCTTTCAAAGGGCACTTGCGGAAATCAAGTTATGCCGACCAAACGATCTACAATCTGCTTCATATTGTTAACACTGAGCATTGCTGAGGGGCACACATCAACGTGTGAGGTCCCGCAGAAGATTCAACGCGGCAAGGTTGCGATCGATTTGGTCGCGGACACCTTCACGAGTAATACCGATGGATCGACTCGGGCCTTCTTCAAATTGCCGCGCAAAGGAAAACAGATTCACTCAGCCGACTGGATCAATTGTGATGGCTTTGTTCCCGGTGGCGCGACCATCCGTTTCATTCAAATCAAGGCGATTATGGGCTTGCCGGACGGCCTTGAGTGGATGTGCGATAAAGCGAGCTGTACCTATATCGGCGGCGCATCAGGTTGCATCACCTTCGCAGGAAAGCCGGTCACTAAAAACAGGTACCCGCTGGATATTCGTTTAGTCGGTGCGGGAAGCTATTGGGGTGTCAAGAAATCACTGCAATGCTCGATAGAAACTGTCACCTTAGTTGTTGATTAGCATGACGCGAGGCTGCTGATTCGCTTCGCCGGTAGGCTGCGTACACGACCGTCAAAAAAAAGGACGCAGACGCGTCCTTTTTTCAACCGTTTCTTCCAAAAGCTTTTTGCGACAACTCCTTTTCGAGAGTGGGAGCTGCCGCGAGCGGCTTTAAACTAAGAGCGGTGCAATCACCAAGCTAACGATTGCCATAACGTTGATCAAGATGTTCATAGCAGGGCCGGAGGTGTCTTTGAACGGGTCACCGACGGTATCACCAACAACGGCTGCGGCGTGAACGTCGGAACCTTTACCACCAAGGTTGCCTTTCTCGACGTACTTTTTAGCGTTGTCCCACGCACCGCCAGCGTTTGCCATGGTTAGTGCTAGGAGTACACAACCAAGCAGTGCGCCGCCCAAAGTACCGCCTAAAGCTTCTGCACCCAGCAGGAAACCGACCAATATGGGTACAGCGACGGCTATAACACCGGGAATAATCATGCGTCGCAGAGCCGCGCTGGTGGCAATATCAACGCACTTGGCGTTGTCCGGCTCAGCGGTGCCTTCCATCAAACCTGGGATTTCGCGGAATTGTCTGCGAATCTCTTCGATCATGTCCATCGCCGCATCACCTACCGCGGTCATGGTCATACTGGCGATAAGGAATGGCACCAGGCCACCGATAAACAAGCCAATCAGTACCATCGGATCGCCGATGTGCAGAATAAACTCTCCACCTCGTTCGTTGGAAACGGTTTCTACAAAAGCGGCAATGATTGCCAAGGCTGCTAAAGCGGCGGCGCCAATAGCAAAACCCTTACCCATGGCTGCTGTGGTGTTACCTAGTTCGTCTAACGAGTCAGTAATGGCGCGAGTGTCTTCGCCTAAGCCGCCCATTTCAGCAATGCCGCCCGCGTTGTCGGCGACGGGTCCGTAGGCGTCGACTGCCATGGTCATACCAACTGTTGCGAGTAGTCCTACTGCCGCAATACCAACACCGTACAAGCCGGCCAATTCGGTTGAGCCGTAAATGATCACGCAGATGATCAGGAGCGGTATCACAACACTCTGCATGCCGACTGCCAAACCAGTAATCATAACGGTTGCAGGACCGGTCTTACCGGATTCTGCGATGTTTACCACAGGCGTTGAAGAGGTGTAGTACTCAGTGATTAAACCAATACCAACACCGCCGGCTGCGCCAAGAAAAATAGCCCACCAGATATTGGCGCTAACGCCCATATTGCTGAGCAAAAGATAAGCGGCGGCAAGGAACATAATAGGTGAGGCGATCATGCCGATACGCAGCGCGAGTGCAGGGTTTGCGCCTGACGCGCTGCGTACAATTCCAATACCGATAATAGAGGCGATCAGCCCGGTAGAAGAAAGTGCTAGCGGCAAGAACATTAGCGTAGAACGGGCGTCGCCTTCACTTGCGCCAGGAACCAGCATGGACAGCGAAGCAACGGCCAAGGTAGATGCGATCGCGATAGAAGCGATCATGGAACCGCAGTAGGATTCAAAAATGTCTGAACCCATGCCTGCAACATCACCAACATTGTCGCCAACGTTGTCTGCAATTACCCCTGGGTTACGTGGGTCATCTTCTGGAATGCCTTGCTCGATCTTTCCGACCAAGTCAGCACCGACATCTGCACTCTTAGTATAAATGCCACCGCCCACGCGAGAAAACAATGCGACAACTGATGCGCCCATGCCGAAACCATGAATATGGTGTGCTGTGTGCGGATCGCCGCCAAGGAAGTAATACACCAAACCAAGACCAATTAGGCCGAGCGAGGCGACGGCGAGACCCATAATAGAGCCGCCGAAGAACGCAACGGACAATGCCGCAGCTTGGCCCTGCGTGTGTGCGGCATTGGTTGTACGCACGTTAGCCTGAGTTGCCGTGTACATTCCAAACCAACCAGCAAACGCGGATGACAGCGCGCCGGCGACGAAGGCCATAGCCGTATATTGACCGAGTTCCGATACGGCGATGCCGATGACCAAAATGCCTGCAAACAACGCCAACATGGTGTATTCGCGTCGCATGAATACCATGGCGCCTTCATGAATCGCGTCAGCAATTTTTTGTAGTTCCGCAGAACCTGCGTCATAACTACGAACAATGCCGTAAATAATTAACGCGGTTACCAGACCAACAACGCCTAGTAACGGTGGGAGATACGAAAGATCGGTCATTTGGTTCCCCAACTGGTTGGATGTAATCGTCGTGCGGGACGGACGGTTAGCAGCATAACAAGACGGACCTGAAAACCAGATCAGGACCGGCAAAACCAGCTAAGCTCCACCCCATATGGACTCAAGCGGCGCGTATCATACCAAGGTCGACGCCGCTTGCCATGCTAAAACCCTGTTTCAGGCCACAAGTTATAGCCATTTTTTGCGGATAATGAGAATGTGCGGCGGGTTAGCCCTGTTCTAGCAAACTACGTAGGTCGATGATGGCAGCATTGGCTCGAGAAACGTGGGAGGCCATCACCAAAGAGTGATTTGCGAGGAGGCCAAAACCGTCACCATTTAAAATCATTGGACTCCAAACGGTATCTTGGGTGGGCTCTAATTCACGGATGATCTGCCGCAGCGAAACCCGCGCCGCTTTTTTGTCGAGCACGTCACCAAAGTCATGTTCTATGGCTTTCAGCATATGTATCAGAGCCCAGTTAAAACCGCGCGCTTCGTAAAACACGTTGTCGATTAGCAGCCAGGGTGTTTTCACAAAATTGTCTTCCGGCCCTACCGTGGCCTGGCTAGCCGCATTGTCGCCGGCCAAGTCCAGATTTAACTGACGTTTACCAACGCTGGCAGACAGCCGTTGCGACAGACTGCCAAGCCGCGTCTCCATAGCCGCAAGCCACTGCTGCAAGTTGTCGGCGCGCGCATAAAACTGGGTGCCGGCTTGATTGGGGTCGGTGAGACTTTGCTGATAAGCCAGAAAAAATTCGATGCCGCTGCGATATTCGTCTTCCGTTCGCGGCAAGATCCAGGAGTTATTGTCAAAGAAGAATTTGCTTTCAGCCTCGGCCAAATCCTTATTTTCTGCAGATTGGCTTTGCGACCGGGAAAAGTCATTGCGATAAACTCGCGCGGTGTCGCGTAACAAGGTCAGCACGCCGAATTCCCACTCGGGCATGTTGTCCATCCATACCCCTGGCGGAAAAATATCGTTGGTTATGTAGCCGCCTCGCTTATGCACCAAAGTGTCGGCTATTCCAATGAAGGCTGTGGTGGTGGTAAAGCCGGTGACCAGCGCAACACCCTGCGTCTGGGCTGCCGCTCGCGCTTTGGCGTGCACGTCAAAGCCTGCGGGCTCGGTGTTCCACCACCACCCCAAGAATAGGATCAGCCCGCTATATGCGACGAGCACGCCACCGCCTATGGACGCGGCGAAACGGGACGACCGTGGTGGCGTTAAGCCATCCTCCGAGTTCTCGTCACCGCCTTGTTTGCGCCAAAATTGCCAGCCTTTGATTTGCATGAGTCGCCATGTCCTTAACACGTGAGGGAAGCATTATGGCCTGCTCGCATCGGATGAAAAGCCCGCATTAGCGATCACCGGACGAACGGGGAACCAGCTTTTGGATACCAAAGCTGACCGGCAGTGTAAACGCTGTCCCGTTAGCGTCTCGAAGATGCAGCGTGACCGGGGCGGGATTCGGCAGCTCGCCGTCTAAAGCGACCATCAAATGCAGGCCGCCGCTCTTGAATTTGACTTCTCCCCCCGCGGGGATTGTGACTGCTGAGACCGAGCGCATACGCATAGTCTCTCCGTCCATTGCCAAAGTGTGCATTGAGATGTCTGGACTAAACTCAGCCCTCACTTCAATAAGTTCCAGGTCCTGTGCCGAGACGTTACGCAGGGTCATGTAGCCTGCAGTCATGGTTTGGCCGGGGATGGCTTCGCGCATGCTTGGGAGGGAGACTTGCAGTCCCTTTGCTTGCGAAATATTTGCCGGCGATCTCATTTCGTTGAAACTAGTCGCTTGCGCTGCGGGTGTCTGGGACGCATCGTTCGCGACGGTCTCAACATCTCCAGCGTGATGCATTTCCGACATTTCTGGTGTGGCCGCGCTACCTGATCGTGCAACATGTTCACTGTTTTCATCATTCTTAGTGTCGCATCCGTTAAGCAAAAGGCAGGCCGTGAGTAAACACAACAAGCGGCGGAGCTGGGCTAGCTTCGGAAACCTTATCCGCACCCGACTGGTAAGGCCTAAAAACGGGTGGGCGGTCTGATGGATTTTTGCTGCGGCGTATTTGTTTCTTAGTCTGTGCATATCTGCTCTATGTGGCTCGGGCGGGCAATGGTTATCTGGGCGATTGGTCGAGTATCACCCTGGGCATTCTTTATCTGGTCGTAAACCCAACGGCCTTGCGCATCGTTGGGTGCGGCGATGATATAGCGACAGTTGCCGGAGCCGCTATCGACCAAGTCAGTGATTTGTGCGGCGACGCGAAACCCCTGACTACGCAGGTCTGCACCGCTAAATTTAATACGCTTAATATTTGCGTTAGAGAGCAGGGCAACTTGCGCGGCTGTGGGTTGGATCGCCGGATGTTGCGGGTCGATAAGCTGGGCTCGGGCGAGCATAGAGCGTGATCGCGCAAATTGACGCCGCTCCAAAGCACTTATCGCGTTGCTGACAAAGTGCTCGACGATTTGTTCAATGCCACGTTGCGCGGGTTCAAACGTCGGATTCAATTCTAAAATTTGTTGGTAATAAAACAGCGCGCTGCTGGCTTCTGGATAGGTCAGGTCGCCGGCCTGATAGGCTAGCTGAGCTTGCGTGAGCAAATCCTGGATGCGTGTTTTGGTTATGGCTTCTATATCCTCCTGAGGCGCTGGAGCCGCAGGCGCGGGCATCTGGCAGGCGCTCAATATGAGTGGGCCAATTACGACGAAGATCAGAAACAACAAACGCGGACTAAACATGGCGCTAAATTAACAAATTTATGCGAAATTTTCGCTGATTGGATGTCACCATCAGGCGTGCACGCGCTCGATAATTCAGTGCCGTCAATAAAAACGGAGCCATAGCTCCGGTCTAACTTTGGCTTTGCATTCGGACTTCGAGCTACGCATCGCGAGATAAAGGAGAATGCCTATCTGATCAGCCTGAGGCATGCCACAATTATCAACCGAACCGAACCGAACCGAACCGGGGGCCAACCTAACC
>DJYW01000164.1:12192-13958 GCA_002450255.1 Gammaproteobacteria bacterium UBA6968
AACCGAACCGAACCGAACCGAACTGAAGTAAGACGACGGCAGATGAAAGCAAAGCAAACACAGGCTCAAGCGCAACCGGCTGGCAGAGGCTGGGCTATGGCATTGCGAACGACGGGTGCGGCTCTGCCTGTCTGGTTTGTTGTACTCGTTGCAGTGCTTTTGGCTGCGGCTAGCGCGACCTACTCACGTTTCGCAGAAGGGGCGGAGAACGAAGCCGTATTTGCTGATAACACGTTCGGTTCAGCAAACCGTTCTACAGCAAATTCGCCAGCAAAAGCCAGCTCGGATGCCTTTACATCCTTTGCCGCAGATCAAACGTTCTTGCCAGTTGACGAAGCTTTTCAACTTGAACTGGTCGATTTGATGAGTGCCGCTGACCCAGCCGTTATAACCGCCCGTTGGCGCATGGCACCTGGCTATTACCTCTATCGCCATCAATTTAGTTTTCAGGCGAGTGCAGCGGGTTTGGTAGAGGCGCCAAGAATCCCGGCTGGTCTGCAAAAAACAGATGAGTTTTTTGGCGACGTTGAGGTTTATTACGATCAAGTCGAAGTTGCCCTGCCGTTAGCCGCAACAGACGAACCCTCTTGGCCACAAGGCGCGACTTTAACCGTCGGTTATCAGGGCTGCGCCGATGCGGGATTGTGTTATCCGCCAGAGAAAAAAACATTCAAGTTGGTGAGCGGCGTGTGGCAGCCTGCCGGTTTTGGCGGTGCCGTGTCCGCGGCTGGGGCCCAGACGACTTCAGTCAGCTTAGTTTCTGAGGATCGCGCGCTCGCGAATATTTTGAGTGATGCGAACTTTGCCTATGCGCTGTTGCTGTTTTTCATCGCGGGCATTGGCTTGGCATTTACACCTTGTGTTTTTCCTATGCTGCCGATTCTTTCCAGCATCATTGCCGGTGAGGGCGCTGATATTTCCAAGATCCGAGCCGTCACTTTGTCCGGATCTTATGTGCTGGGCATGGCGCTCACTTATGCTGCCGTGGGTACTTTGGTCGGACTGTTTGGCGCTGAGCTGAATTTGCAAGCTAGCTTGCAGTCACCGCTGGTGGTGATCACTTTCGCGCTGGTGTTCGTTGCGCTCGCCGGATCCATGTTTGGTTTTTACGAACTGGCTCTGCCATCTGGGCTACAGAATTGGTTGAACGCGCGAAGTCAGGCCCAGCAGGGTGGTCGCTATTCGTCGGTCTTCGTTATGGGCGCACTCTCCAGCTTGGTTGTATCACCCTGTATATCCGCCCCACTCGCTGGTGCCTTGATTTATTTGTCCAATACGGGTGACGTGGTTTTGGGCGGAAGCGCCTTGTTCTCGCTAGGCTTGGGTATGGGTGTTCCGTTGATGTTGGTCGGTGGCACCGGCGGACATTGGTTACCGCGAGCCGGTATCTGGATGAATGCGGTGAAGGCCTTTTTCGGTATCGGATTGCTTGGCGTTGCGATCTGGTTGCTCGAGCGTTTTATGCCCGGCCCCTTCACCCTCTCGCTGTGGGCGCTTTTAGCCCTGGGTACCGGTGTTGCCTTGGGGCTGTTTGATTCGCTTGCGGATGTAACGACGCAGCAGCGGCGACTTCGTAAAGGTCTCGCCAGCGTCGCATTTGCATGGGGTATTTTGTGTTTGGTTGGCGCGGCAGCGGGCCAGTCGAATGCGCTGCAGCCGATTGAGTTTTTGGCTCAGCGAACCTCGGTCGCTGGTGCAGACGGCACCAGCGACGCGGTCGATTGGCAGGCGGTGAAGAGTGTGGCCGATGTGGAATCGCATTTGGG
>DJYW01000123.1:0-455 GCA_002450255.1 Gammaproteobacteria bacterium UBA6968
GGCGCTGGAGCGGGTGCCGCAGGAGCGGGCGCAGCGGGTGCCGCAGGAGCGGGCGCAGCGGCTGGTGCAGTAGGCATCGCAGGCGCGACTGCAGCCGTTGTCGGCGGGATTGGTTTGGCGACTGCCGTAGCAATCGGTGTTGTTGGTGTAGCACTTGCCGTTGCTGTTACCGAGGAAGACAACGCTGGCGACGGTGATGATACTGGTGGTGACGGTGACGGTGACGGTGACGGTGACGGTGACGGTGACGGTGACGGTGATGATTCTGGAACCCCATCGACCAGCGACACAGGCAGCACTTCGTCCACGAGCTCTACCGCTAGCACTTCGTCCACGAGTTCTACCACCAGCACATCTAGTACTGTTGGCACCGAGTCTACGACAGGGACCAATTCAACTACTTCAACCTCCGGTACCTAAAAGTACTTCAGTCTCCGGTATCTAAAACATAGCCG
>DJYW01000123.1:864-13398 GCA_002450255.1 Gammaproteobacteria bacterium UBA6968
TGATAGATTGACGACCTCTTGAAAAGGGTCATGAATGCACACTTCGTTCCTCAAATGGTTAGCTCTTTTGCTTACCATTATTTTTTCTCAATCGGCTTATCCCTCAGACTTTGGCGGTATCGGGCTTATCGACATACCAACCGCACGAATGGCTCCAGATGGTGAGATTACTGCCTCGATATCACATCAATACCTGGCAGCAAAATATGCTCTTACCTATCAAGTCATGCCTCGAGTCGAGTCTACCTTTCGATATACCGTTTTTAACCCACGAAAGATAAGAGGTTCAGTCGACGAGCTAAAAGACAGAAGTTATGAGGTTAAAGCGCTCATATCTAAAGAAAGGCGGTGGTTTCCTGCAGTCGCGATCGGTGTGCGCGATATTTTGGGAACGGGTGCTTGGGCTAGTGAGTACGTAGTTGGATCTAAACGTTTTGGTCGTCTCGATGCGTCGTTAGGGATCGGTTGGGGCCGCTTGGCGGGGCATGGATCGTTTGATAACCCACTCAGCGTATTCGGAGATGATTGGAAATTTCGTGAATCAGCAGCCGGAGGAAGCTATGGTGGCGAAATCCGTGAGGGCACCTTTTTTAAGGGTAAAACCGCGATTTTTGGTGGTTTAAAATATCGAATTCCGAGATGGGGTATCGACCTACTTGCCGAGTACAATTCGGATCGGTTTTTGCGCGAGCAGAGGCTTAAATCGATTGACTCGCCATCACCATACTCTTTTGGTATTGAGTGGCACCGCTTTCCGCAGCTGACCCTAGGTATCAGCTGGCAACATGGAGACCAGTTTGGGTTTTCTATCGCAGCAAATCTGAACTCCAAAAACAAGCCTAAACGCCAACCGCAGCATCGCTATTATTCATCTCGCGATAATCGGTCTAAAGCTCTGGCACCAACTCACCTAGATCTCAACTCCTGGTATGACAGAGCACTTTATGATTTCGAGCGAAGTGGACTCAAACTGCAGGCCGCCCGTCTTGAGCCAGGCGCGACTACAGCGGTAATAGAGATAGAAAACGAAGACTACGGGCTCTATGCAGACGCGGTCGAACGCGCTTTGACTCTTTCTGAGATTCACATGCCTAGTCGTGTCTCTAGGATAGAAGTCTTGTTGAGAGAGTCAGACATGCTCGCACCTTCCGTACATTATCTTCGGGCGCCGCGTGCTTCGTTAAGTAAACCGGCACGAAGCATTGAAGATGCCCGGGAATTGGATACGGCTTCAAAAATTGAGCGAATCACAATCGCAGAACCAAAGAAACTAGTAAGGCCGACCAACAGTACTGATTACGAGCTGCCGCGGGTAGCGTTTGGTGCCGATCTGGCAGCACGAACACAGTTAATGGATCCAGATGACCCGCTACGTTATCAGTTGTACGCTAAATTGTCGGCTCGCTTGTTACTGGCGGAAGGTTTGAATGTTTGGTTTAGCTATGGAGTAGATTTATATAATGACTTTTCCACCCAACGTGAATCTGACTCGGTTTTGCCCAAGGTTCGGTCAGAAATCAATCGTTATTTGACTGAGGGCGCATCCGGCATTCACCAGTTCTACGTCGAAAAGCGCGGCAGTTTATCTACAACGCTTCATTATCGAGCGTTTGGAGGTATTCTAGAAGAAATGTTTTCTGGCTTCGGTGGCGAGATGCTTTATCAACCTTACCTTAGTCGGTGGGCTATCGGGGTAGACATAGCGTCGGTTAAGCGACGCGATTATGCGAAGACGTTCGATCATCTCGAATATGAAGCCGTTACTCACTTTGTCAGCCTTTATTACGCCTCGCCCTTCTTTAATATGGATGCTGCGGTTCATTTAGGGAAATATCTTGCCGGTGACGAAGGCTATACCATTGAGGCGCGACGAACGTTCGATAATGGTTTTTCTGTAGGTTTATTTATGACGCGTACGAATGTTTCTGCTGAAGAGTTTGGCGAGGGTAGCTTTGATAAAGGTATTTATTTTAGATTGCCGTTCGATGGTATTTTGCCCGGTAACACGCGGGGTAGTTACAGCACCATACTTCGCCCACTTGAGCGCGACGGCGGTCGGCGACTGGATGACTTTGGTGGCGGACTTTGGTGGGCAAGGCGAGGCGTGCGATTCGATGCATTGAGCAATCATAAGGCCAGGATGACGCCACCGTGATTGCGTATAGAACGATTAGCACGGCTTTGTTGTTGATGGTGACTTTAGGCGGGCAAGGGTGCAGTTTTCACTCTAATCAGTGGCAATTTTTAAAGGGGCTTTTCGAGGATCAAACCAATCTATTGCCACGAGCGACTTGGCTGCTAAATTGGGGCGAGATACGCGCCTACGTGTACGCTATTCCGGTTGATGATCGAATTTTATTTACGGACGGGTCGTCCGTTGTCGTTTCCTTTCAGGGCGCCCAGGTAATTCGAGTTGAAGATGTCGCCGGTAGGGTAGAACCGATTGAAATTTCTTTACGCGAAAATAATCTTGAATATCGTGATGGTGGCAAGTTAGTTGCGATTGATAGATGTGCCGAATGGCGCTTGCTGGGCAGCAATGAATACCCTGGTGAAGAGACCGTGTCTGGGCAAAAAGGCCAAAGAACGAATATTTACGCGCAGACCTGTAACCAAGACGCCTATACTAATCGTATAATGCGAGACGACATGGGGCGACTCATCGGATTAGAATTTCGCTTGTTGCCGCAACGAGAATTGCTACGTTTGAACTATGCTGGGGTGGAATCGAATAATGCGAACTAAATTATCTGGAGCCGCTCAGATGTTGAGACGCGTCTGGACATCCATACTAGTGAAACAGCTCATGTTCGCCGCTGCGATCGTTGTAGGCGGCTTATCGCCCTCTGCATCAGATGCAGCATCTTTGCCTCCAGAGGCTTTGGCTGAATATAACCGAATGTCTACGGCAGAGAAGAAAAGATTAGCTGAGCAGTATGGCGTTGATGCAGTGCTCGATGCCCCTGGCGCAGGATTGGATACTCGCGTGGATGAGCAGGCAACGGAAGGCATAGGTCGTATGGGTCAGCCTATACAGCAGGTTGAGCGCGGCGAGATGACCAGCTATGAATTTTCCGAAGAGTTAGATCTGCTTGTTCGCGAGGAAGATGACGATCTGCTCGGGCTGCAGGACATCGATGCCGAAGCGGAAATTCCGTTAAAGCGGTTTGGACACGACTTTTTTAATCGCGACGAAGAGTTTTACGAAGCGGTTGATACGTTACCGGTGTTAGACGGCTATCTCTTAGGTCCCGGTGATACATTAGAGGTTCTCCTGTTCGGGAAAGAACAAATGCAGCGTTCACTCGAAATAGACCGTGATGGGAAAATTCTATTTCCTCGGTTGGGTAGCATTGCGGTTTCAGGTCTGAGTTTTAATGAAGCAAAAGATCTCATTGTGCA
Source organism: Gammaproteobacteria bacterium UBA6968 (assembly GCA_002450255.1). Lineage (GTDB taxonomy): Bacteria > Pseudomonadota > Gammaproteobacteria > Pseudomonadales > Azotimanducaceae > UBA4421. Next base: position 4,267 of record DJYW01000123.1, read on the forward strand.
GCGTGTAGGCGAACAGATGATTGGTACCGAAGCGGTAGTCTCTATGGGAAGGCTTCGGAGCATTAATGTTTTCATTGCCGGAGAGGTCGCGCTTCCGGGCAATTACTCGGTATCCGCATTGGCTACGGTTACCCAGGCGCTCTATAAAGCGCGAGGCACCACCTCTATCGGTAGCTACCGGAACATTGAAGTTCGACGGGGCAAGGAAGTTGTTGCCAAGTTTGACTTATACGATTTGTTGATTAATGGCGACGCGCTCAACGACATCCGTTTGATTTCCGGAGATCTGATCTTTGTACCGGTTGCTGAAGCACAGGCGTCGATCAGCGGTGCTATCCGTCGCCCAGCGATTTACGAATTGAAAGCCGGCGATGACCTAAAGTCATTAATCACGATGGCGGGCGGTATTGAAAGCCGGGGCTATTTGCGTCAAACCATGATTTTGCGAAGTAAGCCCGGGATGAGTCTTCCTGAAGCGATTCAGGTTGACATCAGTTCTAGCGAGGATTTGGCTACTGAAGTTATCGACGGCGATGTCATAAAAATCAATCGGGTAAAAGACGAGGTTGTAAACGCAGTGATGCTGCGGGGGGCAGTGGCTCGAGAGGGACAATACGCCTGGAGACCCGGGTTACGCGTTGTTGATTTGCTCTCAGATTTTGATGCGGACCTAACCCAAACTGCGGATCCAAGCATAGCCTTGCTCATTAGGCGTACTGGTCGTGGCCTTAAGATCGAAGCGCTTCCAGTGCAGCTTGCAAAAGCCATCGAGCAACCTAATTCTGAGGCTAATCTCGAACTAGCGCCCAAGGATGAGTTAGTCGTGTTAGGGCTAGCCTATGCTGATCCGAATAGACGTATGCGATTGGTGGGGGAAATAGTTGACCGTATTGCGGCTCAAGCCGGTACTCCTGCAGAAACGCGTTTGGTCCGGGTTGATGGAGAGGTGCGGCTACCCGGTACATACCCTTTATTCGAAGGGGGTACGGCTGCCGATCTAATCGCTTTAGCAGGTGGGCTAGAAGCATCGGCGTACTTGGAACGGGTAGAGATAACCAGATTAAATGTAGATGCGGAAGGACAGGCCAGTTTCGCGCCTTTGAATGTCAATATGCGTGAGCAACTCGCGCTTGGCGCAGACGGGGAGAAGCTGCAGCCGCGGGATCAGTTGATTGTTAGACGTATTCCTAATTGGAGCTACGGCGAGGAAATCATTCTATCTGGCAAGGTAAAACTCCCCGGCAGCTATCCGATTTCTACAGGCGAAACCATCAGGTCGGTTGTTGAGCGGGCCGGTGGCCTAGAGAAAGAAGCCTTCTTAGAAGGGGCTGTTCTGATTAAGGTAGAAGCTCAGGAGCGTGAGCGTGAGCAGCTACGAACGCTTATTCGAGACTATAAGCGCAAACAGTTAGTTAAACGCCAAACACGTGAAGCTGAGTCGTTAACAGGCAACGCGGCGGAAGACGGCCTTCAAGTCCAGGCATTAGAAGAGCTTCTCGAAGAGGATTTTGGAGGGCGTGTCGTTATAGATCTGCCGCGTATCATAGCTGGCGACGCAGCGGCTGATATTGTTTTACAATCTGGTGATTCGCTATATGTTCCTCCGTTCTCTAATACGGTATCTGTTTTAGGCGAAGTGCGCCAACCGGGTACACACCAATATCGCGAAAGTATGGTTGCAATGGATTATATCGCGGCTGCCGCAGGTACCACCCAGCGCAGTCGTTTGAAGGATGGATACTTAATCAGAGCAAATGGTGGTGTTGAGCCACTCATCACTCGCAGAAGTCTTTTGCGGTTTAATCGGGATAATAGCTACGGAGTGCGTCCTGGAGATACCATTGTTATTCCAGTTAACGAAGATTACTTGCCTGCATTGGCTCGGTATCGCGAGGTTACCTCTGTGATTTTCCAAAGCATGGCTTCTATCTTCCCATTGCTTCGTCTGTAAAATTTGTTCGCTTTCGATTGCGAGCCGAGGAAGAGTGAATAAGTTGTCCGTCTCCAACACTAACATTAAGCTCTTTGGTCGGGGTGTCCCAGTATTGATAGTCGCCAGCGTGATTGGTGGTACTGTCGGCGTCTCCCTCGCTTGCCTAATGATGTGGCTTTCCCATCGAAGTTATGCAGTTGATTCTGCAGATAAACATGGCATATCTGTGAAACAAGCATCTCGTCTTGGCGGTGTTGCTATTGCGTTCGGAATATTGGCTTACTTGATCATGGCTCGCCAATTGGGCTTGCAAACGCCGGATGCCTCGCAAGGCGCCTTGCAATGGTTCCGAGGCTATGAAGGTTTAGCGTTAGGCATTGCGATGGTCGGGTTGGCTGAAGACATTTTGCAAAAAATCAGTCCATTGTGGCGCCTAGGTGTACCAATGGCGGCTACTGGAGCCTGGCTCTGGTTTGCTCCGCAGATATTGCCTTCGAATATGGAATTCTGGGGTTTCGCTGATCTGTTGAATCACCCATTAGTTATGGGTTTAGCCGTTACGGTACTAGTCGTCGGGTTTGTTAACGCAGGTAATATAGCTGACGGGGCCAATGGCCTACTAAGCTCCATCGCCCTTTGCGCGCTTTGGATTGTCTATCTAGAATTCAGTACATTGATATTGTTTGCAGCGTTGATGAGCTGCGCCGTTTTCTTTCTTTATAACATTCTCACAGGCAGTATTTTCCTTGGCGATTTCGGTTCCTATGGCCTGTCGGCTTTTGTTGCTCTCAGCTTGCTTGACCTCTTTGTAAATGGCGACGCGTCAATGTGGTTTTGCGCCGCGTTGGTGAGTTATCCATGCATAGAGATGATCAGGTCGATGTACTATAGGCACTCGCACAAGATCGCGATGATGAGTGCTGATAATAGTCACTTGCATAATAAGCTTTACCAGACTTTTAAAAACAGCGGCTATAGCTCGTTAGTCTCAAATTCAATCACGGGCCTGATATTAGGGGCTTTCCCCTCTGGTTTAGTAGCCGTATTTTTCGTGCTCGGCCTCATACCCAGTCAGTCCTCGTTGTGGTTCTTCGTATTTTTAGGGCTTGTGGTCATATATTTGTTAGGCGACCAATTGCTGGGCCAGCGTCTTCGCCAGTTTGAGAACGGGCAGGCTGGTTCGCCTAAACCCTCGACATCCGTTTGAGGGTCTGGTTTCATATTACGATTAAGGAAGTATTTGGGGGAAAGCTATGTCGATGATTCTTAACGAAGAGCAAAATATGTTGAAGGATAGTGCGAAAGACTTTTGCACTACTAAGACGCCTATCACACAATTGAGAAAGCTTCGTGATGAAGCGAATCCGGATGGGTTCGATCGCGCGACTTGGGCTGAGATGGTGGGATACGGTTGGTCCGCGATTCCCTGGGCGGAAGAGCATGGAGGTCTTGCTTTCGGCTATAAAGGTCTTGGCGTTGTGACCGAAGAAACCGGTAGAACGCTAACCTCTAGCCCTCTATTCGCGTCAGTTTGGGTAGCGGGTACGATAGTCAATATCGGCGGCAGCGATGCACAAAAGGCGGAAGTTTTGTCTAAGCTCGCTGCAGGCGAATTGCTCATGGCCCTTGCTTTGGAAGAGTCACATCGGCATAGCCCTTATCAAGTTGCTTCGACCGCACAGCCTGACGGCGACGGTTATGTTCTTAATGGCAGTAAGACTTTCGTACTTGATGGCCATGTAGCGGATAAGCTCATCGTCGTTGCGCGTACTTCAGGCGATACCAACGCTCGTGCAGGTATCAGCTTGTTCCTTGTAGACGCGAGTGCCGAAGGCGTAACCATCTCACGAACTATAATGGCGGATTCGCGCAATGCAGCTAACGTTAGCTTGGCAAACGTGAAAGTCGCAGGTGATGCCATGGTCGGTGCATTAGACGCTGGTGCTGATGTTTTAGATCCCGCCTTAGATATTGCTAGGATAGGACTTACCGCGGAGATGTTGGGCAGCACGTTGGAATGTTTCGAAAGGACTATTGCTTATTTAAAAGAGCGTAAGCAGTTTGGCGTGGTTATTGGTTCATTCCAGGCACTTAAGCATCGCGCTGCGAATATGTTTTGTGAAATTGAATTGGCTAAGTCGTGCGTACTTGAAGCGCTTACGGCGCTAGACGAGGGGCGTGATGCTGAAGAAGTCGCTAAATTGGCTAGTCTTGCCAAAGCGAAAGTAGGTGAGACATATAATTTGGTGTCGCGCGAGGGCATTCAAATGCATGGCGGTATCGGCATGACAGATGAGTTTGAAATCGGCTTTTTCATCAAGCGCGCTGCCGTTGCAGAGCAGACGTTTGGGGATGCGAATTTTCATCGTAATCGTTACGGTGAGTTAGAAGGGTATTGATACGGCCATCCGCCTTCTAGCGAGAGGGCTATGAAATGCCCAAAAAAAAACGGCTACTTTAGGTGGCCGTTTTTGCTTCTTGTCGGTGTCGCGCGCCTGTTGTCTTACACCCCTAGCCTGAGTCCAGAGTGTCAACCCGCAGGTTGAAGCAGGCAGTGCTAGGGCGCACGATGTCGTAACCAGCCAGCCTTGTATTTTAAGCGTCGGCTTTTAAAAGCAGTCGCAATCCGAAGATGTAGCGAGCGGTGGTTAATTCGATCATTGGCCTTATCGCCAAGGCCGGATGTGCGGCCGACCCTCATACAGGCTGATTGGACTCTGTTTAAGCCCTAGCTTATTTGCTTTTACGAATGCCTATGCGATGGCCCACATACTCCGGCTCGGGTACTTGCGCGTGAATTGCTCGGATGTCTCCCAGCCGAGCTAGTACCGTATCGGGCATGGGTGCGCTTCTGCGGCTAGACATGTCCACGTGGATGGCCAACTGTTCCGAGGTGGCCGCCAAATAGCCGTGCTCAGAATGATACATCAACTCGATGAAATGCAGGCGTTTGGGATCGAAATCGAGTAATTGCAGCACTATGCTGACCTCATCCTTTACAGCTAGCTCCTGGATGTAGTGTAGGTGTGTCTCCAAGGTAAACAGCGAACCACCATTTTTCACATAGGATGCGCCAACGCCTATATGGTCGTAAAAGTGATCGACTGTCCGATCAAACAGGACATTGTAAAAAGCCATGTTTAGGTGCCCGTTGTAGTCGATCCAGTCCTCAATCACGGTTTGTTTGGGAGAATGAAACAGGGTCTGCATCTTGGAATGGTCACCTTTATGGTATTTTGTACGACATTCGGAAACGGCTGTTGCCTCAAATGCACTCGCCTTGCATTGCCTCAATCCAAGCATCTATCAACGCCACTGCTTTTGTATGGACCAGCGCGCGACCCAACTCGGGCATCAGTGCCGCAGGATCAGTGCTATGCATGCGAAAGCTAAGAATTGAGGCATCCGGTTCGCCAGGCACTATGCTGTATAGACGCCCACCGGAACCGCGTCCTGCTGCGATCGGTGGCTTACAGACGCCGATGGCCTGCGGGGTGTGTGCTTTATAGTCAAGCAATAATCCTGAGGTATCCGCTGGTCCTTGCGCGTTGTGGCAATGACCGCAATTGATATCTAGATATGAGCGAGCTCGATCATCAAGTGAAGCGCTCGTATCCGTCCAGTCGGCATTGGCTGGTTCCCTTGAGGCGATGCCAGGCCAATTAGTTAAGCGTTTTTCGCGGTGCCAGACTTCCAATTGATTAGCAGCGATCGCCGGATGTGTTTTGTTAAGGTGCCTTGCCTTAATGCCAATCGGTTGTATCGCGCCGGTCGTATGATTCGTAGCATGGCACGCAGCACACTGGTTTTTGCTTGGCACTAAATATGGGAGATTGGTGCCATCCGTGAAAACCAGTCGTTCAATCTTGCCAGTGACAGCGAGGTAAGCGTCGTCCCCATCCCAAATGTAGGGCAGCGCATCCCAGCCATTAGTCTGTTTGACCAGTAAACGGGTCTCCATTAGACGGTAACGCTGCGTATCGATGCTGCCCAAATCCTGGGGCAGATCGTTTGATATCGTGCCCGCTAATATAAGTTGGTCGTCGTCTGCTTTCTGATAGTAGAAAGTTTTACTGATGATGCTGCCGACGGGCAGTGCAAAAGGTGCATCAGGATCGTAGCGTGCCGCAGAACCGTCAGGTAGATAGACGGTTCGCAGCTTAAGTGCATGGTCGCTAAATAATGCGCTGTTTAGGTCATACACAAACGCTTCATCGGTGACGGTAAGCAGTTTTGATTCTGCTACAAACAAGCCCCATTCGGATAGACGTTCCGGGTAGCTCTCTGCTGAATGCATGCGCACACCGCGATCACAGCCGAGGATCGAAAGGCATGCCGCAAGCATCACGAGGGCGAAGCGTATTGAGAAATTTATCATGCGCTAGACTGCTTTGTTCTTGCGAAGTTGATGGCTTTTCTAAGGCCGAATTAAAGCGCTATGCCGTCCAAAGAAATAGGCGCTAGTTTGCTGATGCTGCACTCTTCTGCAGAAATATAAATACCGGCATTAGCAAACTCGTTTCCGGCATCGACAGTGAGTAGCTGGGCATCACCATTTTGCAAGCAGATAGGCGCTCTCGTTTGGTCCTTTTCTGGATTAATAATGCCGTCCCAAATCACGTCTGGGAAAGTGCCGTCGATGCCGAATAGCTGATTCTTAAGGTTCACCAAATAGTCCGCACCGGGATTTTCACCGCCTCCGGAAAACTCATTGTCATAGATCATGATCTCTTCTGGATAAGGATCGAACTCAGCAGCCAGTTTTCTTTGACCGGCATAATTGGCGCTGAAATAGCTCGATATCAGGATATTGCCAGTGGCGTTGTCGGCCAGCCGATTGTCGAATATCTCTACCCGGTCATTAGAATTTACCAGGATGCCGGAGCCCGCTGGAACCCCCGAGACTGCCGTTCCGGGCGCTGCGAAATTCGCTGTATTATTAGCCCGCACATCGTTGTTAAAGACACGCGTTGAGTGCCCGCGCTGCGGAATGCCGGGCATATTAAATACAAGAATTCCGCCGGTATTGTGATCGGCAACATTCATGTAAACATCGGCACCGATGGTATTTTCGATTTCTATGCCAGCAACATTATATTCAGCGCGATTGTGGCGGACGATGACTTGTCGCGACTGGCCAACATAAATGCCTGCATCGGATGCGCCGATGGCAACATTGCCCTCGATCAGCACATTGGTTGTCTGAACGGGGTAAATACCGTAAGCACCGTTTTCTACATCCGGGCCATTAGTCCATTCAGTGCGGACTCGACGGATAACGATATTTGTACCCTCGTTGATTTTTAGGGCATCGCCGATGGTATCTTCGATGGCCAAGTCTTCAATCACAAAGTCATCACCGGTCACGGTCAGGCCTTCGGCACCAGCGATCTGGTTTTTGAAGCTGAGAATGGATTGATCCATGCCCTGGCCGCGAAGCGTGATCCCGTCAGCTTTAAGGGATAGTGAGCGATCAAATTCGAAGGTGCCCGCTGGGATGGTAATCAAGGCGCCGTTTTCGGCTAACTCGAGTTGTTCCCTCAGCTGTTCCTCGAAAGGCGCGTCGACCGGCTTAGATCCGCATCCGGCGGTTAGCAGTACGATAGCTAAACTAACCACCGATGCGATTAGGCCAAACTTAGGCTTAGTAGTGATCATGTTGTTCCCCAGTTTTAGTCGACTAGCCCCGTTCGTTGGTGAGGATAGTCTGGTAAATTTCAATCGACGGCAAGTAGTGCTATGTCTCTCTCGCGGACCACTAAGGTTGTTGCTTCTGCAAAACAGTCTCAAAACAGCAGGATGGTTCGATCAATCGTCCAATACATGGCCAGGCTGCCCATGACATAGGCTGAACCGCGAAAGATAGCGGTCTCATTAAAAGCAGCTAAGCGAGCAATTCGAACGCTTAACCAGACAAAACAAGCAAAAATCGCGATGATAATCAGCTGGCCAATCTCTACTCCAACATTAAAGAGCAACAGACTCCAAAATACTGCATCTTCAGGCAGGCCAACTTCTCCTAAAGCACCGGCGAACCCTAAGCCATGTAACAAACCGAACCCAAATGCCATGACCCAGGGCTGCGCTCTGGTAAACGGAGAACGATCCTCCTCCGGTTTAGCTAGCTCTCGGGCTAGAAATACAATGGACAGTGCAATGATCGCCTCAACTGGAGCCTGTTTTAGACTAACCCAGCCAAGAGTGGCCAGTGCCAATGTGATGCTATGTGCGGCAGTGAACGCCGTCACAGTTGTAAACAGCGGCCAAGGTTTGCGGATGAAGAGCACTAACCCAACGACGAAAAGAACGTGGTCAATGCCGGACAGCAAGTGTTCTATTCCTATTTCTATATAGCCCACTTCACCCGCATGTGTCTCGGCGAACGCGAGCATTGGATTGCTTGCTCGGAGGATATACGTTTGCGGTTCTCTACCAGCATTGGTCACGCGCACAAATACATCTGTTAGTGAGGCGGATAGGCCGTCAATGCTGACTTGTTTGTCGGTCAACTCACACGTGGTTTGCCAGCGTTGCAGCAAAGCGGAAGCGGTAAATTGAGGTGGCCCCTGCTCTTGCATCTCGCAATCGGTCGGGAAAAGCGGCTGAATTGGCAGGCGTTTGTTGCCCACGATTGGCTGCTTCCACAGCACCTCAAAGACACCGCTGTTGGCCTCTGAGATTTCTAGGTAAGCCGGTCGTACCTCATCAGCGGTAGCTATCGGCGCCATGGCCGAAATAACCGCGATGGCAACATAGACGGCGGCAGCTCTGCAGGTGTGACAGCTTTGGCTAAACACTATGGGACCTGCGCCTTATCGGGGTTTGCCATGCTTGGTCTATGTATCTTGTATTTGTTCAGCAGGTTGGCGTAGTAATCCGCATTGGCCGCTTTGCGTTTTGCTTGTTGCCAATCCAGTGCGACACGGTCTCGGACGGTAGCAAAAGTTTGCTTTTGGTAAGGTGCTCGATCGACCATCTGCACTAAATGCCAACCATAGGCGCTTTCAACTGGACCCTGCCAGGCTGGATCAGGCTCAAGAGAGCGCAGCGTTTCGGCAAAACCTTTGCCAAAAATATTGGCGATGTCTCTTTGTGTCTTCCGCCCGTATTCGGGTTGCAGCATGAAAGTGTCGCCGACGGGGGCGGTTATGTTTTTTGCGGTGATTGCATCGGCTTTCTTTTTAGCCGCGATTGCATCG
>DJYW01000123.1:13739-16911 GCA_002450255.1 Gammaproteobacteria bacterium UBA6968
GCGATTGCATCGCTATGGGCATCTTTGCGACGGTCGGCGGAGAAGTAGACGTGTTTGAAGCTGAAGGTCTCGGGAATGGCGTAAGCCTCAGAGCGTTCAGCGTAATACTCGCGCAACACAGCATCGTCGGGTTGCAGTACCGTCGCCAGATCTTCGGTCAGGAAAGTGAGTTTTTGCACCATGCGTCGGCGCACGATCGTATCGTTTTCGTCGAGTCCCAAATTGCGCGCTTCGCGATAATAAATTTCTTCTCTAACGAACTGATCAATAAGACCCTCTAACTCACCAGATGTTGCTGGCCGGCGCATTTGCACTGCCCATTGATCCTGCAGACGCTTTATATCGGGCGCCGTGACGTTGATGGTTGTTGCGCTTCCATCAGCATCCCGCCACTGCGCGATAGCGAACATGATTACCCCGAGCAGCGCGAATATAAACAGCGGATCCTGTGGCAGTTTTTTCATAGTTCTAAACATCAAAGTGATAGCCGTATGCTTTGAAATTAATGTGGTTCGCATCGCCCGTAAAGCGGCAACGGTGACCGAGACATTAGCGCGGGCCTGCCTCTTAAAGAACGCGCTGCGTTCTGATCAGTGATTTCTTTCGGCTAAATTACCCTCTCCCTTGGCGCAAAAGCTTACTGGTTTCCCGGTGGTAAGTTAAGCAGTAGCATTGTCCGCTAGTTTCAAACCGAGGAAAGATATGAGCTACGAAACGCTGACTTACACGGTCGCAGAGGGTGTCGGCTTGGTGACTCTTAATCGGCCGCAAGCTGCTAATGCCATGTCGCCTCAGATGGCGAAAGATTTGCACGCAGTTGCTCTGCAAATAGAGGGAGATAGCGATGTACGCGCCGTCGTTATCACTGGCGCAGGCAAAATGTTCTGTGCCGGCGGCGATTTGGGTGCGTTTGCAGAAGCTGGCGATGACGCGCGGCGTTTACTACTGCAGATGACGGGTGATTTGCATTTGAGTATTTCGCGGCTGGCGCGTCACCATACGCCGGTCATCGCAGCAGTGAATGGAACTGCGGCTGGCGGAGGGTTATCGTTGGCGGTGTCCGCGGATTTGGTGTTGTCTGCAGAAGAGGCGGTGTTCACTATGGCTTATGCAGGCGCTGGTTTATCGCCGGATGGCAGTTCGACTTACTTTTTGCCAAGGAAAGTAGGAGATTCGCGTGCTCGGGAATTGATGCTGACTAACCGCGTACTTAGCGCGCAAGAGGCGCTGGATTGGGGAATGGTGAATCGCATCTATGCGGCCAATGAACTGCAGGAAGCGGCACTCAACCTCGCCGGCGAGTTGGCTAATGGCCCGACGCAGGCTTACGGTCAGGTCAAGAGTTTGTTGAATGCGACTTTTGATAATGGGCTGGAAACACAAATGGAGCTTGAAGCCCGCGGCATTGCGGCGATGGTTGCGAGTCAGGATGGAAAAGAGGGCATCGCAGCATTTCTTGAGAAAAGGGCGCCTAAATTCTTAGGACGGTAAGTCATTGGCGGGTTCAAAAACGCGGGTTGCAGAGCGCGCTCGAACGAGGTCGTTTTAGGCGGTCAGGGTTAAGCAAGAGGTTTAGCAACAGAGTTGAGCCGCGAGATAAGCTTTTAAAGCAGACGCCCGCCGCCGGCATGGGTGCGACAGGCAAACAAGACGGATTAAAACAAGATCGCAAATATAAGGAAGGCAACATTTATGAATAGTGACGAGCACGCGAAACAATACATCGAAGTCCTGGGTAAAAAAATCGCCTATGTCGAAATGGGCGAGGGTTCGCCAATTGTTTTCCAGCATGGCAATCCGACTTCCTCATATCTGTGGCGAAATATCATGCCCGCGTTGCAGTCTCAGGGAAGATGTATTGCCATTGATCTGCTTGGTATGGGTGACTCCGAAAAATTGCCTGCCCCCGGTCCGGACAGCTACACATTCGCTGAGCACTACGAATATTTCAGTGCGACTTTGGAGGCGCTTGGCGTGCGCGAGAATGTCACCTTGGTCATACACGATTGGGGCTCCGCTTTAGGTTTTCATTGGGCCAATCAGCATCGCGAAGCGGTCGCCGGTATCTGTTACATGGAGGCCATTGTTCGTCCGGTTGTCTGGGCGGAATGGCCGGATGACGCTACACCGGTATTTCAGGGTTTTCGATCTGCAGCCGGCGAAGCGATGGTGTTAGAGAAAAATATCTTCGTAGAACGCGTGTTGCCGGGATCCATTATTCGCGATCTATCTGCGGACGAAATGGCGGTTTATCGGCGTCCATTCGCGGAAGCAGGCGAAACGCGTCGGCCGACACTCTCCTGGCCACGGCAAATTCCAATTGATGGCGAACCTCCGGAAGTGGTTGCCATAGCCCAAGCATACGCAGATTGGTTGGCTGGCAGCCCGGTCAAGAAGCTATTCATTAACGCTGAGCCGGGCGCGATATTGACAGGGCCACAGCGCGAGTTTTGTAGGCAATGGCCTAATCAAACCGAGGTAACAGTTGCGGGAACCCACTTTATTCAGGAAGACAGTCCAGTTGAGATCGCAGCGGCCATCAAGGCTTGGATGATCGAGGCCTAAATGTAGGGCAGAAGTTAGGGCGAAGTGTAGGCAGAGATTCAGGCACGGATTTAGAGATCGATTTGGCAACCAAACCGTTGATAGATCTTGTAACAGATTCGCTGTTAGGCCTCAGTATGGGCTTTATGTCATTATGCAAGTTGCTTAAGACACTCGTTTTCCATTCTTGCTGCCGTCATAGCGCGTCGGTGCTGGAGGGTGGAGCTTCTGCGTTGCGTTCGTTAACGACTATAACTGCGATAATGATTGGCAGCGCAAAAGGCGTTCAGACGGAAATGGTTTCCTCAAAAACGACTCCGATGAGAATGAGCGATACGAATGGGGAAAAATCAGTTGACTGATACGGCCGGCGTGGGCAGTAAGCGCGAGAGCGCGTTGTCGGAGCAAAAAGGTGATGCCCATTCCGATTAGACCTACCCAACCGTCGAAGAGCAGGGTTTCGATTTGCGATGGAGGCAGGCCTGCCGTGGTAAGACAAACCACAAAGGTTAGTGGCGGAGCTGCACTGAAGCTCCAGCACATCAAGTTTACCTGGAGCTCGTACTTTTCGTCATCAACAGCCAGTAACTTGCCCATATGAGTGTACCGACCAGAGCCAGAAAGATAC
>DJYW01000123.1:17034-20263 GCA_002450255.1 Gammaproteobacteria bacterium UBA6968
CCGATTAGACCTACCCAACCGTCGAAGAGCAGGGTTTCGATTTGCGATGGAGGCAGGCCTGCCGTGGTAAGACAAACTACAAAGGTTAGTGGCGGAGCTGCGCTGAAGCTCCAGCACATCAAGCTTACCTGGAGCTCGTACTCTTCGTCATCAACAGCCAGTAACTTGCCCATATGAGTGTACCGACCAGAGCCAGAAAGATACCCAGCTATCTAACGGTGCGGAGCTTGCGGTCTCGCCTGCCAGTAAGGCCACAACGCCTAGGTAGCTCAGTTGAATACCGGCGAAGGTACGTAGCGAGGGACGTTGCTGCTAAATGGGAATCGTTAGAAAAGCCATGGTAATCGCCCAAGTGCAATTCAATGGTTGGGCAACGTAAGCGGGCAACTTGTCATAGCCAGCGAACCGCACCAGGTAATAGACCAATGGGTTCAATATGCCGAAGAGGATCACCAGCCACAAGCCACTAGTCGCTTTTCGGAATGGTCAACGATCGTATACGTAGGCCGACTATGCCGAAGAACAAACAGGACAGGCTGGTACCAACCAGAAAAAGTTGTTCAGCGGTTAGGTGCTTGATTCCCAATTTAAAGCTGGTCGCGACCGTTGCTCAAAGCAAGACGCTGAGCGGTGCAAACATGACGACTGTTTTCTCCTTACTTTTGTTCTGAATGTCCTCTCGCACCTTGGGTGGTTTCAATGTTGGTGCGATTTTAGTGATTGCCGCTGTGGTGGTGTGCGTCCGTTTGGAAGTCAGCGCCAGGCGAATTCGGGCTGTTCGAAATGCGCGACCCGGGTGTCGTGGCCGAGCAAACAAACTTCTCGAAATTGATAGATGATCGCGGCTGTTGGCGCGGCGATATGATCGTCTCCGACAGGCATGCGCAGGATTGGGTTTGAGCCCGGTTCGGCTAACGATAATTGCGGTGCGTCGGCGCGCAAAAACTCAACTAAGGGTATGCGGTGTATGGATGCAACCTCGCTAGGGTCCGGCGTCAGCGTTATTTGGCTGCCCGCCCAAAATACGACGGGAGTCATGATGAAGCCGGAGCGGGTGACAAAGTCATCCAAAAAACCGAGCAACTGGTCCTCATTCAGGTCTAACCCGATTTCCTCGCTGGTCTCGCGCATGGCGGCTTGGACGTGGCTTTCGCCGCTTTCTAAGCGACCGCCTGGGAAAGCCCACTGTCCAGGATGATTACGCAGTTTGGAAGAGCGTCGGGTAAGCAGCAGCGCTGCCTGTTCGGAGTAATCTCTCGGAGTTTCGATGCCAGACAAGTTTGCGCCATCACCTTCGGCGGTAATGACTAGCGCGACAGCGGCTGCACGTAAATCGGCTTCCTCCGCGGTTTGTCGCGAAAAGTCCTTCAGTCGTGCAGCTACGCGGGATCTCAGCACTGAGTCACAGGACAGATGTTCGTTCTGTTCGATAATGGTTGTTCCCGTCGGAAAAGGCATAGTGTGCACTAATTGCCAAAGTTTCCGCTAGGTCAGTTAGGTAATGCTACGGGCAAAGTTGACCGAGTCAGGTTGCATCGCCACAATCCACGCGTCACGTTGCGAAGTCGCTTTCGCAGAGACTCCAGCGATCCCTGAGCGAGGACTCTGGTATGCACTGGGATTCGGTTAGCGGGCACGTGCTATTGGGATGGGTAAATCAATTTAGGCTGTAGCGCGGACGCGATGCGCCCAACAGCTCATAGGAGGCTACGATGGCAATTCAAGAAGGAGATAAGCTCCCGGCGGCGACTTTGCACCAAATGCAGGACGGCAAGCCTGCAGCGGTAAGCACGAGCGACCTATTCGCAGGTAAAAAAGTAGTGCTTTTCGCAGTGCCCGGCGCCTTTACGCCGACTTGTTCTATGGCGCACCTGCCAGGCTATGTAGTACAAGCGGATGCGATAAAAGCCAAAGGGGTAGACAGCATTATTTGTCTGTCCGTGAACGATCCGTTTGTTATGGACGCATGGGGAAAGAGCGCTAACGCGGAGGCACTGCTGATGGTTGCCGATGGCAATGGCGACTTTACCTCGGCCATAGGCCTGACCATGGACGGCAGTGGGTTCGGCTTAGGCAGTCGGTCGCAACGTTATGCAATGATTGTCGAAGACGGTGCGGTAACTACACTGGCTATCGAGGCGCCAGGTAAGCTTGAAGTCAGTGCCGCTGATGCGATCCTCGCGGCACTTTAAAATCAGGCGCATGCGCCGCCACTTAAGTTTGCGTGGCGGCGATGCGTTGTTTGAGCAGGTCCAGCCCTTCGCCGACCGGGCGAATAAGGCATTCTTGGGCGGCAGTGGCGACCAAGTTGCCCTGGCGGTCGAAAAAGTGGCCTCGAACAAAACCTCGCGCACCACTAGCGTTGGGGGATTCTTTGGCAAACAAAAGCCAGTCGTCTGCGCGGAACGGGCGGTGAAACCAAATCGCATGATCTAAACTGGTTCCCTGCATTGACCCCCGGCTCGGGATCAGGTCGCGATGCGGTAGAGTGGTTGTCGACATGAAGTCTAAATCCGACATGTAGGCCAACATTGCCAGATGGATTTCCTGAGCATCCGGCAACCTATCACGAGTTCGGAGCCAGGTGTGTTTGATAGGCGGGTGCACGTCAGAGCCGGCCATAAACACCCTTTCAACTGCTCTGGAATCGATGGCTTCAAAACGAAAGCTGAAGCGGGCGACTTCCGGGAACTTTTTGGCCAGCGCTTTGTACGCCTCGAAATCGCCGCGCAATGATTCAGGTGGCGGCACATCGGGCATGGGCTGCGAGTGAATCAGTCCCGGTTCCCGATTTTGCCAAGAGCAAGACAAGCTGAAGATGGCGCGCCCATTTTGTATTGCAGCCACACGCCGAGTAGAAAAAGCTCGGCCATCGCGAATGCGATCAACTTCGTACAGAATGGGTCGAGTCCAGTCTCCTGGCCGAAGAAAGTAGGCGTGGAGTGAGTGTAGGTGCTGCTCTTTTTGCACTGTTCTATATGCAGCGACCAGGGCTTGCGCTAGTACTTGACCGCCGAAGACATGCTCGGTCTGATGGTTCTGGCCGCGAAACAGATTTTCTTCGATGTTTTCGATATCGAGAAGGCTCACTATTTCGGTGAGAAACTGGTTCAATGCATAACCCCGTACTTATCGGCTTGACGAGCTTCAGTCTAGGATAAAGACCGGCGGTTTGCTCGCAAAAAAGAACCATGGTGGGATACTCGAAGACCAGAAGACCAGAAGACCA
>DJYW01000123.1:20608-39082 GCA_002450255.1 Gammaproteobacteria bacterium UBA6968
ACCAGAAGACCAGAAGACCAGAAGCGAGAGCGAGGGTCTGGTCAAAAGATGAGCCGTCCTAACAGCCGGCGATTATTCACGACGACTAGGAAAGCGGAGCAAAGATTTAAATGCCCCGCTAGTCACACTAATTAATGTCTATTATTTTGGAGGAGCACCATGAGTTTAGTAGTTCACCAATTCCCTTGTTTAAACGATAACTATGGATTTCTGGTTCATGACACGGAATCCGGGGCCACCGCGACTATCGATACGCCCGATGCCGAGGCGATAAACGCGGCTTTGGCAACTCAGGGCTGGTCCCTAACACATATTCTGAATACTCATCACCACTTCGATCATGCAGGCGGTAACCAGGCTTTAAAGGAACGTTGGGGCTGCACGGTAATAGGTGCCGCGGCGGACGCCACGCGTATCCCTGGCATCGACCATGAGGTAGTAGAGAACGATGACGTTGCAATCGGTTCTTTGCACGCCCAAGTATTTGATGTGCCGGGCCATACTAGCGGTCACATTGCTTACTATTTCGCTGCTGATGATGTGATATTTGTTGGTGACACCTTGTTTGCTCTGGGATGCGGGCGCTTGTTCGAAGGGACCCCACAGCAAATGTGGGCTAGTTTAAGCAAGATCAATGCTTTGCCGGAACACACCAAAGTTTATTGCGCGCACGAGTACACTCAGGCGAATGCCCAGTTCGCTTTGTCAGTAGAACCTGATAATCCGAAGCTGCAGGCTCGGGTGGTAGAGATAGAGCGGCTGCGTAGTGCGGGCCAACCCACCGTTCCAACTGTGTTGAGTTTGGAGCAAGAAACAAACCCGTTCTTACGCCCAGATAGCGCCGAACTCCAAGCCGTATTGGGTATGGTCGGAGCCGATCATGTAGATGTCTTCGCCGAGACCCGTCGTCGCAAAGACCAGTTTTAATCTTGGCGTCGGTGGACCCGCAAAGGGAAACAGCCCAAGGGCTTGCCTATGCTCTATTGGCATATGGTATTTGGGGGTTCGCACCCATCTATTTTGTTTGGGTTAGCTTCGCTGGTCCGTTCGAAGTCTTGGCATACCGCGTGGTTTGGGCAATCCCCTGTCTGCTCATTCTTCTGACAGCAACACGCCAGTGGCAAGCGCTGTTCAAAATCGACAATCGCGAGAGAGCTTTCTTGCTCGCCACAGGGCTGTGTCTGATTGTCAATTGGTGTACGTTCATTTGGGCGGTACAAAGCCAACGTTTGGCTGAAGCGAGTTTGGGATACTTTATTAATCCACTAATCAATATCGTTTTAGGTCGCCTGTTTTTGAGTGAGCGGCTGCGTCCGCTGCAAGCGTTAGCCGTTCTCTTGGCGATGCTGGGCATTGGCCTGGAGCTTGCTGTGCTCAAGACATTGCCTTGGGTTGGTCTCGTGCTCGCGTTTTCTTTCGGTTTTTATGGTCTTTTGCGCAAGCAGGTTAGCGTGCCGTCAGCTGTCGGCTTGAGCGTGGAGACCAGTCTACTTGCACCATTTGCTATCCTGTTCCTTGTGATACATGGGTCCGGCGGTGAAGTTCGGTCGCTTGTGGACCTTGCAAAATTCAGTGTCGGCGGCGTGGTAAGTGTCGTGCCATTGGTTTTGTTTGCCGCGGCAGCGATTCGTCTGCCTCTTACAACGCTTGGTTTTGCCCAATATATCGCACCAACTATTTCGCTCATGCTGGCGGTATTTCTGTATGGAGAGGCGGTGGCAGATCAGCGCTGGGTTACTTTCGCTATGATTTGGACAGCTTTGGCGCTGTTTAGCTTGGAAGGGCTTTATCAGAGCCGACAAAAACCGAGAGTTGCTTAGAGAATTTTGATAAGCGAGACATCGCTGTCAGTGCATATATTGCCTAGGCTCTGGAATATGCTAAGTTGCTATTCTACTCAAAGTCGTTCTTCCGCGCGATTAGCCGCTCGCGAGAGCGATTTCATTGAGCGCAGAAAAGGCTGCATCCGGTTATATGGGGCACGCAGGTTTCGCGCGGCTCTTTTAGCCTCTTCTTTGCTTTCGTATGGGCTTAGCACCAACGCGTAAAATATCTGTCCCTTTGAGTAAACTGCAGTGATATAAGCTTTTTCCAGAGGGGCTTTATTAAGCAAATCCTCTACTTTTGATCGATCTCGCATGGCGATTAATTGCATCGCCCAACGGTCTGCAGAATCATCAATAATCGCTTTGTCGTTAGAGGCTAATGTTTTTGATGGGGGAGGGATTGCTTTACTACCCGCAATTAGGTTGCCACCCTTTTGTGATTGCATGGGTTCGATCAGGCGGCGCCAGCTCTTAGCGACTAATTTTTTCTGACCAGGTTTCTCGGTAGCCGAAGTGGTCGGGTGTTGTATGGCGGGTTGGGTTTTTTGTGCGCTCGAAAAGTCGTGCGTCGTTTTGTTTGTGCAGTCCCACTCAGCGTTGTCCGCGTCTGGCTGGCAGTAGTATTGTTCTGTCGGATTCGCGGTATTGGTTACATCGTTCGTTGCAGAGCTCGAACAACTTGCTAGTGCGGCGATGCAAAGAATGCTGATACCAATAGCGAACGGTTTTTTTGCTGTGATTAGTTTTTTCAAAATATTGTTCCGGAGAAGGCGCATGCTTTCATCAGTTGTAATATCTCTCGTCGTTGGCTGGTTAACGTCAGTGATTTGTTTACCGATAGTATATTACTTAGCCGAGCTTTTATGAATGGAAACAATTTGCATATGCAGGTCACTGCTTATAACTCGTATGGACGTTGGATGGGGCTGCCTTTTGATCGACCGATATCTGAGTGCTTGGTCTGTTTCTCACAATGAAAGGAGTTTTCTACTACTCTTCGTTTCAAATGATAGTGCAACCATAACGAATTAGTGGGTGCATACTTTCCGCCGTGTTTTTTTGATTGCGGCATGGAGTAGATGGCTCGACTCAGAACTCAATAACGAACATTTTTAGTCAGAGAATTTACACTTTTTGATTAGGGGCCTGCTGTTGCATATTGCTATCGAGTGGGCAGATGCTAGCGCCAGGGCAGCTCATTTTCTGAGCACCTTGGCGCATGAATGTTCATCTTAGGTTGACCTTGGCAAGTCATATGGAGGGTCAGATGGTGGAGAGTTGGAGAGTTGGAGAGTTGGAGAGGGCTAGAGCGGCGCGGAGATGGGGCCAGCAGATTTACACAGGAATCAGTTGTCGTGCTCAAGTGCCTGATCATATGACCATAGGTGAGCAGCATCGGTTGTTGTTATAGGCCGTGCAGCGTTACCGACAACCACCCAGTCAAGTTTTGCCGACGCTTTTGCCGTTAGAGTGTTCTTCATCCGTTCCCTTCGCGTTCCGTTCCCGCCTCGTTCCTTGCGGGTTCGCTGTTCGGGGTGCTTTATGCCCACGAAAGAATCGATGTGCGGGCGATGCCCGAAGTAACTCAAGATCTGGCGTTCGGAATGAATCCATGCAAAAGCCTGGTCGTGCCCAGTGCCGAAGAAAACTGTCTGCAAGGGAGTGCACTGCAGGGAAATAGTTCGTATAGTTTCTGTAACATTACTCGGCTAGATTTAACGGATTCAGGATTAACGCATAATCAAGTAAGGGGACACAATGACGGCAACGTTATCCGATTTTCATCGGGTTCCACGGATACTAAGATTAAATATCGCTGGACAACCGGTCGAATGGGTTAGCTGGCAAGACGCTGTGTGTCTGTACTCCCGCGACTTGGTTAGCTGGACGATTGGCGACCCTTTACTGACATTACGTGGGGGTCATTCGCGTGTCGACAGCTGTACCAGCGTCGTTGAGATCCACTCTATTATCGCTTGCCAAGGGCGCGTGGTGTCCCGCTCCTCGCATATCCCGCCGCTGACTAATCAAGCACTCTTCGGTCGCGACGGTAATCTTTGCCTTTACTGCGGCAAGCATTTCAGTGACCAAGAGTTGTCTCGTGATCACGTGCTTCCAGTCTCTAAGGGTGGCCAGGACACCTGGGATAATGTGGTCGCCTGTTGCCGACGCTGTAACCATTTCAAAGGCGACAGACTGTTGGAGAGCACTTCATTAGAGTTGCTCGCATTGCCGTATGTGCCGAATTTTGCCGAATATTTGGCGCTGATTAATTCTGGAAGAATATTGGGCGATCAGATGGCATTTTTACGTAAGAGTTTTGGGTCCCAAAGTCGTTTGAAAGAACCGGCGCACTAAGATAAGAGCACTGGACAAAGCGAAACGACCACCGCGTTTGGTGTCGGCCATTGCAGGCGTGTCAACTCATAAGGGCTAACGAAAGCCACGGATACAGTCATGTTGGTGAAACCAATCTCTTGACTGCATGGCAATTTCCGGCAGGAATCGACTTCCCAAGATCACGCTAAGCGCGTAGCCGGCCCGGCGCGACGGTGCTTCCTCTAGTAATGATCGCAACGCCTTTTGTGCTTCTCTTTCTACTCTTCGAGCTCTGACTTGGCGAAAACGCTGGAAGCTGGCCAACCCCTCATCGATTGCTTCTTCATAGTTTTCCAACATGCGGGAAACGACCCACGCATCTTCGAGACCTAGCAAGTCGCCGTAAAGCAGCCCCGGGTTAGGGCGGTGGGCGTCGCGCCCGAGATATACTCTGCGGCCTTCAACAAAATGTCTGCGGACGCCAGAGGTTGCGACCTTCGCAGGTTGAATCATGGCGGTTTCGATAGCAGGCGCAAGCGATGCGTGCCACTCGGTTGGATCGAACGGCCTTTGGGGGGATGTAATGAGCCTGAAATGGCAGGCTTCGCGGCTCGACCATTGGTAAATGTATTGCCCTTTACCTAGCCACGTTACGTTTGCATGTGGGTTGCTTGGCGCTTCCGCAAGATCGGCTTCATATTCGATAACGTCCAACGCTTCGATCCAGTTAACTGGCGAAGCGTCGGTGGTCAGGGTAACGGTATACTGAGATTCGATCGGTACTATGGAGTCAATGTCTTGGAGCGGGATGCCACCACTTCCACGGACCTCCTCTTGTAGGAGTTTGATTAACGCCGCGCTACTGAAGTTGATCAGCGCTGCGCCGTAGCGCTGTTGATAAAACTGTCCCAAGGGCAATTCGCTTAGCAAAAAAGCACTTCGCCCTAACCGTACTTGTTCTCTATCTGGTTGGTAGCCGTAGTCTTCCAGAGGCTGTTTGCATAGGGCCTGCAGTAACCTCGTTGCACATGCTGGCGCACTAACTGCTTGGGTAGTGGTTGTGAGGTTCGCTGGCAGTGCAAAGTGGTCTAAGTCGCTGAAGCCACCCGCCCGGCAAGCTAGGATAGTCATCCATGCGGTGGGGTCGGTCCCTACGACCGCCAATTTGTGCACTATTGTCTACGCCAACGAGTACCCTCGCGTGAGTCCTCGAGTTCAATACCTAATGCCAGTAACTCGTCGCGAATTGCATCGGCTTTACTGAATTCTTTATTTGCGCGGGCGGCTTTGCGAGCCGCGATGTGACCTTCAATTTCCTGCGCAGAAAGCGTTTTGTCACTCGCCCTGCCAGTCGCTTGGGTAAAGTAGGACTCGGCGTTTTGTTGCAGCAAACCCAAAAGCCATCCTCCTGAGCGCAACGTGTCCGCGCAACGCGCGCGAGCTTCATCGTTGTCGCAACGCCTGAGTTCTGCAGCCGCGCCGTGCAGCGCTGCTAATGCCTGTGGCGTATTGAGGTCGTCGCAGAGCGGCTGGATAACGGACGCTGGAAATGCGTCTATCGGTTGCTCAGCATAATTTGCCGTTGCCGAAGGTTCGGCATAATCGAAATCTCGAAGCACCTGATACAAACCGTCTAGGCTGGCCCGCGCTTGGCCAATTTGTTCGTCAGACCAATTCAAAGTGGAGCGGTACTGACCGCTTAGCAACGCATACCGGAGCACTTCACCTTGATGCTGCTCAGTCAGCGAACGAATGCTCTGAATATTGCCAAGCGACTTCGACATCTTTTCACCGCCGAAGTTGAGCATACCGCTGTGCATCCAATAGCGAGCGAAAACGCTGGTCTGGTGAGCACACCGGCTTTGCGCCGATTCGTTTTCGTGGTGCGGGAACATTAGATCAGAGCCGCCACCATGGATGTCGATGGTGGTGCCTAAATGCTGATGGATCATCGCAGAACATTCGATATGCCAGCCGGGTCTGCCGCGTCCCCATGGGCTATCCCACCCTGGTAGGTCAGCACTGGAGGGTTTCCACAAAACGAAGTCTTTCGGATCTCGCTTGTAGTCGGCTACTTCTACTCTAGCGCCATCGATCATTTCGTCCAGGCTACGTTTGGATAGTTCCCCGTAATTGGGGTCTGAGGGCACGTGGAAAAGCACGTGACCCTTAGAGGGGTAGGCGTGCCCCTTTTCGATCAGCACTTCGATCATAGCCAAAATGGCGTCAATATGATGGGTCGCTCTCGGATAAAGATGCGCTTTGCGTGCGCCTAGAGAGTCGATGTCCTGCAAGTAGGCTTCGCTAAAACGCTGCGTTAGTTCAGCAATAGTTTCGCTGTTTTCCGCCGCTGCAGCGTTGATTTTGTCGTCGATATCAGTGATGTTGGCGACGTACTTGACTGCGGGATACGCGGCGCTGAGGAGCCTGACCAATACATCGAAAACAACCGGCGGTCGCGCGTTACCGATATGAGCTAGGTCATAGACGGTTGGCCCACACACATAAATTGTGACGCACTCCGGATTCACCGGGACGAATAATTCTTTGCTGCCAGTCAGGGTGTTGTGCAGATAGATATCAGGCATGGGTGTATATGCTTGGGTGGTTCAGTCGAAGCGCAAGATAGTACCATGCCAGTGCCAGCGGGACAGCGCTCAAGACTCGGTAAGGTCTCCGCAAAGGGTCCTAGCGAACGCGCCCGCAAATGATACCCCGATAGAAAACTTCAAAACGAAATCCCAAACAGAAATGCAGGAGACAGCTAATGGGAAAACTGCCCGCGGATAAAACAGCTATGGTTGAAGTGAGTGCCTATCCATTGCGTGATGACTACATTGCCGCTATCGACGACTTGATTGACCAGTTGAGTGGCTGTGATCACTTAGAGGTTACAACTAATCGAATGAGTACGCTGGTATTCGGCCCGTATCGTCACCTTATGGAGTGCCTGACTTTGGCGATGGAACGCAACAGCGTACAGTTTGGAACGATCTCATACGTGGTTAAGGTGCTGCCTAAGGCCGAGCGTGAACTTAACGGATATCGTTGATCGTTACGTCTACCTGCTAGTCATATGAGACAGTCGTTAGATTTTGATCTCTGATTGAGCAAAATTTTTGCCTCAAATGCCTTTTGTCGGATCATTACTACCGAATTGGCTTATCTCTTTTGAAAATCGTTTGCCAAAGGTCCAGGCTTTTAAACAGGTAGTTGTTTGGGGTGGCGCTGTGGCGCCACAGATCCTCCGGCATTCCGAACGGCTTGTTTAATCTCTCGCGAGGATGCCAGCTGGACGCCGTAAATACGCCGTTGGGGCCAACAACGGGTAGAGCCCAAGAGTAGATATGGGAAAAAAAGAGATAAAAAGAAATAAAAAGAGATAAAAAGAAATGACTGGAAATGACAATTTACCTGGTTTGTACACGGCACAGTATGCTGGTAGCGCGTCGCTACAATGGGCGCATACGCCAACTGCAAGACAGTACCAAGGGTCCGTAACCACGGCATTACCTCCGCGTGCTAAATCATCAATGCGCCGCGGACTTTATCCTCGGTTGTCGCGCAGGGAGCTCAGCCTTTGGCATAAAGCAAAGCACCGACGTCGCTGAACTGAACTTGAGCATTGCGCTGTAGACAGCCTAAATTCCCTTAGGTCCTTTTTCAAAATGCTTGCAGACCTAATTTTTTGTCAATCCCGCCTTGTCGATTGTTCGTAGCCGGATTCTTTCAGCATGTTCTTTTTTCCGCGGCGGCATCTTCACAAAAAAGTAAAAATGCATAATTTGAGCGCTGCGGTTTATCGGAGCGGGCTGCTAGGCGATAGGATTTGCGGAGACCTCCACCATACTTCCTACAATCTCATAATAAAAACAGCTTCGCCGCTCGGTATGACATGCCGCGCCAGTCTGCACCACCTTCATTAAAATGGAGTCTCCATCGCAATCGATGTGCATCGACTGTAATGATTGCGTGTTCCCAGAGGTTTCGCCTTTACGCCAATAGCCATTACGGCTGCGGGAAAAGTAGGTGACTTGACCTTCTTCAAGCGTGGTTTCAATTGCTTCGCGATCCATCCAGGCCAGCATTAATACCTCGCCGGTCGCCGCATCCTGAGCAATGGCAGGAACCAGCCCTTGCTTGTTGTATTTAAGGGCGTCAAGGAAGCTGTCTAAGGGAACTTGGTGTCCTTTGGCAGCATTTTCCAATGTTTTAAGATTGACCATAACGTTCGCGAAGATAGTGGAATACCGCGCGCAGCGCCATGGCTTCGCCGCCTTCAGGCCTGCCAGGGCGATTGCGTGTATTGAACGCCATTAAATCGAAGTGAACCCATGGTGACTCCGTGACGAAGTGTTGTAGAAATAAACCGGCGGTCACTGCACCAGCGTAGGGTGATGGCGCTGAGTTCACTAGGTCGGAGACCTTGCCACGGATCATGTAGTCATAGCCCTTGTGTAAAGGCATGGGCCACACCGGATCATCCTGCTCTTCGCCGGCATTGAAAATCTCGTCGGCCAAGGACTTTTCGTTGGCAAACAGCGCTGCAATTTCTGCCCCCACTGCGGCTCGGGCGGCACCTGTCAACGTGGCGAAATCGACTATGAGTTCCGGTTGGTCTTCACTCGCAATCGATAATGCATCGCATAAGAGCAGTCGGCCTTCTGCATCAGTATTGTCTATCTCTACGGTAAGGCCTTTGTGAGTGGTAAGGATATCGCCAGGGCGAAACGCCGCTCCGGAAATGGCGTTCTCCGCAAGCGGAATAAGCACCCGAAGTCGAATAGGCAGGGCTTGCGACATTATTAAATCTGCCAGCCCCAGCGTTACTGCTGCGCCGCCCATGTCCTTTTTCATCAGGCGCATGCTTGCTCCGGGCTTCAAATTAAGGCCACCACTATCGAAGGTAACGCCCTTGCCGACCAAAGTAACCTTAGAATGATCTGGATTGCCCCAATGGATGTCGAGGAGACGCGGTGCGTCTGCGGCGGCACGACCTACCGCGTGGATTGCACCACAGCCGGCGGCCAGCAGTGCGTCGCCGCTGATGCAATGCAGTGAGGCTTCGTGTCGGGCGCAAACAAGCTTTGCTACCTCAGTAAAGTTAGACGGCCCCATATCCTGCGCTGGGGTGTTTATTAGATCGCGCCCCAAAGCCATCGCAGCAGCCTGATCGACTACAGATGCTGCGTCGTTGTCTTTCGGCAGTATGAGTTGGGCTGCTTCGCGCGTCGCCGGCTTGTAACGCGTGAATTGATAGCTGCCGAGTGCCCAGCCAAGCAGCTGCAGATCGCTAACGGCATGTGTTAGCTGGTAGATGCCCGCTGGCAAAGAGAGCGGTAGATGTCCCAAGCTGCTTAAATCGTTGGTCCCGCTCCAACCGCAGACGACGCTGCCATCACTTAGCCAGGCTACGTCAGATGAATTTGCCGTAAAATTTTGGCGCGCAAGCCAGGTTTGGTCAGCGGTGTCCAGCCGGTCAATAAAATAGGCTAATTCAGCTTTCCGTAAAAGCGATACCGGCGTCGCATTTTGCTGAGCAGGGCTGTCGGTTACTAAACCGAAAGATTGAGGATCGCGTTTCATATTGACTGTTTACTTTAGCTGTTGGCGT
Source organism: Gammaproteobacteria bacterium UBA6968 (assembly GCA_002450255.1). Classification (GTDB taxonomy): domain Bacteria; phylum Pseudomonadota; class Gammaproteobacteria; order Pseudomonadales; family Azotimanducaceae; genus UBA4421. The sequence continues at coordinate 30,368 of DJYW01000123.1, forward strand.
GCCGTGATGGGCAAGTTATTGTTTGATTCTGCAATAGATATGCGATCTATCAAAGTTGCTTGACGGGTATTTCGCCAAGCCCAAGATTATTTTTTTGAAAGACTCGATCTGCTCGGTAGCTTGAGCGCACCAAAGGTCCGGCAGCAACTTCCATAAAGCCCATCCTTAACCCCGCATCACGCCAGCCGTCAAATTGCTCCGGAGATACCCAACGGTCTACCGGCAGGTGGTTTTTGGTAGGTTGTAAATACTGGCCCAACGTGACGATATCGACGTTGTGTTCGCGTAAGTCTTGCAGTGTAGCGGTGATTTCCGAATCCATCTCGCCGATGCCAAGCATGAGGCTCGATTTCGTCAATACCTCTGGATTGCTTTGTTTAGCATGCTTAAGCACGTTCAGTGTTTGTTGGTATCCCGCTCGTGGATCGCGCACGACATGAGTCAGTCGTTCGACTGTCTCTATGTTTTGTGCAAAGACCCTCAAGCCAGAATGCACGACGGTGTCGATTGCGCCCAAATCGCCAGAGAAATCCGGTGTCAGTGCTTCGACCGTTGTTTCAGGGTTGAGCGCAATAATTGCCTGAATGCAGTCGGCGTAATGCTGAGCGCCGCCGTCAGTCAAGTCGTCGCGGTCCACTGAGGTCAATACCACATAGGTAAGATTCATGAGCTGTACTGAGCGCGCAGCGTTGGCTGGTTCACTTAGATCCAGCCAGCCTTTCGGATTGCCAGTATCGACTGCACAAAAGCGGCAAGCTCGTGTGCAGGTAGCACCCATCAACATGATCGTGGCTGTTCCGTGGTTCCAGCATTCACCAATATTGGGGCAATGCGATTCAGTGCAGACGGTGGCCAGTTTATGTTGATTTACGGTGGCACGTACGCGTTGGTAGCGTTCGCCGCCGCCGGCCTGAACCCGCAGCCATGACGGTTTTCGCACTGGTTTTTGCTTCGCAACAGACTTTTCTTTAATGCCGTCTTTAATCGCATTAAACCCGTGTTCGGTCGCATATTTTACGCCGCTTTTTACTTTATCGTTGAGGTTCGTCACAGCTATGAATTGTATTTCCGTATTGTTGTTAGTGAGTCCAGGTTTAGATACCGGGTACGGCGCATTTCGAATTGGTTCTGCCGAGGCCAAGAGTGTGCAGCGCACCAGGTTAACTTTGGGCTGCTTAGACAGCTAAGATTGTGCGGTTTCTTCGACGTCACTTTGAAACTGTAGGCTATGTAGCGTCGCGTATAAACCGCCTTGAGCTAGGAGTTCTGTATGTGGCCCAATCTCAGCCACCTGACCATGGTCTAACACCATCACGCGGTCCGCTTCCTGAATGGTCTGCAGGCGGTGCGCGATAATGATGGAGGTTCGGTTCCGAGTAAGTTTTTTCAAAGCATCCTGAATCAAAAGCTCCGTTTCAGTGTCGATGCTGGCTGTGGCCTCGTCCAAGACCAGAATTTCCGGATCAGCTGCGAGCACCCGCGCAAATGCAAGTAGCTGTCGCTGTCCCTGAGACAGGTTTTGACCTCGCTCAGACAGCGGTGTGTCGTAGCCCTCCGGCAGCTCTTCGATAAACTCGTGTGCATTCACCGCTTGCGCTGCCTGCTTGGCTTTTGCCAAATCGATCGTGCTGTTGCCCAAGGCGATGTTGTCGTAAATCGTGCCAGAAAAAATATGGAAATCTTGAAGCACTACGCCCACCCGTTTGCGTAAATCGCCAGTATGGATCTGATTGAGATCAACCCCATCAAGGAAGATTTGATCGTCCGGAAAGTCGTAAAAGCGGCCTAGCAACCGGATAATTGTACTTTTGCCGGAGCCGGTGGGTCCGACGATAGCCAATTTCTCTCCCGCGTTGATAGAGAATGACACGTCTTGAAGAACCGGCACGTCCGCATCATAGGCAAAGTGTACATTACGAAATTCGACCCTACCGTCCAAGCGCTTGGGCAGTTGCGCCGGCTCCTCTGGGTCGTAAATTTTTTCGTCCCAATCCAGAGCCTGAAAGATGCGTTCGCCGCTTGCCATAGCGCGGAAGAGAATATTGGTCTGCTCACCAAGGACAACGATTGGATGGAAAAGCATGCTCACAAATTGAGTAAATAGAACCACTTCGCCGATACTCATCGTTACCTGCAGAACTTGACTGGCGCCGTAATAAAGAATCACGCCAATGGCTACCTGAGCAAGACTGTCATTAAATGCGCCGTAGAGGGTTTCTACCCTAGCCAGGCGCTGCTCATAGCTTTTGTTAGTAGCATTTTCCTCGGTGTAGCGCGCCAGATTAAAGTCCTCGCGGTCGGAGATTTGCACGACCTGTAAACCCGCAAGATTTTCTTGCAGATTCTGATTCATAGCGGAGACAGTTTGGCGGACCTGGCGAAACAGAAACCGGGTTTTGCGCCGGAAATAATAGGTAACCGTGGCTAGAATCGGAAGCGCTAGCAGCAACATGAGCGTGAGTTCAACGTCGATTGCGAGCATAACGCCCAAGGCCACAAAGAACGGCACGAACTCACCGATCAAAGTGCCGAGGCCCCGCAGCAATTCGTACAAAGCTTCAATGTCGTTGGTCACGCGGGTCATAATACGGCCCACAGCAACACGGTCATAAAATGATGCTGGGCGTGTCTCCAAGTGACTGAACAAATCCAAACGTAAGTCCCGTAAACCATTAATGACGGCACCGATAAGCGCCATGCGGTGAGCGTGGCCGGTGAAAGCCCAGAGCAGTTGAATGCCCGCGTACAATAGGCACGCAGTCATGAGCGGCGGTATGCTGAAAAAATCCGCCAACGATTCGTTGACGCCGATCAAACCAAAGTCGGGGCTATCGCCGTCGCTTTCGCCGCGAATGATGTGATCAATTGCGACGATGGAAATAATAATTGGTAGCAGGACTTGTAGGGTTGATGCAGTCAGCACCAGTATCGTGCTTACCGCTAAGGCGCGGCGATACGGTTTTAGCCATTGCAGGAGGCGTTTTAACAAATACAGATTCAGTACGTTGCCGCTCAAGTCGGCATCGAACATTGAGTAATCGCGCTTATTGTGAGGTTGGTCTGTTGGGAGCGGAGCGTTCATGAGGCCACCCGCTTGTTCTTTAAGTCCTCTTCGTCTGCTCCTTCGCGTTGAATGCGCTCCAATTCAGCGTAGTAACCTTTCCGCGTTAACAATTCGCTATGAGTGCCATCTTCGATGATGCGGCCTTCATCAAGTATGTAAATGTGGTCGGCGTGTCTTGCTGTACTGACGCGATGCGATACCAGCACGGTGGTCTGTTGTTCGCGTACGCGCTTCAGTTCGCCGAGAATATGTTCTTCCGTTTCTGTGTCCACAGCGGAAAAGCAATCGTCCAGCACTAGTACGGGCGCGTTGCGAATCATGCCGCGTGCCAACGTCGCACGCTGTTTTTGGCCGCCGGATAGCGTCACGCCGCGCTCGCCAACGAGTGTGTTTAGCTGCTCCGGGAAGTCTTCGATGGTGTTTTTGAGGTCTGCAGAAATCGCCGCTTCCCAAATTTCTTCCAGTGCTCTATTGGGGTCGTCATAAGTCAGATTGTCTTTCAGCGGCTCGGCAAATAGAAATGGGTCCTGGGGCACCATAGCAACTTGCGTGCGAAGCTGCGACAGCGGATAGTCGTGCACATCGTAGCCGTCGAGCTTGATAGACCCGCGGCGTGGTTCCAGCAAGCGTATAAGCTGTTTCAGTAAAGTGGTTTTGCCAGAGCCGACGCGACCCATGAGTGCAATGGTTTTGCCGGCCTCTATTTCAATTGAGATGCTGTGCAAAGCCGGGGTCGTATTGCCGGGGTAGGTAAACGATAACTCTTTAATCGACAGTCGCCCAGCCACTTCAGTTGGCGTTGCGCCGCTGGGGCTATCTGGGATTTCCGGATTTCGATCAAACACTTCGAATAAGCGATTGCTGGCGACCCCAGCGCGCTGGAATAAGTTGACCATGAAGCCTGCGACTCGAAATGGTTGTACGACCATGTTGACGAACATAAAAAATGCGACGAAATCGCCGATTAGCATGCGCCCCTGCAAAACCTCGTTACCCCCGAAAGCCAAAATCGTTAACGAGCAAACTGCCGCCAAAGTTGGCATCCAGGCCGCCATTGCTGAGTTAATTTGGCCTTGGTCGTAAAAAGCGTCCGCGTAAGCTTGATTAGTTTCGGCGAAGCGCCGAATCTCGTTGTCCTCTTGCACCATCGCCTGAATGGTGCGAATGCCAGATAGGTTCTCTTGGGTATGCGTGCCAATGTCGGAAAGGCGATCTTGTACCAAAGCTGACGCAACGCCCATTTTTAACGCCGAATATCGGGCGTAGATAAAAACAAGCGGCATAGGCGGGATAAGCAACAGCGTGAGTATTGGTGAATAATACAGCATGAAGCCAAAACCTATGACGGTCGCGTAGATCAGGATGACCGCTAAAATCGTACCCATAGAGATCAGACGTTGTATCAGCGAAATATCTGCGACTGCACGGGTCATCATGTCGCCGATACTGAATTCCGAGAAGAATTTGCCGCCCTGTAGTTGAAGCGATTGATACAGCTTCTGACGCAGATCAAAGGCGGTTCCCAAACCCGCCCGACGTACGCTGAAGCGGGCGAATGAGACCACGATGTAACGAAACAAAACGGCAACGACTATTCCCATAACCTGCCAATCGACGCGATAGTCGCCGTCTGCCATTTTATTGATCGCGACCGCGGTTAAAACCGGTACTAAGGCTTCGAGTAGGCGGGCGACACCAAAGGCGGTAATGCCTGCGTACAGACGCCAGCGGTAGGGTTGTACAAACAGCCGCACGCGCCATAGCGCTGCTAATGTGGATTGGAGTTTGTGGGCTGCTGCGGCCATTTAGAAGCTAGCGTTGTTGGGAACACGTGGGAAAGGGATAGCGTCGCGAATGTTTTCCATACCGGTGAGGTACAAAACAAGACGTTCGAAACCCAGGCCGAAACCCGCGTGCGGCACCGTGCCGTAACGACGCAAATCCCGATACCACCAAAGTTCATCACGTAGGTGATCGTCCATTCTTGCATCCAGCACTTGCAAGCGTTCTTCACGCTGACTGCCACCGACCAACTCACCTACACCGGGAACCAGCACGTCCATTGCGGCGACGGTTTTATCGTCATCGTTAAGGCGCATGTAAAATGCCTTAATCTCTTTCGGATAATCACTGACAACAACTGGTCCGTTAACGATTTTTTCGGTGATAAATCGTTCGTGCTCAGATTGCAGGTCAGCACCCCATTGCACAGGAAATTCGAAGTCTTGTCCGGCCTGCAACAGCACTTCCACAGCCTCTGTATAGGTCATACGAACAAAGCCTTTGCTCGTGACGCTTTGGAGTCGATCGAGCACGGTGTCATCAACCCGTTCAGCGAAAAAAGCCAGGTCGTCCTCGCACCGGGTCAGCACGGCTTGCACAACGTATTTTAGAAAGTCTTCCGCCAGATCGGCATTGGCGCTCAGGTCCGCAAAAGCGACCTCTGGTTCGATCATCCAGAATTCGGCCAGGTGCCGACTAGTATTCGAATTTTCTGCCCGGAAGGTTGGACCGAACGTATAGACCTTGCCTAGAGAGCAGGCATAACTTTCGACATTAAGCTGGCCAGAGACTGTCAAAAAAGTTTCGGTGCCAAAAAAATCTTGGCTGAAGTCCGCGGGCTGCTCCGGTCGATTGACTTGATCCAGGGTCGACACACGAAATAATTCACCGGCTCCCTCACAATCACTCGCTGTGATAATTGGTGTATTGACCCAGTAAAAACCGTTGTCATTGAAATACTGGTGTACCGCTTGTGCCGCCGCATTGCGAACGCGGGTTAATGCCCCGAAGGTGTTCGTACGTGGCCGTAGGTGGGCAACGCCGCGCAAAAACTCATAGGTATGCTGTTTTTTGCTGATTGGATAGGTTTCGGCGTCTTCGACCCAGCCGACGACGGTGACGTTACTGGCCTGTATTTCCCGGTCTTGGTCACGTCCGGATGATGAGACCAGGGTGCCTTCGACTATAACCGAGCAGCCGACGGTTAATCGGTCAATCTCAGCATAGTTGGCCAATGCTTGATCGGCGACCGCCTGAAGTGTTGCAAAGCAAGATCCATCATTAACATGAATGAACGAAAAGCCCGCTTTAGAGCTGCGTTTTGAGCGCACCCAGCCCTGTACGCTAACAATTTGATCAACGTCTACCGAGTGATCGAGGATGGCTTTGATGGTGCATTTGGCAGGCGTAGAAGTGGACATAGCTAACGATTGGTATCCCAACGAAACGGTAAAAGCTTATATTATGACAAGTCGCGTAGAATTACCGTTCACTTCCATTGCTATCCGAGTCTAATTAGCTTTGCAGCGTGACCCCAGCGCCCGCTTAACTTCACCCACAATATGGCTTTAGGGTTCTGAGTTCTTGCCGTCCTGTGCGCTTGGATCTAGTTCTTCCTCGGTAGATAGTGGGGTATCTTGCCTCGCTGCTTGTCTCAGCGCCCCGATATCGATGGTTGAATTGAAAGGGCTACGAGTTTCGATATCTGCGATGTCTTCGGCAACGTAGTCGCGTTCGCGCTGCAAAAAATTAGTGACCGCGTCACGGAATTGGGCGTCTGCTATCCAATGCGCGCTGTAGGTCGCGCAGGGCAAGTAGCCCCTGGCGACCTTATGTCCACCTTGAGCGCCAGCCTCTACTTTCGCCAAACCGCGCGAGATCGCGAAGTCGATAGCTTGGTAGTAACACACTTCAAAGTGTAAAAAACGGTGGTCCTCCAGGCAGCCCCAATTGCGACCGAATAACGTATTGCCACCAATGAAATTTAGCGCACCGGCGATATACCGGCCCTCCCGCTTGGCCATGATCAGGAGGGTTTCTGAAGGCATGGTTTGATGAATGCGCGAGAAAAAATCCCGGGTCAGATAGGGTGTGCCCCACTTGCGGGCACCGGTATCTAAATAAAACTGGTAGAAAGCGTCCCAGTGTTCCTCGCGGAGGTCTGGACCAGTTAGCCAGTCTATTTCAATGCCGTTACTAAGTGCGTCCCGGCGCTCTCGTTTCAGGTTCTTACGCTTCTTCGATGCCAGATCAGCAAGAAAGTCATCGAAGGTCGCGTAACCGGAGTTTAACCAGTGAAATTGTTGGTCCATGCGCTGCAAGAAGCCGTAATCCGCAGCAGTTCCCCATTCAGGCTCTTCCATAAAAGTTATATGTACAGAAGATACGCCAATCTTTTCTGCTATTTCGGTGCAGGCTGAGAGCAAGATTGGACGCGCATCAGAGTGGTTCCTGTGGCACAGCAGGCGGGGTCCGCTGGCCGGTGTAAACGGTATGCAGCTTTGTAGTTTGGGGTAGTAATCGCCGCCTGCCCGATGCCAGGCATCAGCCCAGGAGTAATCAAAAACGTACTCGCCCTGAGAGTGGTTTTTTAAGTAAAGAGGGATCACGCCGAGTAGATCATCTCGGTGTTCAACAACCAGATGAAAGGGTTTCCAACCCGTTGCTGCTGTGGCGCTATCGCTAAGCTCCAATGCGCACAAGAACTTATGGCTTAAAAATGGATTGTAGTCATTACCCACGGGCACGCAGGCGTCCCACAGTGTCGAATCAATTTCGGTAATCGATTCCAGTACGCGAGCGCTGACAACATTGGAACTAGCTGAATCTTGCAACGGTAGAACCTGGTTAATTAAGCGTTGTTAGTGACGTGGCCGAATAACTGCAAGTAGATTACACCCTGCGTAGGGTATTGGGTTTGTGAATACGGCCTTCGTGTTTTGCCTATCCTGTGGGTTGGTAATCAAAAAATGCCCAAGTCCAAACCTGCAGCGAGTGCGGCACCCAAAGCATTGCAGTCGGCAAGCGCCTGCTCATCAACCGGGCCTCGACAGATGAGCGCTTCTTGCACGGGGATTAACGGATAGCCCCTAGCGATTCGCTCGATGCTGGTCACGGCGCCGGTGCCATCGTTGCCGGCACAAATGAACATTGCGTAAGGCAATGGTGCGAGTTTGCCTTCTACTGCATAGAAAGTGCGCTCGAAAAAGTCTTTGATCAACCCAGACATATAGCCGAAGTTTTCCGGCGTGCCGACTAGTAGTCCGTTGGCCCAAAGCAAATCGTCGGCAGTTGCTTCCTGCGCCTGCAACAAACGTACAAAGAGGTCTGGGTAGGCCTCCTGGGTGGCCCCTTGATAGGCTGCCGCAGCTAGTTGGGCGGTATTGCCGGTGTGGCTGTGATAAACGATTAAGAGGTTCTGCATAACTTTTCTGGACAGCTTATGGCGTATGGATACGCTGGGCGCAGTTGCGCAATCGCCCAGCCCTTGGCTCTGCTACGAAACCGAATATTCTCAATTGCCAGCGCATGCTGACCGCACCCGCCTAGGCGGGATACGAACTCTCCTGAGGCTCTAAAATCCATCTCGCTTTGTAATCCTTGTTGCTGCTCAACGCGGACCACTCCGCTCCTGTCCAAAGCACCTCGATCGCCAGCAAAGAGAGCTGACTCGGTTCAAAGATGGGAGCTACCACGTTGGCTGAGGTTATAGTACGTTGCCAGGCGGAGAGGGAAAGCCAAATCGACGATCGCATCCTACAGCACTGCATTGGTCGTTCGGCTAAACACGATGAGGGAGACTGATTTATGCTGATTCATCAATTTATACTGCAAATACGCACCGCTTTTATGTTGCTTGGGTTTTCACT
>DJYW01000123.1:39480-52280 GCA_002450255.1 Gammaproteobacteria bacterium UBA6968
GTCACGCTGCAAGCAGTCGAGCAAGACTACATGCAACAGGAGCTCCGGCAACAAGTGGAAGCGCTCAAAGCGGCGAGTCGTGTAGAACCGACTTCCTCTAGTAACGCGCGAACGCGCGCGAAAATTTTGTGGCAATGGGTTAACTCATATGCTTTGGCTGGCGGATACGTGCCCGTTAACCTGACGGCAGCGTTGCGCGTTAATAGCAATCAGACTGTTACCAAGGCGGCTGCAAAAGCGCTGGATGACTATATTATCGAGTTGACGCTTTTAGATGAAGAACCTGCTGCTATCGGCTCTCTGACGGCTACTACAGGCCCTTTTGAAGTGCGCGGTTTTGCCACGATTCAACAGACTTACACGGTGGGAACTCGGCCGATCTCACCGGGCGGTGGCTTTGCCGTCGCTAAACACTTTATGACCGATAACGGCTTGTTTCAGACCACGGACCCGAGTCGAGCGAATTTCGTCGATATCGCAACATCTAATAACCGCGCTCATTTTGTTCAGGACAGCGTGCCAATAACAGGCATGCATGGGGGATTTCGTGGTGCCGAACCAGTCTTGTTTTTTCGTTTGGCTGCAGGGCGTTTAAACCCGGGTGATACTGTGACCATCACTTATGGCGCGCGATCGGGAGACGGACCGGGCATGCAACTGCCCAGCTTTTCCAGCGACCGTATGCCATTTCCGTTATACGTTGACTTCGATGGCCGTGGACCTTTGTTTTCGCTGCCCATACAACCTATTCGCGTGCAGGGGCGAGCAGTGGCAGGCGTACATGGATTTGCGCCATCCGTAGTGCGGCCTGGTGAGTCGTTTGAACTGTCGATCCGCGCTCAGGACGAGTTTTACAATCGCGCTGTCGGACCGATTCCCGGGTGGAAAGTGTTCGCAAACGGGCTTGAGCTTCTTGATGTGCCAGCAGGGTTACAAGCCCTGCAAACGGTTAAGGGCCTGCGCTTTACCGAACCCGGCGCGTATCACTTGCGTATTGAGTCGAGTGATGGCCGTTTTCGCGGTGTCGCTAATCCGGTGTTAGTTGATTCGACTGTTGAACGCATCTACTGGGGTGATACCCACGGGCATTCCGGGTTTGCAGAAGGTGTCGGAACGGCTGATCGATTCATGCAATGGGCAAAGGATGACGCAAGACTGGATTACGTTACTCACTCGGAACACGACATCTGGCTGGATGACGCCGAGTGGCAAACTTTGATCGAGAACGTTCAGAAATATTCAGAGAAAGACCGATTTGTCGCTTACCTGGGTTACGAATGGACCTCACGCAACCAATTCGGGGGGCATCACAATGTGCTATTTCGCACACCCGATCAGCGCCAACGTGTACCGGTACAGTTTTTTCCGACGTTGACTGAGCTCTATCACGGTTTGCGGCAGCAACACGCTCCGGAGGATGTTGTGATCATTCCTCACGCTCATCAAACGGGAAACTACCGTTTGAGTGATCCAGACATGCAACCCTTGGTAGAGATCATGTCCCAGCATGGTACTTTCGAGTGGTTTGGTCGGTATTACTTAAATCATGGACATGAGGTGGGCTTCACCGCAGCGAGCGATAACCACCTCAGTCAGCCTGGTTATACGGCACCAATAGGGGGCTCGCTTTCTCAGCGGGGCGGTTTGGGTGCAGTGTTTGCGTCCAAACATGGTCGCGACGAAATTTTTGATGCGCTGCGTAATAAGCGCAGCTATGCCACGACCGGTGATCGCATCATTCTTGATGTGGCCCTAAATGATGCGGCAATGGGCAGCCGAGTTCCATTTAGTCCTGCGCGAGACCTCCAAGTCCGAGTTATTGGTACAGCGCCCATCGAACGCGTAGACGTTGTTAAAAACGGTGAACTTTTGACCAGTAAGTCTTTTTCTAAAAAGTCGTCTGCTAACGGCTTGGCGACCAATCGAGAAGAAACATTTGAGCTGCGTTTTTACAGTGCAGCTGAGCCTTATCATAAGGGTGATAATCCTCGTGGTTGGCGGCCCTGGCGCGGCACTTTGACACTGCAAGACGCGGAGCTGCTCGACCTTTCAGCGACAGACTTCGTTGATCCCAACAATCAGCTCCTGCGTATTGATGCGGAAAATCCAAATCTAGTCCATTTTGCCACGGCGACCCGGGGCGAGCGGAGTACGATTCGTCTAAAGCTCAAGGGTCGTAAAGAAACAGCGCAGATTAGAGTCAAACTGCAGGAGGATAAAGAGTTCGGTGGTGGCCCGCCTTTCTACCGGGTTTTGCAAACGGTACCCGCGACTGAGTTTTCACTGTCTCTAAAAGAGAGTCTCCTAGCCGAGTCCGGAACGGTTGAGCATCAGATTGTACAGGACAGCTATGTAGACCGCGTTAGCCTAGGTCGGATGCGGCGCTCTGGACCTAAAGAGGTGACTTTTGCCGTGTCTGACGAGGGAGATCGGCATGGCGACTATTACTACGTGAGGGTGCTTCAAAGCAATGATGCCATGGCTTGGTCTAGCCCAATTTGGGTGGGCGGACATCGCAGCCGCTAGAGCTTTTATGTGAAAGTTCTAGAAACTGCAATGAGAAGCACTGTAGCGAGAAAATCTGTTTAGCGGTAGGCGCTGGTTTGTTGATCCTAGGTGATTGGTCCGTTGATTCACAGGCAGCGATGATTCAAAGCCTGCGCTGCCCTCGCTATTTGGGTCCCATTACTTTGCTTTGTGTCTGGCAGGGAAGCACCTGAGCAATGTCACTTTTTGTAACAAAAAGATTGACTCTTTCGCTGCGCTTGAAAAGAATAAGGAATTGTCGATTCCTTCTATTTTTGCGGCTTAAACGCGATCGTTATTCCAGAAGGGGAGCAGAGAACCAACAAAAGCGTCACCCGCCGTAGTGTTTAGCTGTTACCAATCCTCAATACTTAACCTCTAAATCTAGGATGTATTAGTGCGAATAGTGCTTGCGGCTGGAACAATCTTGCTTTTTATCTTGGCGGCGTTACACGCCGTCCTACCCAAGGCCTACTTGCTAGCCGGCTTATATGCTGGCGGCGGGTTCCTCGCCCTGTTTTGTCTTAAACAGGACCTCAATCTGGCAGTTTCTAAAGCATTCGCGCTTGCGGCGATGGTGTTGATGTTTTTTTATTTCGCTACGTTTTTCAGAATGATCGGCGAATTGTCCAGCACCTGGTATTTCGGTGCCCTGGCGTTTGAAGCTGCCAGCCTACTGATCTCAGCATTCACGATGATTGTTATTTTATCCGTATACAGCTGTCGACTGAAAGCCGTGTGTACCGGCTGTGATGCGTCGCATCGGGCACTATTCAGCGCCCCAGAAGTACGCGAGTCCGAATAGTCCGATAATTTAGTTGAACGTTAATGGATTGGGCATCGCAAACGTAAGCTGGCTTGTTTGGCGGCCATGGCAGCTATGCTCAGCCGCACTTGTCTAAAAGCCCAGCGCGGCAAAGAATCGGAGATAGATTAAGCACATGAGTAGTTCAGTTGGAGCAAGGATTCGCATGCTGCGCAAGGCTCAGCAGCAATCGCTGCGTCAGATTGCTGACTTAATCGACATTTCTCACAACACGATTGCTCGCTGGGAACACAATGAAGTTGTCCCAAACAAAAAAAACCTTGGGAGGTTAGCTGACTTCTACGGTGTCCGCGAGGCCTGGATTTTATTTGGTGACGAGGGCGATGAGAACCTATCCATGGTAATGGAAAAGATTAAGAGTCTGTCAGATAGGGACCGCACCCTGATCCTCACTTTGATCGACAATTTTATCCAGTCTGATACAGCCAGCTAAGCAGCTTGAGTCGAACGCAGCGGGGCTTTAGAAATTGACATAATTATCACATGGGTAAAGCTTTTATGACGAAACGCTTTGGTTTAGCGGCCTTCGATCAACAGTGATCTTGGCACAGTCGGGAGGAATGTATGAATCGTGCCCTCGAACATATCGTCACAGCTTTTGTGGATTTTGCGTCCAAGAGTGCGCCCAACTTTTATTCAACAGAAGGGGTGGCGGTTTTCCTTTCTGGAACCATAACACCCGCCGTTCGTGAGCTTACCGAAGATCGCAATAGTGAAACCATTGTCGAGGTTGGTGGCCTGATGCGAGAAGTTCTGCGTAGTCAGGAATCTACATTGGCTTGGGGCGTGACACGGACGCGATTTGGCGACATTTTGTTTTTATACGACGTCGCCAAGCAGCAGGTTTTTTTTCATATGTTGCAAGCTGGCGAAAAACAAAGCGTTGTAAAGGCTGCCGTTGAGAAAGGCTTGTTTACGGAATACCCTCCCGCGCAATAGAAAAAAATGCACTCTGGCGCTTGCAACGTGCGACGTCGGTTTACTCCCTTGCGGCCAGTTCTTGGCCTTTTTTGACCATCATTAGTGGCCTAGGCGTTCTTTTTGAAATGACGCAGGATGAGACTCCGTCAGCAAATCGAACTCCGCAGGCCAGATTGTCGGCTTTGCCCTCACCGGCCGCCAAGTAGTAGCCCGTGCCGGCTTGAGGGAAGGCCTGAACATTGACTTTCGGTGTGTGGCAGGCCTCATTAGTAATCGTCGCGTAATCAGATTGATTCGGTAAAGTCCATGCCGTAGCGTCGACGCCAATTTGATCTGCAAAACCAGCTATGGCGGCAGTTGCTTCTTCACCGCTGGCCAGGCTAGGCTCGCCGACACATTTATTTCCTTCGAAACGCTGCCCGACCGCGCAGCGGTACCAAAGCACCCCGCTTTCGCTATGTCTAACGAACCTGTCTCCCACAGCCTCATAACCCGCAATGTCGCCGGTAGAGAAATAGTCTGCGCACAAGACATCTACCTCAGCCTGACCGCAGCCAGTGGTCAACAGTCCAAGCAAAAAGGCGCAAGTTACTTTTTTGCCATTTGTTCTTCTGTCTATTCTCGTATCCGTTCTATTGGATGTTTGCTTCATCGAAGCCTCTGTTTGTACCGTTTAAGTTGACAGAGGGTAGCAAATATTGGCCGGGTGGCAAGAAGAGTGTGAGCTTTTTTGGTGCGCCCCGTTATTTTTGGTGCGAGAGCAGCGCAAATCATTGCTTTTGGCAGAAGTATCAACGCGCTTTATTTTTTTCGCGCAGATTAGTTGAGCGCTGCCGGTGTTTGAATTAGACGATTGATTTTTTGGCGTCTATCGCGGCGTTTTATCTGGCCGGCTGCAGTCGCCTAATATTATCGGTACAGTCAGTGTTATAGGCAGTTTGGATTTACATATGTTGATAAGTGGCTTGCATTTCAGAAGGGGATTGCAACACCGAAGTCTGGAATAGTGCCGCCGGCCCAAGCTCAGTCGGAGCCGATTCTCTCACGCAGGGGTGACGTATGGCCGAAATACGGATATTAATAATTCAGTTCTGAAAACAGGCAGTGAAGGATAGATGCAGTATCGGGCAAATAGCGTTTTCGCTTTGTACTGCTTCTATCCTGCCTCACCTGGGTTTGTGTCCGAATGGTGATAACGCCCTTTTATGCAATGTCCACGATGATCTTGCCAAAGTGCTTTCCGCTAGCCTGATAATTAAAGGCGTTGCCTAGCTCCGCTAACGGAAACGTCTGATCGAGAATGGGTTTGATTTGACAAGCCTCTATTGCAGCAACCATATTGGTCTGCATCTCTGCGCTGCCCACCGCGACTCCGTTCAGCTGCATCTGCTTGGAGAACACCACGGCAACATTGAGGTTCGTCGACATACCACCGAGCACGCCGATAAGGGAAACCTGGCCGCCTGTTTTAGTCGCGTAGATGGATTGATTAAGCGTACTGGTGCCGCCGATATCTAATACGTGATCAACACCGCCATTACTCAGTTTTGCCACCGTGCGGCCCCAATTGGCATCATCCTGATAATTGACGACGTGATCCGCACCGAGCTCGGTCAGTCGCTCCGCTTTTGCTTCGGACGAAGTGGTTGCAATTACATTAGCGCCTGCAGCTTTAGCCAGCTGTAGGGCGAAGATGGAAACGCCGCCGGTTCCCTCTACAAGCACGGAATCGCCGGCCTGCATGTTGCCTCTGACCATTAAAGCCTGCCATGCAGTAAGCGCGGCACAAGGTAGTGTGGCAGCCTCCGCAAAACTCAGACCTTGCGGCATGCGGGTTACGGCGGTTTCAGCTAATAAAGAATATTGGACCGCGCAACCGTGAATGGAGTCCCCAGTCACTGCTGCTGTTTTGCTAGGGTGATGACGGCCCTCGGTCCAAAGTGGAAAAAACAGTGACATCACGGCATCGCCGACAGCCCAACGGGTTACGCCTTCACCAATTGCGCTGATTGTGCCAGCGCCATCAGACATAGGGATTCGCCCGTCATCTGCGGGGATCGAGCCGTTGGCGACAAGCAGGTCGTGGTAGTTGAGAGACGTGGCACGCCAATTGACAACGATTTCGCCTGGGCCTGGTTCTGGTATGTCCTGCTCGATCAAAGTTAGATTTTCAAAGCCGCCCGGTTTGCGTACTGTCATCGCTTGCATAATTTCTCCCCATGTATACTTCGATTACGGACCCTAGTTTAGTCCATGTCTCCAAGTGATGCTGCGGGTTCGTTCTATTTATAGTTCGGGATGTCGGTTTGAAAGCGTCTTTACTTATACTTTGGTGCCGTCGGAACGTTAGCAGTTGCGGGGTTAACTGACGCGTTGTGGTGCCAATCATCGCCGCATAATCTTACGTCGAGCAAAATTTGAGGCGGATCGGAAGCTCGTTATGAACCGATAATCGGAGAAATTTGCGTGATGATGCCATTGCAATGCCGAGCAATGCAGTTTGTTTACCTCTGCGTATGTCCTCAAACCATCAGGGTGTTGGGCAGGTTTTTTTGAAGAGGTTGTGTTCAGGGTTTTGCGCGCGGCGTTAGGTTGTTACTTAAAAGTGCCGAAAACGCCGTTTTGATAGAGGTAGTCCATGTTCCATTTTTCTTTTAAGAACGTGGAGGAATCTTTGGTTTCAGGCGTGATCACTTCTTCTATTTCGTAACGTTGTGCCGTCTTTTGAATTTTCATCAGAAGATCAAACAGCCGACTCGAGGGCTCGCTATTAGGTCGCGTATTTGCAGGCGCTTTGCCGGCAGCATAAATAGGGGCAAGTTCGGCCAACGAGTATTGGTAATCTCTACGTGAAGTGTTTGGGTCGAACACTTCTTTTGTATCGCCGTCTATCAACCAATATAAAGAAGTGCCTCTAACATCGATGCCTTGGCAAGTGACCAGCTGATCGGTCTTAATGAGCGATTGGAGAAGGCGTGTCGCGAAGAGATCGTCTTCCTGCGCTTTAGGCAGGTGGTCTAGTATTTGTTCTGTCGCCAGGTATAGATTGTCTTTGCTGTACGTCATGCGCCGGTACTGCACGATTTCAGTAGCGTTCCCCATCGGTCGGAAAATTAGCGAGAACCCTTCAAAATCGACGATGTAATCGAGATGGTTTGGTAGCGTTTGATCCATGTGCGGATTCTAAGACATTTCGACGCGCTATCGCACTAGATCAATTTTAGGATCCAGATGAAGACCGGCGAACCTTTGTGCTTTCCTGCGTTACTGTGTACACAAGACTCCGCGTCTTAAAAGGTTTGTTTTCTTTGACCTACCGGAATGGTCTTGTGCGCCACATAAAGGACAGAGCCAGTCACAACCAAATCTTGCTATGCCCTTGCGGTCAGCGATAAAGCCGAACCATTAAGCATGGACATAAAGCAAAGTGATGGCTTTGGGTGGGATCATACTTAGGCAAACTAATTAAGGCTGGCGCGTACCGTTGCATAAGAAAAACCGCTCTCAAACGATTGGGCGGGAGCATAAATAAAAACCTATCAATTGCTCAGCGAAAAACTGGTTGGCAGATATTCTGATACAACGGTTCGAGCTACCGAAATTTCCCGGCCACATCATCTAGTGTGGCGAGGCCGCAAATAGCCTGTAAAACAGCCAACTGTCGTCAAGAAATTGTAAATTTTTTTGGAATAGAGCAAGTTGCATCTTTTTTGGTTGTAGCTAATTGATATCGCTGCGGACGCCGCTGAGAGCAGATTCGGTTTACGAAGAAAGGAGTGACGTGCTGCTTGGCGGTCTTATTTTGGCTGGAAGCCCTCGCACCGATTTATCAAGCATGGTTGGAGATAGGTTGCTCTCAACGGGCCAGAAGAAAGCGCGTGAACATAAGCAGGTCAAAAACCTATAGGAGAAAACGACCGTTGTTTAATTTCTTGACCTAATCAATAACCTATCGAAGTTTCCCAATCACATCATCTAGGGTGGAAAACCCACAAACTGCGTGCAAAATACCAACAGTCTTAAGGAGGTCATGCATTTGTTCGTAGTGGCTGTTGTTGCATCTTCGTTCGTTATAGCTAATCGATATCGCAGGGGACAGCGCTGAGACCAGATCGGTCGCGTTATTGTGGGGCACCAAACGATCGTATTTGGAATGATAAAGGTGGATAGAGGTCTCTTTGTTCGCTAACACTTCAGGATTGATGATGTTGGTAAAACTGTTCACCTGAAGCAAAGCCTTTAAACGGTCGTAAGTGATTTCGTTAGCCAAAAAATCCCTCGCAAATGAGGTCTTGATGGTTTTGTCCGTATATAAATCGTCTGCGCTTAGGCCGGTATCGGAATAGGTCAAAATAGCCGGCAAAATTTGTTTTGTCAGGAAGGGTACGGTGCCGACCTGTGTGACGTATTTGCAGTAAGAGCCTTTGCACGAGTTGTCGATAAATTGAATGACTCCGCGGAACGTTTCGTAAAGATTGTAAGGACCACCGCCAGCATAGACTTCACGCAGGTTGAACGCTTTTGAACGATGTAAGCTCATGAGCTGCCATAGCGCCACAGCGGTATGGCCACCCTGAGAATATCCGACTACCGTCACATCACCATTTGTACGGAACTTGTCGTAGCGTGGCACTCCTACCACGCTCTTAAGGAGGTCATAACTGTTGTAAGCAGTGGCATTTGCGATCAAGTAAGGTTCTTGTGCTTTCGATGTACCTACCCTGCCATAATTGTCTGCTGCCACGACAAGATAGCCATGCGAAGAAAGGATGTTAGCGACAATAAACCAGGTGTCATCCAGTGCCAGGCTTCCAGGATTGCCGCCTGTTGCATGTGTTAAAACGATCACCCGGTCACGCGGTGTAAAGTCCGTCACGTTTCCCAGATCTGGTCGTGTGACGAGTCCGGTCAAATTGGTGTCCGGCGTGCCGTCCGGCTTGACGGAAAGATAAGAGACTTTCTCGGATATGACCGGATAGCGCGCGTTAGCTTGGGTTAAGTTTTTCCAATTGTCATTTGCTACCTTGTAAATCAGTGCTTCCAGAGCTTTTTTGACGAGGCTTGGTAACTTGCCCATGCCCTCTATAGCCTTAGTGAGATTACCTTCAACTAAGTTGTTTATCTCAGCCGGGGGTAACGTTTTATTGTCGAGAACGGTTACCGACTCGTCCTCTTTGTTTCCTGTCGAAAACGCCAGCGAAGTCGAAAACTGTTCGTTATCGGCAACCGTTATCGTCGCGTTTGTCGTGTAGCTGCTCTTTTCTTCGAAGTCGCATTGCAGGTGATGCTCTATGATTGTCGTATATTCGATCTCGGCTAGGTCTTTTGTGGCTTTAACTAAATCTTTACCACTCAGATTTTGACAATCTCCAGAGTAAGCAACTTTACTTTCCGGCTTAGATAGATGGGCCAAGTAAAAGTTTCTTTGATTAGGTGCAAAA
Source organism: Gammaproteobacteria bacterium UBA6968 (assembly GCA_002450255.1). Lineage (GTDB taxonomy): Bacteria > Pseudomonadota > Gammaproteobacteria > Pseudomonadales > Azotimanducaceae > UBA4421. The sequence goes on from DJYW01000123.1 coordinate 49,195, forward strand.
TCACTCAATCCGGCCATAGGTACGCTGTCCAACACTTTTTCTCTGCCCAATATAGGGATAATTTGTTTCGCTTTGTTTGGATCGACGACATCGTGTATTGGTGTTGATCTTTTCGAAGAGCCGCAGCCGCTGAGCAGGATAAATGAACATATGACAGTTGCTGTTAAACACTCGCAAAGGCTCGGCCGCCAGTGCGCTTTCGGAAGTAATGAGTCGGTTAAAACTCGCGAGAGAAATGATGGAGTGATAAAAGACGCTGTGATTGAAGACGAAACGGTTGGCTGGAAAATTGATGGATGAGGGTTTGTATTAGATCGTTCACGCACTGATCCCCGAACTATTTGTCGCGTTATTGCTGACTGTACTTTTGACATAGGCGAAACCTTTAGCGTAAAGAAATGGCGCGAGTCAGGGCGGCTCTAAGATGCATAAACCTTGAATGCGCGGACCTAAAACTAAAGGAATGGATTTAAAACCGGCGGGCGTTTAAGACTAACGGATATTATAAGCGGATAGGGTGTATGGCTGCGTGGGTTTGGGCTGACGAAAATTCGCATGTCCTGCCAGCTTAGATTTTCTCAAGCATGCTAAGGTCCGGTGCGTCAAAGTGACTGAGCTGACCTTTAAGTTTTCTTATCCAGATGCTTGCAAAGTCAAGCCAAGAGGTTGGCTTAGCAGATTCGATTTGCGGAGAAATGAGTGACGTGCTGCATGGCGCTTTTGTAGGGGCTGCTGGGTATCGGTTCTAAACACGCCAAAGCCAAATTAATTTCTTCGACGGCTGCATTGCGAGTGTGGTCCAGGGCGCCTGATTCCTTCACGACTCTGATCACGTCGGTAAAGTGCTCGCTTGAGCGACTGTCAATTGCTTCGGTTACGACACGAATGTCACTTGCAGAGGCGGTCCGAAGCGCGTGGATGATCGGTAGCGTCAACTTTCCTTCTGCTAAGTCGTCACCGACTTGCTTGCCTAATTCAGCTGTGTTGCCGACGTAATCCAGGTAGTCATCGATGAGCTGATAGGCGATGCCAAAGTGTAAACCGAAGCGACGCATCGCCTCGGTATGCTGTGGCTCTACCTTACTTTGGCGGTGCGCGAGGAGCGCGCCGCTGTGCGTGGCCGCTTCAAACAATAGCGCGGTCTTGCAGCTTATGATCTTCCGATAATCGGTTTCGCTCAGATTGCAATTGCCAACATGAGACAGTTGCATCACTTCGCCTTCAGCGATGGTATTTGTGGCATTTGAGAGCACACGCATAATGTCCAGATCGCCAAGATCGACCATCAGCTGAAAAGCGCGGCTATACAGAAAATCGCCAACCAGCACGCTGGGTGCATTGCCCCAAAGTTCGTTAGCGGTCATGCGACCGCGACGTAGTGCTGAACGATCTACGACATCATCGTGAAGCAATGTCGCGGTATGCAGGAATTCAATAATCGCTGCAAGTGCGACGTGATTGCTGTCTTGGTGCTCTGCATTTGAGTTGGCGCGAAACCCAAGCGCCTGCGTACTCAGCAGGGTCATGAGTGGACGTAGCCGCTTGCCTCCGCTCTCCACAATGTAGCGACTGATTTCCGCTACGAGCTCAACATCTGAGGTTAGATGCCTGGGAATCAGGCTATTCAGCGCAGCAAATTCACCTTGCACCAGCGCGAACACCGAATCCAGTCCACTCTCTGCGGTGATCGGCACATCATCCCCGGCGAATGTTTCTAACGGTAATTCTGTTTTGCTGATGGAAAGATTTTTCATTCAAAGAACTTTTCTTAACAGGCGTTTTATTAACAGACCGTTTCATCAAGTGAACATGACGCTGTCGTTGATGCGTCTGCTCCTAAAAAATCGTGACGACGCGGCGAATTGCTTTGCAACTTAACCATATCGAGACCGTTATGGCCAACTGACGAAATAGAAAACCGCTATTGTAAATCCATATCTCCACGATTACCGAATTTTGTTGCAGTCGCAGTTTAGAAATTGGGTCGGCCAGTTTGTATTAAGGCCGAAATGTCAGTATGATCTCGCGCCCTAAAAAGGACGGTAGTAAGCAGGTCTCAGGCCGGACGAATCGCTCGGCAACGCGCCGGGATCGGTCGCAGAATTGTCCGGGAACAAGACCTACTTTTCGCCTGCGTCTTCGCGGCGAAGGCATACACGCATTGATAGGTCGAGCTGCCCGCCCTGAGTTAGTTTGAAGAATAGCAATGGCTTAGCCGGTTCGATAGTTTGGAGTGAAACATGTTTGCGGTATTTCAGAGCGGTGGAAAACAGCATCGCGTCAGTGAAGGGGATATGGTGAAGCTGGAGCTTCTAACCGTTGAGCCTGGCGACGAAGTGATTTTCGACAAGGTACTGCTTGTGTCGAATGGTGAGGATGTCAGCGTCGGCGCACCGTTTGTTGAAACAGGCCGAGTAACTGCTGAGGTGGTGCGAACCGAGCGCGCGAAAAAAATCAGAGTGCTTAAGTTCAAGCGCCGCAAGGATTACATGCGTCGCCAAGGTCACCGACAGTGGTTCACCGAAGTCAAGATAACGGCTATCAGCGCCTAGCAGACCAAGGCACCATATAACCTGGTGGAGCGCACATCGCTTCATCATCTTTAAGAGAATTGCGCTAGTTAAGCGGCAGGCACACGGAGAAGAAGGCAAATGGCACACAAGAAAGCAGGCGGTAGTACCCGCAACGGTCGCGATTCCGAGTCGAAACGACTTGGGGTCAAAAAATTTGGTGGCCAGCAAGTGATCGCGGGCAATATCATCGTGCGTCAGCGTGGTACTAAGTTCCACCCCGGGGAAAACGTTGGTTGTGGCCGCGACCACACTTTATTCGCCAAAGCGGATGGTGAAGTGCAGTTCGCTGTTCGCGGCCCACTGCGCCGTAAAACGGTAAGCGTGGTACCGAGTGCATAGCCGACTTAGCGAGAAGCTTAGGTAAGTCCGTTTATTACCCCGCTTCGGCGGGGTTTTTTTTGTGCGTTTAACGCGTATGGTTAGCCCAAGCTGGACCCTTAAGCGGCAAACAGTCGGTGCCCTGAGGCATCTTTGAGGGAGTGCTCCTCGGTAGACACGCTCTCGTTAGACACG
>DJYW01000123.1:52633-58682 GCA_002450255.1 Gammaproteobacteria bacterium UBA6968
ACGTCCTGGGTAGCGCCAAGTGGAGCAGTGATAAGTACTTAATTTTTCTGAGGGTCCGGGTTCGGCCCTAAGTCTTTGTCCGGGTCTTTCTATCGCCCAGTCATGTGGACCAAACATGCAATTTATTGATGAAGCGACAATTCGAGTAACGGCGGGCAAAGGGGGTAACGGCTGCCTTAGTTTTCGCCGTGAAAAGTATATTGCGAAGGGTGGTCCAGACGGCGGAAACGGCGGCGACGGTGGCGACATTTTTTTGGAAGCCGACGGCTCGCTAAACACCTTGATCGATTTTCGCTTCCAGCCGGCTTATAAGGCACAGAATGGTAGCGGCGGTAGTGGGCGTAACAAAACCGGTGCTCAAGGCGAACCCATGTACGTCAAAGTGCCGGTAGGAACCACTGTTGTTGATGTCGAAACCCAGGAGGTGATTGGCGATTTACGTACCGAGAGAACTCGGTTGTTGGTTGCTAAAGGCGGCCATCGTGGCCTTGGTAATGCGGCGTTCAAGTCCAGTACCAATCGTGCGCCCCGCAAGACGTTACCTGGGCAGCCAGGTGAAATACGCCAACTCCGGCTGCAGTTGCGCCTTCTCGCCGACGTCGGTTTGTTGGGATTACCCAATGCCGGTAAATCGACCTTGATCGGCCAGGTATCCGCGGCTAATCCTAAAGTGGCAGACTATCCATTTACGACACTCGTGCCCAATCTCGGCGTGGTACGAGTCGCGGCAGATGCCAGTTTTGTTATGGCAGATATTCCAGGTTTGATTGTCGGCGCGTCTACCGGAGCAGGATTAGGTGCGCAGTTTTTGCGGCACCTCAGTCGCACGAGAGTGTTGCTGCATTTGGTCGATGTGGTGCCGGAGGATCAAAGTGATCCAGTAGCGAACGCGTTGGCCATCGAAGATGAGCTGTTGTCTTACAGCCCTGCATTGACTCGTCGGCCAATCTGGCTGGCCTTGTCGAAGGTTGATCAGCTGTCGGCAGATGCGCAAACAGAACTCTACGCTGCCTTCACTGAGGTGTTTGCTGAGCGGCCTATCTATTTGATCTCCGCACTTGGCGATATTGGATTGAAAGCGCTGACGCGGGATTTAATGCAGGCGTTGCGAGTTCATGATGAGCGTCTAGCTAATGACCTCGAATATGCTGAGGAATGTGCTGCCGTCGAAAAGCAAATAACAGACGACGTTTGGGCGCACTCGGAACTTTCTCGGGCTCAGCGGCGTAGCGCAAAACTGTCTGCGCCGGACGGTACTGATGATGCGTCACCGAACGACGCAGAGGCGTGGTCAGAGGATGACGATGATATCGATCTGGACGATGGTCCAGAGGTGGTCTATGTCCGTGAGTGATTCCCGGCGTGTGCTTGGCGAAGCCAAGCGAATTGTCATTAAAGTCGGCAGTTCTTTGCTGGCGCAGCCAGTCAGTGGATTGGACCTCCCGCGTATAGCCAGTTACGCGCGCCAGATCAGTGTGCTGGTCGCCATGGGTAAGGAAGTGATCTTAGTCTCATCGGGTGCCGTGGCGGCAGGCTGTATGCGTCTGGGCTGGCGTCAGCGCCCTAGCCGAGTGCACGAGTTGCAGGCTGCCGCAGCGGTGGGTCAGATGGGATTGGTGCAGGCCTATGAGGCAACACTGCGAGACTTGGGCTGCGGTGCAGCGATGATAATGCTGACCCATGATGACTTAGCCGATCGGCAGCGCTACTTAAACGCGCGGGCTACCCTAAACCAACTGCTTGATCTCAAGATTGTGCCGGTTATTAACGAAAACGATACCGTGGCAACTGAGGAGATCCGTTTTGGTGATAACGACACCTTAGCCGCGCTGGTTACTAATTTACTTGCCGCTGATGCGTTGGTCATTTTGACGGATGTCGCAGGACTCTTAGAAAGTGATCCACGCGACAACCCGACCGCTAGGCGTATTGCTTACGCTCGCGCGGATGATTCGACTCTGGATGCCAAGATCAGCAGCAGCGTTGGCTCGTTAGGCCGTGGCGGAATGGTCACTAAGTTGCGGGCGGCCCGAATCGCCGCTCGTTCCGGTGCCAATACTGTTATCGCTTCCGGGCATGAGCATCAGGTACTAGAACGCTTATTGGTCGACGCGGCAGATCTCGGCACGCTGCTGGTAGCGGATGTGAATCCGATTGCTGCGCGCAAAGCCTGGATCGCCGGACAACTGAAGCCAAAGGGCGAAGTGGTTATCGACCCCGGTGCAGTCACTGCTTTGCAGAGCAAAGGGGTCAGCCTGCTGGCAGTCGGGGTCAGCGAGGTGCGCGGCGAGTTTGTACGTGGCGAGGTCGTGCAGTGTATTGACGCAACAGGACGACCAGTAGCGCAGGGCTTAGTGAACTATTCTGATACGGAACTGCGCAGTATTCGTGGCTTGCCCAGTGACAGCTACAATCAGGTCTTGTCCATTGAGGCGGAGCCAGAAGTCATACATCGAGATAACTTGGTCTTACTTTAGAGCGGACCTCGACGGCTATCTGAACGCTCAACTTTGCAGAATCCATAAGCAGTGCTAGCAACAGCAGCTCGCAGCAAAGAAGCTTTTGACGGGGGGTACTTCTCCGCGCGAAAAGGCAGGACTTATCGACAAGTACAAAGCGATAACGCGCGTTGGGCGAGATATGGAGAGAATAAAACCGTGGTAACGGAGCAGCGTTTGCGAAATGGGTACAAAGAAAAACAAGCTTAGAAGCCCGGCTTCAAAGACTGAAGTCAGAAACCTAAACGGGGAATTCAAGGCAGTAGAGCTAAGGCAGTAGCCCTATGGCAGTCGAGGTAGGACATATGAGAACACGTATGGCCTCGTTTTCCGAAGCCATACACGGAGACGTTTGCGCTCGTTAGGCGCTGGTGGCGAGCGCTTTTACCTTGGTATTCAGGCGGGACTTATATCTGGCGGCTTGGTTCTTGTGCAAGATACCTTTGCTCACCATTTTATCGATCACTGGAATCGCTTCGGTTAGTGCCGTGCCTGCAGTAGCTGCATCCTTGGCTTCAATCGCGCCAAGAACTCGCTTAATGTAGGTGCGTACCATCGATCGTTGGCTGGCATTGTGCGCACGTCGTTTTACCGCTTGGCGCGCTCGTTTTCTTGCTTGGGGGCTATTAGCCAATGCATTCTCCCGCCCAACGGGCTGCGAAATTGTAATTACGCCCAAATAAAATGGGCGCTAAAATTGAGGGCGGCAAATATGCCGTTCGCCTAGGGAGATGTCAACCGCAGCACAAGCGCAATGTGCGTTGACTTCATCTTACCGGGCGATATCTGGCTAAATCGACTGAGCTCGATCCAGCGATTGGCCAGGTTTCGATCTAAAACAACAGTTGAAATGACGGGCAGAGGGGCATTTGGCGGAGCAAGCAGAAGATCAGGCGGATCGCCGACTTAATAACATGACTTCGCAGGGGTTGATGGTGTCCAGTATGACCCTGCTGTCGCGATTAAGCGGATTGGCGAGAGACGTGGTATTTGCCTATCTGTTTGGTGCGAGCCAAATGGCTGACATCTTTTTTGTTGCTTTTCGCATCCCGAATACGTTTCGACGGCTTTTTGCCGAAGGTGCGTTCAGCCAGGCTTTTGTGCCGGTGTTAATGCGCTACAAGGCTCAGGGCAGCGGCGAACTGCAAGACTTTTTGCGGCCGTTATCCGGTCTGTTCAGTGTCGTTTTGGTCGCTGTTGTTGTGCTTGGTGTTGTGGGTGCCCCAGGCCTTACAGCGCTATTTGCACCAGGTTTTTCGCGTGATCCAGAGCTATTCCAGACTACTTCGGAACTCGTGCGAATCACGTTTCCATACCTCGGATTAATTTCTCTTACGGCTTACGCCGGAGCGCTGCTCAACGCGCATGGTCGGTTCGCGCTACCTGCAGTTACCCCAGTGCTGTTGAATGTCTGTTTACTTGCTGCTGGAGGCATCGCCGTTGCTCAATGGACTAGCCTTCCGAACATTGAAGTGTTGGCTTGGGGCGTTGTGGTAGCGGGTATCACTCAGCTATGTTTGCAAATTCCGTTTTTGCTAAGGCAGGACTTACTGCCTAGGCCATCGCTGCAAGTGAAGCATCCTGGGATAAGCCAGGTAAGACGGCTTTTGGGACCCGCGTTGTTGTCTGCTTCGGTGAGTCAGATTAATGCGATCGTCAGCACTATTTTGGCTTCGACTTTAATTAGCGGCAGCATCGCATGGTTGTATTACGCCGACCGACTGCTCGAATTGCCTATCGGTCTAGTCGCAGTTGCCCTCGGCACGGTGATGTTGCCGCACCTTTCAGCCATCGCCAGTCGCAATGATCCCAAACACTTTGGTGCGGTTGTGGATTGGGGGCTTAAGCTTGGCCTTGGTTTGAGTGTGCCTGCGGCAGTGGGTTTATATGCTTTGGCCGAGCCGCTGGTAGCGCTGATCTTTGCGTCCTTGCCGGGGACCGCAATGACCGCTCACGACATTCAGATGGCGGCAGCCGCTTTGCAGATGTTTGCCTTTGCGCTTCCTGGATTTGTACTCGTAAAAGTTCTGGCGCCGGCCTTTTTTGCTCATCAAAACACGACGACGCCATTACGCGCAGCACTTGCGGCCATCGCGGTGAACATCCTGGTAAGTCTGTCCACGATCCATGTGCTTGGTCATATTGGCTTGGCTATGGCGACCGCGTTTTCGGCTTGGACCCAGGCACTCGTTTTGTACTTGCAGTTACGCCGGCAGGGGCTTTATGCGGCGAGTTCAGGCTTAGTTGTAGCGGTTTTGAAAATGGTCGCTGCGGGCACTGTGCTGGCTATCTTTCTCATAGTCGGGCCGCTATCTCCAGCATTCTGGAATGCACAGAGCGTAGCTGCGCGCTTGCTTGGTCTGCCGACATTAATTGTTGGCGCTGTGCTTGCTTATACACTGCTGCTGCTGCTGTTGGGCCTGCGGAGCAGCGACTTCCGTCAGGAGGGTGCGATTATGCCACCGCAGAAATCGGCAACGGATAAGTCCCAGGCGGAGTAAGACCGTCTATACTACAGCTATGGAAATCATTTCTGGACTACATAACCTAAGAGACCGGCACCGGGGCTGTGTGTTGACGATAGGTAATTTTGACGGTGTACACAGAGGTCATCAGCACGTGATTGCCAAGCTTTGTGAGCAGGCAGCGGAGCGTAATTTGCCGAGTGCCTTGATGACCTTTGAACCCCAGCCCAGGGAATTTTTTGCAGGGACTCAGTTGCCGGCGCGACTCACCCGGTTTCGCGAAAAGGTCTGCCTGTTGCGTCAGACCGGATTGCAGCGGTTGCTGTGTCTGCCATTCAATACCAAATTGTCCAACGTCGCGGCGCAGTGGTTTGCCGAGGATCTGATTCCCAAGCGACTCGGTGCGAGCCATGTCGTGGTCGGCGACGATTTCCGTTTTGGTCGGGGTCGTGAGGGTGACTTTCAAATGTTGGTCGATGCTGGTGCCGAAATGGGCTACACCGTGAGTCAAATGGATACGCTCCAGGATGGTGCCGACCGAATTAGCAGTACACTCGTGCGCGAGTCTTTGAGCAAAGGCGACTTTGCGTACGCGCAAACGCTGCTCGGACACGAATACTTTATTATGGGCCGGGTTGTTTTTGGTCGTCAGTTGGGGCGTCAGTTGGGTGTGCCAACCGCGAATATCCGTTTACAACGTTATCGAGCGGCGCTGGAAGGCGTGTATTGCGTGACGGTTAGCGGTGTCAGCGATGACCTAACCGCGTTGCATCATGGCGTTGCGAATATCGGTGTGCGCCCGACTGTAGATGGCAAAGAGCCCTTGCTAGAAGTCCACTTGTTGAATTATTCCGGCGATCTTTACGGGCGATTGTTGTCAGTCACCTTCAAACACAAATTACGTGCTGAGCAGGCGTTCGGGTCGCTTGATGCACTGCAAGCACAGTTGGATACCGATATTCGCGAGGCGCACGCTTATTTTCATCAGTAGAGCGATCAGGAGCGACGCTGCTTGAACCCTGTCGCTTTAGATAAGACTTGCCGTCTTTCGTACGCGACTTTGGGGGACTTCGATGTGCACGCGTT
>DJYW01000123.1:59018-71712 GCA_002450255.1 Gammaproteobacteria bacterium UBA6968
GGCTTCGGTTAGCATTCTGCTGCGCAAGGCCCTGCTAAAGCAGAATGGTTAAGTAAAGAATGTCTGGCCAAGCTTTTGCGCAATGGGTCGCACAGCGGATAGACCGCTGGCATAGCTAAGGTTTAGCTTAAGAACGCCCCACAATAACGAGCATTGAGCGGCTCTCGTTATAGCAACCGGCCTGCAAATCGAAGCGACATATATAATCGACTCATTTGAGCACTGTCCCAACTACTGAACGAACTAATAACCATGGTCGACACCTCTGCGAACTCCGCAAATTCTGACGCTGCTCATCCGGGCCCATTCTTCATTGCCGCGATTTTCGTGTTCGCCGCGGATCAGCTAACCAAATGGTGGATAGTTGGGCATTTCTATTTGGGAGAGCGGCTTCAGGTCACTGAGTTTTTTGCCTGGGTGAGATGGCACAACGAAGGGGCTGCTTTTTCTTTTCTCGCCGATGCGGGCGGCTGGCAGAGGTGGTTCTTTGTCGTGTTGGGGATTGCGGTTTGCGCCTATCTGATTGTTGAAGTCGTTCGGTTGCACAAAGACCAGCGGCCAATGGGGTGGATCTATGCGTTAATACTTGGCGGTGCCTTGGGTAACCTGTATGACCGAGCTGTGGATGGTTATGTCGTCGATTTCATTCTGGTGCACTATCAGACTTATATTTTTCCAGCCTTCAACATCGCTGACTCCGCATTGTGCTGTGGAGTTGGGCTCTGGATTTACATTATTTTCAGACATCCACAGTGGCTTAATGACTATCCCAGTTCGAAATAGGAAACGTTATGTCTGATGTCATCGCTTCTTCGCAGACCCACGCGCCGAGGATAGCGGCTGGATCGAAGGTCAAAATGCACTTTGGCCTGATTTTGCCTACCGGTGAGGAAATCGATACGACTCGTCGCGGGAAGCCAGCCGAGTTGGTGATCGGGGATGGCAATCTCTTACCCGGTTTTGAGGCCGCGATTATAGGAATGTCTGCCGGCGACGACGCGCAACTCCTGATACCCGCCGCGCAAGCATTTGGTGAGCGGAACGAAGCAAATATCCGCACTATGGCGCGTTCTCGTTTCGGTGATATGAGTGAAGATGAATTAGAGCCCGGCCTGGTGGTTTCGTTTCAGGCACCGGACGGCGAACTGCCGGGTGTCATTGTCGACATCTATACCGAGTCCATTCGTGTTGATTTCAATCATCCGTTGAGCGGCACGGACATCACCTTCGATGTATCGATTTTAGCGGTGTCTAATGCAGAGGCCGCAGTTGCGAGTTATTCGCCAACAGACGACTAACTTTGATCACCAAACAGCGCATATCTAACTGCGAATCAGGGTCGGAGGACCTTGCCGCTGCGCCACTAGTGGCTCATAAGTCTGTACAAGACAGTTTGTTTTTCCCAAGCCGCAGAGGTTTCGCAGATTCGGCGTATAGTCGTCCGCTGTGATTCACTACGATCACCATTGTTGCGCCGGCACTGCAGAAGGTTAAGCGACCGTTTTGCCAAGCGGTTAGTCCATTCGCCAAAAAACGCACATAAGGTCGCGAGCCAAAGCTCCGCCAAGTTAGGGCTTGGCCTCGTGCCAGCGGTGCAATGACTTCCAGTAATGCATCCGGCCGATCAAAGCTTAGATTGTTGTTTACGTCGACAAAGACAAGTGCGCCGCTGTGCCATCGGTTAGCCGTGGCGCACTTCAATCCGCGAACGATTTCTTCAGGAGATCGGACCGGAGTCTGGTGTGTTTTGTCTGCTTCGCGCGGACATACCATAACGGGTGCGCGCAGCGATAGAGAGACATGTTGTGCGGTCCGCAATACACGCACATACCGCTGTACTAACAGATCCAGGTCCTCTGCGTGCTTGAGCGAGAATAGATTGGGTAGCGCAAAGTAGGCGAGCGCAGACAGCACAGATACGCAGATTAATATTTCAAGAAGAGTGAAGCCGCGGCACAGCATGACGAGAGCGTAACGTGCCTTGCGAATATTAGGAGCGCGTTCCGCTTGCTAACTAGTAGGAGATTGCTGGCTCGAGCCGACGATCTGCAGTTTTTTGCAGCCGGTGCTGCCGGACTTTCATCAATACTGCCCTCGTTGTTAGACACTTTGTTGGACACTTTGTTGGACACAACGGCAGTATCGATAGTGTCGTGGGCCTGTAGCGCTTAACGAATGGTGATTGGCGGCGGTGCGTCAGGCCGATCCAGCAAGCCTAACGTGAGCAAGTTGACCCACGAGCGATCGCGATTTTGGATGCGATCTGCTAACACAAATTGGCCACTCTCGTCGAAGGCAGGATAGTCGGCATGATTCAGCGCCAAGACGCGTAGTGCGTTGTCGGCTTCTTCTTCCAGTCCAAGCTTTGTATTGCACTCCACCAAGGTCGCTAAGGCGTCAGCACGAGCCGAGCTTTCGGGGTAATTGTCCAAAACAAAACGGGCCCGGTTAGCGGCAGCGACGAGCGCGCCGCGACGCAGATAATAGTCGGCCACCGCTAATTCTGATCGTGCTAATAGATCCCGCAGATAAACCATTCGTTGCTTGGCGTCCGGCGCAAACTGGCTGTTGGGATACCGGCTCAATAGGGTTGCGAACTCTGTGTAGGATTCGCGTACCGGCAGCATATCTCTTTTGGCGCGGTCACCAGGGATCAAACCTTCTAGCAAATTCGTGCCGGGACGATATGCGGCTAACCCTTTCAGGTAAAAAGCGTAATCCACATTTTCATGGTTTGGATGCAGCCGGATGAAGCGATCGGCACCCGACCGGGCGCCTTCCAAGTCGTAGCTCATATAGCGAGCGTAGATGAGCTCCAGTTGCGCTTGTTCCGCAAAATCACCAAATGGGAAACGCGCTTCCAACAATTCCAGCTGCTGTATCGCGGAGGTAAAGTTCGAGGTGCGCAGTGAACGTTGCGCCTGTTGGTAGACTTTCTGCTCGGTGGTCTCGATGGTTTCTATATCCACCTCGTCTTTATCGCCACCCACAAATGGCATCCAACTGCAGCCAGTCATCGCCAACATAAGCGCCGCCGCAGCGATTCTTCGCGCTGAAGCGGAGTGCTTTCGGGATTCGCATGGCCTGCTGCTCTTGTCATCGTTGGCAAGAGCTGGTGGACGGGGAAACTGAGATGAAAACAGCTGCAACAACATGTGATGGTATGCCTATGTGACTGGGTAACCGACTGACGGGCTGCATTATAGACCTCATACGGAGTCTGCTGCCATCCTGCGAAACGAAATCGTCCTGGTAAGGTTTGCTAACTCTAAGCCGGGGCGTTTATCCGGATGGCGTTTTCTGCAGAGTTTGCTCGTGACGAGTCATCTATCGGGCGCTTTCCTTACACGAGACATAGCCCTTCTTGCTGCAGGCGTCTTTGCTACCGATGCTTGAGCATCGGAGAGACGATGTTTGGGCCGTACGAAAAAGCGTTGGGCAAAAACCTGTCGAATGAGATTCGGAAAGACAAGACGGTTTCATGCTAGTCACTGCAACGAGTATGAGTCGACGATTTACGTCGCAAGTGCTGAAATCAATTCTCTTCCGCATTTAGCTTGTCTTACTTTTCTGAGCCTACAGAGAATCTGCCAACCCAGCATAGATCCAATGCCTCGGCGTCAAAGCCCAGCGTCGTGCCGGATTTGGCGCTATCATCTGCGCATGGAAGAGCCAGACGAAACAGATTTTCAACAAGGCGAAGTGCCGGACGCATTGGCGGGCGAGCGACTTGATAAAGTCGCAGCGATCTTATTCCAGGATTTTTCTCGCGCTGAGTTAACACGCTGGATTGGCGCCGGTGACTTAACCCTCAATGGTGAGACTGTAAAACCGAAAACCAAGGTGTTTGGAGGCGAACAGCTGCAGCTTATCGCACAGGTGCGTGACCTAGAGGCGTGGCATGAACCTCAGGCGATGGCGCTGGATGTGATCTACGAGGATGCCGATATTCTGGTGCTAAATAAACCCGCGGGTTTGGTGGTGCATCCTGGTGCTGGCAATCGCGACCGCACGTTGGTGAATGGGCTGCTCCATTATCGCAGAACACTTGCTGAGCTGCCTCGCGCTGGCATCGTGCATCGGTTAGATAAAGATACCAGCGGTCTGATGGTTGTTGCTGCCAGTTCCGCAGCCTACCGGTATCTAGTCGCAGCGATTCAAGCACGCCAGGTCGCACGGCATTATGTGGCGGTTTGTGAAGGCGCAATGGTCGCCGGTCAAGATATCGACACGTCGATTGGCCGAGATCCGCGGGCGCGTAAACGGCAAGCAGTGCGCGACGACGGCAAACCCGCTTTCACTGAGGTACGAGTGCGTGATCGGTATCGCGTGCATACCCTCATCGAGGCTCGCCTTGGCAGCGGTCGAACACATCAAATTCGGGTCCACCTACAGAGCATTGGGCACCCGTTGGTGGGCGATCGCTTATATGGCAGTCGCGGTCGAATTCCAAAAGGTGCTGAGGCGAGCATGGTGCAGTTGTTACAAAGCTTTCCGCGCCAAGCCTTGCATGCAGCACATTTGGCTTTTGAGCATCCCGTTAGCAAAGAATTTATGGCATTTGATCAGCCGCCACCGGAAGACTTTGCTCATCTCACCGAGCTGTTGGCTGCGGACGCCGATTTGTCGCAAGTGGTTGATGCAGGCAGTTGACCTGGCATGAGCGATTATTTGCCAACGTCGAATATCGCCTCTCTATTGGCCGAAGATGAGTTGCTGTGGCCCTCCTGGACTATCACGCATGCAAACGTAATCGCGTTTACGACTACTCGAATCGGCGGCGTAAGCACCGGCCCTTTCGCGAGCAATAATCTTCGCTATGACATTGGCGACGCCGCAGAGCACGTTACTGCGAATCGTCAAAGACTGACCCTAACGATTGCCGCGTTAGAGCGAGGCGCGCTTGCTGAGGCCAATACAGATGCGCTAGCGCAGCCGTGTATCGTGCAGTGGCTCGACCAGGTGCATGGCATCGATGTGGCTAAGGTGCCATTACCAGAAAGCGGTATGGACAGCGAGCTTGCGCCAACCGCCGAAACAACGCCAAGGGCTGATGCCATGTGGACAAAACAGCCCGGTGTGGCCTTAGCCATTCAAACCGCAGATTGTTTACCGGTTTTGTTATGCGACCGAGCAGGCACTGTAATCGGTGCGGCGCACGCCGGTTGGCGCGGATTAGTTGCGGGCGTGCTAGAGGCCTTAGTCGCCGCGATGCCCGTTGCGGCAGATGATTTGGTAGCCTGGATTGGCCCCGGTATTGGTCCGCAAAGCTATGAGGTGGGCGCGGAGGTCTGGCAACCCATAGCGGTACATACGCCGCAGGTTGTGTTGAGTCACCCGACGGATAGCAGCAAACGACTACTGGATCTGAAGTGCTTGGCAGAATTGAAATTGCGGCGAATTGGTCTGCCGGTTGAGGCGATTTTCTCCTCCGCCCATTGCACCTATACCGACGCGCGACTATTTTCTTATCGGCAGGCTACGCAAGCTGGCGGTCCGGGACAGACCGGTCGAATGGCGAGCGTGATTGCGCTGCCTCGCTCGTTCTGACTTACCTCTGCCTGCGCTTCTCTTCTTTTCTATTTGAAGTTCTGGGCCGCATACGGCACAGAACGTAAAGATTAGTAGAAAACGTCCCCAGAATATGCGCTGGGAGACTTTCCAGTTTGACATGCTGCCTCGGAATCACAAGAATAGCCGGCTCGCTGCGGGCCTGTCCCGTGTCCCAAAGAAATCAATAGCTTACCCTTCATCGCGTAACCGGTGCAAAACGCGATGTTTAGGATGGATGAGGTACATAATGGCTGAAATGCTATCTGGTGGAGACATGCTGATTCGTTCGTTGCAGGACGAAGGAGTCGAGTACATCTTTGGTTATCCAGGAGGCTCGGCTTTGCATATTTATGATGCGATCTTCCGCCAGCAAAAAATAGAGCACATTTTGGTGCGGCATGAGCAGGCTGCAACGCATATGGCGGACGGCTACGCGCGTTCCTGCGGCCGGCCAGGGGTCGTCCTCGTCACATCGGGCCCTGGTGCGACCAATGCGATTACCGGTATCGCAACCGCCTACATGGATAGCATTCCAATGGTGGTGATTTCCGGTCAGGTACCGACCAATCTAATTGGTACAGATGCGTTCCAAGAAACCGATATGGTCGGTATTTCGCGTCCTGTGGTGAAGCACAGCTTTATGGTGAAATCCGCCGAAGAGATACCAGCGGTGGTTAAGAAAGCGTTTTATATCGCGACTACGGGCCGGCCTGGTCCGGTGGTTATCGATGTGCCGAAGGATACAACTGACCCGGCGCAAACGGTGCCTTACGTCTACCCAGATGCCGTTAACTTGCGATCTTACGCGCCGGTAAGCGGTGCTCAGCCGGAGCAAGTGCAGCGTGCCGCTCAGGCTATGGCAGCAGCTAAACGGCCGGTCTTTTATGTCGGTGGGGGTATTGTTCAGGCAGATGTTGAGGTCGACCTGCGAGAGCTCGTATCGCTATTAGGTGCGCCGGTTGCGTCGACGCTGATGGGCCTAGGTGCTTTTCCAGGTACCGATCCGAAGAGCCTTGGCATGCTCGGCATGCACGGCACTTATGAGGCTAACATGACCATGGATGACGCGGACCTTGTCATCGCACTTGGGGCGCGCTTCGATGATCGAGTGACTAACAATCCAGATAAGTTCTCACCAAAGGCGACGATTATCCATCTGGATATCGATCCCGCTTCCATAGACAAAATCGTAGCCAGTGACATCGGCCTGCTGGGCGACGCTCGGAGTGTGCTGCGTGCGCTGATAGCAGACCTTGAAGGCGTTTTGAACAATCGCAGCGAAGCCGAGCAAGCGTCACACAAAAATGCATTACAAGCCTGGTGGGAGCAGATCGAGGGCTGGCGAGCACAGCACGGGTTGAACCACAAGTTGGTACCCGAGGCTGGCAAAGCGATTCTACCCCAGTTAGCGATACAGGCTTTGTACCGAGCCACAGATGGGGATGCGTTTATTACCTCAGATGTCGGCCAGCACCAAATGTTTGCTGCCCAGTATTACCATTTTGATTTGCCGCGGCGTTGGATCAACTCTGGCGGCTTGGGCACCATGGGTTTTGGTTTACCGTCGGCCATGGGCGTGCAAATGGCACAGCCGGATGCTGTGGTCGCCTGCGTCACCGGTGAGGGTTCCTTCATGATGAACATGCAAGAACTTTCCACCTGTCTGCAGTATGGATTGCCGATCAAGATCATTAATCTGAACAACCAGGCGCTGGGTATGGTTAAGCAATGGCAGGATATGCAATACGGGGGCCGTCACTCGCAGAGTACTTACAGTGATTCGTTGCCGGACTTCAAGACGCTCGTTGAAGCGTTTGGGCATGTGGGTATCAAGGTTGCTGAGGCTGCGGAACTCGAAGACGCCATGGCACTGGCTTTTTCCGATACGTATAAGAATCGCCTGGTATTTGTTGATGTTTGGGTAGACCCTCATGAGCACGTGTACCCGATGGCGATTAAAGGGGGCGCCATGCGGGATATGGTTTTGGCGAAGACCCTTGAGGAGAGGGTCTGATGCGTCGAATTCTGGCCGTATTGTTGGAAAATGAAGCAGGCGCCTTGTCCCGTGTGGTAGGCCTGTTTGCACAGCGGAATTACAATATTGAATCGTTGACTGTCGCGCCTACGGAAGACCCAACGTTGTCTCGCCTGACCCTGACAACCTCTGGAGACGAAGGCAAGATTCAGCAGATCATTAAACACCTCGATCGACTAATCGAGGTTGTTAAAATTGATGATCTTTGCGAAGACAGTCATATCGAGCGGGAGCTAATGCTGATCAAGGTGCTGGCGGAAGCTGATGTGCGGCAAGAAGTA
Source organism: Gammaproteobacteria bacterium UBA6968 (assembly GCA_002450255.1). Classification (GTDB taxonomy): domain Bacteria; phylum Pseudomonadota; class Gammaproteobacteria; order Pseudomonadales; family Azotimanducaceae; genus UBA4421. Next base: position 66,888 of record DJYW01000123.1, read on the forward strand.
AAACGTTCAGCTGACATTTTCAGGGGCCAGATCATCGATGTGAGCGCGGACACCTACACGATTCAGCTGGTTGGTCCCAGCGAGAAGCTGGACGCCTTTATCCATGCAATAACCGACTCCGCCCATGCGGAAAATCAGGCTAAGGTGCTCGAAGTGGTACGGTCCGGCGTATCTGGCATCGGTCGCGGACATCGAATCCTGGCGCTGTAACAGCACCAGTTCAAAGGCAAACAATCTGACTGCAAAAGCTCAGAACGACTCATCACTGAACAACCAAATAGAAACGAAATAGAGAGGGACACACCATGCAGGTCTATTACGATAAAGACGCTGACTTATCCATTATTCAAAACAAGAAGGTAGTGGTCGTTGGCTACGGATCTCAAGGCCATGCTCATGCTAATAATCTGCGTGATTCAGGTGTGGCAGAAGTGGTGATTGGTTTGCGTAAAGGCTCCGGTTCCTGGGTGAAGGCGGCTAACGCAGGGTTTCAGGTAGAAGAGGTCGCCGCTGCGGTGCAGGGCGCTGATTTGATCATGATTCTGGTGCCGGATGAATTGCAGGCGGATCTGTACCGCGATGAAATTGAACCCAATCTAAAGGAAGGCGCGGCAATTGCGTTTGCCCATGGTTTTAACATTCATTTCGAGTTGGTTGAGCCACGTGCAGATTTGGACGTGATCATGATCGCTCCCAAGGGACCAGGTCATACGGTTCGTTCGACCTACACCGAGGGCGGCGGCGTACCGAGTCTTATCGCGATTGCTCAGGACGCCACAGGACAAGCCAAAAATATTGCGCTTTCTTACGCTTCGGCGAACGGCGGCGGTCGCGCTGGCGTGATCGAAACCACCTTCCGAGAGGAGACTGAAACCGATTTGTTTGGCGAGCAAGCGGTGCTGTGTGGTGGCGCAGCGGCGCTTGTGCAGGCGGGTTTTGAAACCCTCGTTGAAGCGGGCTATGCCCCTGAGATGGCTTATTTCGAGTGTCTGCATGAACTGAAGCTGATCGTCGATCTGTTTTACGAGGGCGGTGTGGCCAACATGTGGTACTCGGTTTCTAACACAGCTGAGTACGGCGGTCTCACCCGCGGTCCACGCGTAGTAACTGAAGAGACTAAGCAGGAAATGAAGCGGATCCTTAACGAAATTCAAACGGGCCGTTTTGCAAAAGAATTCGTCCAGGAAAATCAGGCAGGCGCACCCAGCATTAAAGCGATGCGACGCATATCGAAAGAGCATTCCATCGAAGCAGTGGGTGAACGTTTACGTGGCATGATGCCGTGGATTCAGGAAAACCGATTGGTTAACAAAGAAATTAACTAGACCGTCCTTTTGTATTAAGGCCTTGCATGACCACCATGGCTTGTCAGGGCCTCAAGCTGTTTTTACGGCGTGTTTGGCGACCCCTGTTGTTCTACATATACGCCAAGGCGGCTGCACGTTGCTTAAGCCTTTCCCCAGCTGCAGGTGAGCAGGCATCTACTCCGATAACAGCTATTTTCCTAAAACTTGCGCTAGCCGATCCTGCGAAGATAAACCGCTCTGGTCTCTTTGCGCTTGTTTGCATGGAGTATTTGTGGCAAAAGATTAGACCGTGGCGGGTAACTACTGCACTTAGCGTTGGGGTCGTTAAGCGGTAAACGGTGAAACCGTCACTGTTGGGATAGGAATCAGTTTCAACAGATGCCTGACGAGCAGTTAGTATTGTTAGCTTTGGTTAACAAATTACCTTATCAGACGATTACTTAAGCAACCCGGTTGCAGCCACCAGCGTAATGAGGCCTGTAGCTAAATTGGCGCAGCATTCGGCTTGATTGCTAAGGCCTCTGTAATCAGCAGACAGTCAGCCGCGCTGCCTGGAAAGTGGATCGTTGCTCTCACGGCTAGAAGGTAACGAGCATGCGTTTTGCAAGTTTTTCAAAGAGTAAATTACGATGAAAGGTCGCCAGAAAATCACGCGTTTACGCGAGGTGGGTAAAGATTTCGTGCGCCGTCACAAGGCGCAGCAAACCAATACAGAGACGCCTGTATTAAACGATATGGCAACAGACGAGCAAAAAGACGCTGGCTTAGACCAAGGCAATCGCAGCCGTAGAGCGATTTACTTGTTACCGAATATCATCACCAGTGCCGCGCTATTTGCTGGGTTTTACGCCATCGTTGCAGCAATGCAGGGCAATATTCAGGCTTCCGTTTTCGCGATTTTTATCGCCATGGCGCTGGATACTGCAGATGGTCGAGTCGCGAGAATTACTCAGACTGAAAGCGAATTTGGCGCGGAATTTGACAGCTTGTCGGACATGGTCGCGTTTGGGGTGGCGCCTGCTTTAGTTGTCTTCAGTTCGGGTGTCGGTGATTTGGGTCAAATTGGCTGGGTGGTGACCTTCATTTATATGGCTTGCGCCGCCTTGCGCCTAGCTCGATTCAATACTCATAGCGACGATACTCATTTCACCGGATTAGCGAGTCCAGCGGCTGCAGGATTACTCACCAGCGCCGTGTGGTTGCTGTCCTCTTCGAGTGGTGCGATGCCATTGAGCGTTGCCCTAAGCTTAGCGCTATTGACCGCCTGCGTTGGTTTGTTGATGGTTTCGAATTTCGTTTACTACTCTCCCAAGCGGATCAACTTACGTGAGCGTATTCCATTTTTGAGCCTCGTATTAGTGACACTGGGCTTCGCAATTTTGTTAGTCGATCCGCCTTTGGTGCTGCTACTTATTGGTGTTGCTTATGCGGCTTCTGCGCCGGCGCGGGCGATGGCCAAACTGATCTCCAAAAAAATCAACAAGCCCACGGCGTAAGCACCATCAAAGCGAGTGCCATAGGTCGGTGCAATTAGCCAGTGCCGTGGGCAAATGCCACAAAGAATTGCCACTGGCACTGAAAATAACAGCGGTAGGCAGCCGCGAGGTGCGCCTGTCGCTTTTGTCAGTCTTCGGCGCAAACAGTCCCGCATTATCATCGGCGAAAAGCGTGTTATCGCTTTATCGTCATCGCGGTGAATTCATCAACGCGGCTTCGACACAACTTACCCTAAACTATAGCTAATGATTGACAACGCAGTAAGCGACACCTAAACGGATTCGCCACAGCCATCCCAGGAGTTAAACATGCTAATCGGCAAGCCAGTGCAGATCCCCAGCAGTGAAATTACCCCGGAGGGTATCTTTCGCAATAGACGCCAATTTATGCAGCAGAGCCTGACACTGGGCGCCGGGCTTGGCTTGAGCGGTATGCTGGCAAGTCCTGTGGCTTTTGCTGGATTGCAAAATGATGATGAGCTGACCCCAGAAGAAATCGTGACGCAGTTTAATAATTTTTATGAATTTGGAACGGACAAGTCTGATCCGGTTGCTAACGCTGGCCAACTGACTACCGACCCATGGACTGTGACGGTTAGCGGCGAAGCAGAAAAAACCGGAGCATTTGCGCTTGGCGATTTGTTGCAGGGTCTGGATGTGGAAGACCGGACCTATCGGTTTCGTTGTGTCGAAGCGTGGTCAATGGTGGTGCCATGGCAAGGGATTCAGCTCGGGAAAATTCTTGCCCAGTTTAAACCCACTGCAAAAGCTAAATATGTGGAATTCAAAACGCTTTATCGTCCAGAAGAAATGCCAGGACAGCGTGCCTTCTTCTCGAGCATTGACTGGCCCTACGTAGAGGGGTTGCGCATGGATGAAGCGATGCACCCGCTGACATTGATGGCGACAGGGGTTTACGGCAAGCCAATGCCAAATCAAAACGGCGCACCATGGCGGCTGATTGTGCCTTGGAAATACGGTTTTAAATCCATTAAGTCCATCGTTAGCATTCGATTTACAGACCGCGAGCCGAAGAATACCTGGCAGTTACTAGCGCCGCATGAATATGGGTTTTACGCGAATGTGAATCCCGACGTGTCGCACCCGCGATGGAGTCAGGCTAGCGAACGGCGCTTACCGAGCTCGATTTTTGATCCGAATAGACGGCCAACGCTGCCATTTAATGGCTACGCAGACGAAGTGGCTGGTCTTTACAGCGGTATGGATCTTTCCAAGTATTATTAACGGATAGCGGTATTGGGCAACGCAATTGAGCCACAATCTACTGCAACGGGTATCTACCAGGCAGCTTAAAGCCTGCCTTGCCATCGCCCTCAGCCTACCGCTGCTTTGGGTTGCGCTGGGTATTTGGCGGGAAGCACAACAACCCACTTCTGGTTTTGGGCCAGATCCCGCTGAGGGTCTGCTGCACTTTTTAGGCAGCACGGCGATCATTATCTTGCTGTGCGCTTTTAGCCTATCGCCGGTGAAGCGCCGCCTGGCACTGCCAGCGTTAGGCCCGGCACGCCGGATGCTGGGTCTATTTGCATTCGCTTACGTCACCCTGCATTTCGTGACTTATGGCTGGCTGTATATAGAAGCCAGTTTCAGCTTATTGCTCGAGGACGTGGTTGAGCGGCCTTATATCACCGCCGGTATGATGGCAGTCGCAGGTCTCCTACCAATGGCAATGACCTCTACCGCAGCCTGGCGACGGCGCCTGCGCCGCAATTGGCAGCGTCTGCACAGCGCGATCTATGTGGTGGTGCCGCTCGCGATACTGCATCTGGCCTGGTTACGCAAAGACGGTTTTGCAGAAGTTTTTGTGTATGCGCTTTGGTTTTTGATCATGCTATTGGAACGATGGTGGTGGCGTCGGCAAAAAGCCGGCGCAAATTAATACCATCTGAGAGCCATTAATCTATCCTGTTGGGCCTGTGTTCTATACTGCTCAAGCATCGCCGCAGAATAACCATCAGAGCGCGAAATCAACTGCTCATTCGGCTGCAAATTCGGCTGCAA
>DJYW01000123.1:72030-73850 GCA_002450255.1 Gammaproteobacteria bacterium UBA6968
TTCGGCTGCAAATTCGGCTGCAAAAAAGACCTTAAGAAACGTTCTGCCGTTAACAACTGAAAAGACGTAGACTGACTTTTACCAGTCTACCGTTGCGAGTTCCTGCTCATGCCAAGCGCACCGTTCCACAGTCGATTGTCTCCGCGTAAGCGCCAGATGCTGGCGGATATGGGTATCCAGGTCTGGTATCCGCGACTTACCGGCCAGCCTGGTGCACAGCCAGCGGCGAGTAGCCCGTCTCGCACCTCCGAGTCGAGGCGTGATGAGGTCGATCTAACCGCAGAAGCAGATATTGCAGCGTCGGAAGGCGTCAAGGCCAGGCGCGAGCTTAGTCGGTTAATGCAAAGCGACCCTGGTGCAGAGGCTGTGGCGCCACAAGGCCAGGCAGATGACGCGATGGCGTTATCCGCTCAAGACTCGGCAGAAGCGGGGCTTCAAACTGCAATGCCAGAAGCATCACAACCGCTTGGATCAGTATCAGAGTCGCTTGTACCGCCTATCAAATTCTTTGTGGCCAAACTGGTTCGGCCGCTACCTGAACAGCCAGGACGCGTTTTGTTGCTGCTGTCGGTGGACGCGTTCGCCGCTCCGCGTAAAAAATTTGTTAGTGATGTGCTGGTTGCTGCGGCGTCGCTGCAGCCTGGGCTGCCCGGTCATCAAGGCAATCAGTCTGACCATGGCGCTTCGGCAAAAGCGGTTCAGTTCAGCGAATTTCAATGGCCCGTCCTCTCGCCGCAGGGCACGCCGGCGAAAGCGCTCGGTGCGTTTTGGCAAAAACATGAAGTCCACACGCCGGGTAGTTTGCTGTTGGTCGACAAGGCGCTACAGCAGCAGCTGCAGCTCTGGCAGCCTCTACCAGAAAAGACTTGTACAATTCCCGAGCTGGCGAGTCTGTTTAGCAACGCTGCGGCCAAGCGCGAGTTGTGGGCTGCCATTGTCGCTGCTTTCGAAAGATAAAAACCGCAACGGCACAAAGGCCGATGGCATCCCTACACCAGATTGCATTGCCCCTTTTGCTCAATTTTAAAAGTGATGACACACGAAGAAACGAATATTGAGTCGGTCCTCAAACCCGCTTCAGAACACAGCGCGGGGATTGTGCGCCGTATGCGGCCTGCGGATTTGGATCAGGTTGAGGTGATCGAACGCAGCGCTTACTTTTCGCCTTGGCCGAAACGGCATTTTGTCGATGCTTTAGCGCTGCCGAATTATCGGTGTCTTGTGCTGGAGGCAGGCCCTCAGGTGAGCGGTTATTGCCTAGCTAGCGTTGTTGCAAATGAGGCCGAGTTGCTCAATCTTTGTGTTTCATCGGCATGCCAGTCGCGCGGGTTCGGGCGTCAGCTGCTAACGGAATTGCATCATCGATTAGTGTCGGAGGCCGCGAAGATCTTTCTGGAGGTGCGTCGTAGCAACGCGCCTGCCATTGCACTTTATCAGTCGCTAGCTTATCAGTCGGTAGGCGTCCGCAAGGACTATTATGAAGCGCCGGTTGGGCGCGAAGATGCGCTGATCTTAGCCTGCGACCTGAGCGCGAGTGACGATGCGCAAGCGCCATAGCCGGTCCTTCAGATTCGCACCGAGCGGTTCCGTCAGGACGCTCTTGCAAGACATTACTGCGGAACAGAACTCTGTAACGTAGCGCCTTACCGATACGCTAGGCCCGCCATCTTAAATCGATGTGTTTAGGTATGAGGCTAAGGCAAACCCTTTTATACTTGGCGGCTACGTTGTCGCGCCCGGTCCTAGTTCGACCAACGATTTCTATTTTTGCAGCAGTGGGTTCGCGCATGGCGCCAGGATCTGAAACGCATAGCAAGAGC
>DJYW01000123.1:74244-77585 GCA_002450255.1 Gammaproteobacteria bacterium UBA6968
TGTTATGAAAGTTAGCGATCGTCGTACTTTCGCCATCATCTCGCATCCGGATGCGGGCAAGACCACGATGACTGAAAAATTGCTGCTGTTTGGTGGTGCCATCAAGCTCGCGGGAACAGTCAAGTCGCGCAAATCCGACCGACACGCCACATCCGACTGGATGACCATGGAGCAGGAACGCGGCATTTCTGTGACCACCTCGGTGATGCAGTTCCCATACCAGGGGCGCACCGTCAATCTTCTCGATACGCCAGGGCACGAAGATTTTTCCGAAGATACCTACCGAACCCTTACCGCTGTTGATTCAGCGCTCATGGTTATCGACGGTTCGAAAGGCGTTGAGCCGCGTACCATTAAGTTGATGGAGGTCTGCCGGTTGCGCGATACGCCGATCATTACCTTCATCAATAAGCTGGATCGTGAGATACGTGATCCAATCGAGGTGATGGACGAGATCGAAGAAATCTTGCAAATCCAATGCGCTCCAATGAATTGGCCTATTGGTATGGGGCAGCATTTTCAAGGCGTATACGATCTGCTCGGGGACCGCATCATTTGCTACCGCCAGGGTCAGGGTCATCACGTCTATGACTATTCAATCATTGAAGGTTTGGAGAGTGAGGAAGCGAAAACTTACCTAAAGCAAGACTATGCATCGGTACTGGACGAAATCGAGTTAGTGCGAGGAGCCAGTCACAGTTATAACCAGGAAGACTTTGAAGCTGGCATGCTTAGCCCGGTCTATTTTGGTACAGCGCTGGGTAATTTCGGCGTGCAGGAAATGTTAGATGGTTTCGTTACGCAGGCGCCGCATCCCCAGCCTCGCGCGACTAAGGCGCGGGTAGTTGATCCAAGCGAGGATAAGTTCAGCGGATTTGTTTTTAAGATTCAGGCCAACATGGATCCCAAGCACCGTGACCGTATAGCGTTTCTACGCGTGTGTTCGGGTGTATACAGGGCTGGTATGAAAATGCGTCATCAGCGTCTTAACAAAGACATTAAAATCACTGACGCCGTTACGTTTATGGCGGGGGATCGAGTGCAAGCTGAAGCGGCTTATGCCGGCGACATTATCGGGCTGCATAATCACGGCACTATTCAGATTGGCGATTCCTTTTCCGAAGGCGAATTGCATCAGTTTATAGGCGTACCAAATTTTGCCCCCGAGCTGTTTCGTCGCGTGCGGGTGAAAGATCCGTTGCGTTCCAAGCAGCTCGAAAAAGGCGTGCAGCAGCTCGCAGAAGAGGGTGCCACGCAGGTCTTCAAACCGCTGGTGCAAAACGAAATTGTGGTTGGGGCGGTTGGTGTCCTGCAGTTCGATTTGGTGGCCTATCGCTTGCGGGACGAATACCGTGCCGAGTGTATCTGGGAGGCGGCTTCAACTTTCACTGCTCGCTGGGTGTATTGCCAGGATGCGAAAATGCTCGAGGACTTTCGCAATAAGAATCAGACGAACCTGGCAATCGATGGCGGGGGACATTTGACTTATTTGGCGACCAGTCGTGTTAATTTGCAGGTGATTCAAGATCGCTGGCCTGACATCGAATTTCGTAAAACTCGTGAGCATTAAACGTGGCAGATGACTATCCCGAACACCATTTAGGTCAAGTCGACACGGTGCTTTATGACGCCTTCAGGCAGCTTGCCCAGCGCGAGGAAGTTGAGTTTGATATGGCTTGTCTTGTTGGTCAGGTCATTGATGCCGATTTCAGCAGAGCACAGGCGGACGCTGAGATAGATCGTTTAATCGACCGGGTAGAACCCTCCGGCAGTTATGACCTCTCTTTTATCCAGGATGTCTTTCGTCGCGGGGGTTTTAATCAGCAGTCGCCGCCGATAGCAGATATGAGCCACAGTAACTTGCAATGGGTTTTAGCGCAGCGCCAGGGGATTCCTATTTCACTTGCGGTCATTCTGATCTGCATCGCTCGACGCCTTCGCGTGCCGGCGTACGGTATCAATTTTCCCGGACATTTCTTGGTATCCCTGGCAGGTGAAGTAGTGGATCCCATTTCTTGTGATGTTTTAGCTGCGAATCGTAAGCAGGTTGTGTTGAGTGAACGATCCCTCGGACCGGCCAGCGCCACCATGATCGGGCTACGCATGCTAAATAATCTCAAAGGATTAAGTTATGCCGCTGGGCAATGGCTGGAAGCGCTTCGGCTGCTGGCCTACCAGATGGCATTAGCCAGTGACGCAGAGATTGCTTCGACAGTGCATTACGAACGGGCTGAAGTGTGGCTGAAACTGGGTGTAACGGAGATGGCACGGGAGGCTTATCTTGCCTGTGCTGAATGTGATGCTGATAACAAGCTAACCGCCCAGGCGAAAAAACGCGCAGCAGCTTTAGGCGCCGCGCCACAGATTATGCATTGAGCAATATAGGCTCGCAGACCTTTGCCGAGAGGCTCGTTCGAGGACACTAAATGCCTGCCAGATGTTTGCGCCGGCAGAAACCCGCCGTATGGTGCAGTTGATGCGCAGCAGCAGACGACGGCTACTGCATAGTAAAAGGAAAGGGCGTTAGGGCCGGTTAGTCGGTCATATCCGAATAGGGATTTTCCATGTCCAAACGGACCGGATTTGGAAAGCCGGGAATCTTGATCGACTGCGGATCGACGCTTAGATCCGAGCCATCAACTACCCCTTTGCCAAACATATAAATCGGCTCTACTGCGCCAGAATCGGCGCTTCGATCATATTCCTCGGCGCGTGCCTCTACCGCAGCTTGTTTTGTAGCAAAAGAGAGCACAGCGGCCTTGCCCCAGCGCTTGGCTAACATACCCAGCGTGAATGCTGGCGACAGCACAAAGCCGGTCGCATTATTGCCGCCAAAGCCTTTCGAGTTGATAAATGCACCGGGCATTTGGGCGGGATCGATCTCGACGTCCTGGAACGGCAGCTGCAAATGCTCGTGATGTACATCATCAGCAATATGATCAATCGTTTTAATACCAGGCACCCAGCCATCTGACCAAGCACCCAGAATCGCGCTCAATTGATCGCCGCCTGCGGGGGCCATGGAATGGCCGACATAACACTTCACGGCGCCTACCAGCCAATTATCAATACCAAAGTTAGCCGCCATGCTATCCATGATGTGGGACTCGGTCGTCCGATTTTGCGGTGTGCCGGTACCGTGGGCTTGCATATACGTGCCGCGGCGAAGTAGCTCGTCACCGAAAATCGCGCGGGCGCTGGCCATGGCTTTCGCCATAGTCAGATAGTTGCCGATACCAGGGCCTGGAATAGATTTTTTGTAGCCGTCGGCATTGACGAATACATCGCCGACCGAGCCGAGGACTCTCGCGCCTTGGTTTATCGCGAGCGTGTCATCCATC
>DJYW01000086.1:0-4787 GCA_002450255.1 Gammaproteobacteria bacterium UBA6968
GGCTACGAAATGCCGAGCACGGTAACCGTATTGCAGACCCAGGAGTAAGAAGGTGAACGTATCAATAAAAAAATTAGGTATTGCTGCTTCAATTTTCGGAGCGTCGTGGTTTGCATCAGCCTCCTTTGCGGCTGGTACGCCTTACGATACGGATGAACAAAATTTCTTCGTGTCAGGCCAGACCTTGAATGACTCGCTGGCGGGGGCGAACAGCATAATTTGCTACATGGCAAACATGATGCCTGATTCCTATGTGAATCAGGGCCCTTATAAAGCGACGATATACGAGGAGCGCTGCGACACGTCCGCTGCGGACTCATCCTCTGAAGCTTCTAAGGCGACCAAAACCAGTTCCCAGTCTTCTAGCACGGCATCGTCCAGTAGCACCACCACTGCTACCGGTGAGACAGCCACCGATGCGATTCTTGAAGTCGTTAAGAAAGACGCAGGTTCGCCGGTGAAGGGCCGCGCTTGGGTAAGTGCAGCTGCGCAGGATGAGTTTTCAGCTGACGCGCTGATTTACGTGCGATTTACGCAGTCATCTGGCCCGACGACAGACGCCCCGATGGGCAATTTCGTGATGCGTTGGTCAGAGCATATTGACGGTAGTCAGGATGTATTCGGCACATTCGACGGATTCGGCCGAGAGGACGGCGCGTTAGTCGGTCAGGGATACCTGAAAGCTAATGGCAATGCGATTGCCTTTAGAGACAACGGTGAGGGTAGAGGTCCGCAGGGCGGTTATGGCGAGAATAATATTTACGTTGAATACATATCGCAGGCAGACGGCAGTAAAGATAAAGAAGGCGTCTACCGCGAGTTGTCTTTTCTTGAATTGTGGGACTACAACACACAAGGCATGCCCTCTCAGGAGGACTACGAAAATGGTGATGTATTCGTCGAACTTCAAAACGAGTATCGCTTTTATTTGAGCGTTGCTGAAAAGGGTTACTGTCGCTACCTTGCGCGCAGCCAAGCTTTGTCATGGCCTTCGCCTGACACCATCGACGCAAAAATTGCGGAAGCCGACGCGATCATCGCAGCGGGTGGTGAGGTGGACTGGGACGAGATTTTCCAGCCTACCAAGACCACGGTTTACCGGATTGCAGACTACAAATCATCTGCCCCCAGTGCTGTCCCGTTGGCGGCTAACTATGATGGTAAGATAGACATCGATGAAGAGTGTTTCACCACGGACTTAGACTACGCACAGCGAAACGTACATCGCTATGGTGTTTATCATACGGCTACTTCAGCTCAGGCTGATGGCACCGTGTCTGCAGGGGACCGCTTAGAAGTTCAAAATGCTGGCTTCCCTCTCCGTGCAGAAATTACCCAGACAGCGTCAGATGGTTCTTCCAACACGATACCGGTATTCGGATTTGCTGACCATTGGGGCGTTCACATCGACCCTCGTGGCCGTGATTTGATCACTGAAGCCACGTCAGCCTCTGATCTGTCCGGCACACCGTTTTACGAAGAAACGTTTGGCAGCGATGAGGATGACACTGGCGCCAAGCAGGCTTATTACATTGGCAGCTCCGACGTGAAGATCGAAAAGCGCTCAGTTCAGTACAGCGCGCTCGACGAGTTAGACGGTATTTCGATTGCTATGTATATCGATGACTTCTGGTGGGCAACCGAGTTTGCAGCGCTCGGGTTCGATTCGTCTGCTTATCAAGAAGTTGAAGGCTCTTGGGATAAAGACACAGGTAAGTTCACATTTGATAAGGGTCTGAGCTTTTTGTCGGGCTACGAAGAAGTCACGCTGGCGTCCCCGGTTGAATTCACGCCGGCCGAATGGCAGGCAACCATGAAGAAGGCCTACGGACGTGAAGGCGACGATTGGTACTTTGAAGACCTTCGTGATATGGGCGTTTGGTCTCACGATTTAAGGCTTTGGTTCGATATTAGCGTCGAAGCAATGAATGATCCGGACTCCTCCACTTGTGACGGGTCGACAGTTGCTAAGACCAAGGACCCGGTGGGCTGCCCGGCCGCAGGCTTGCGAACCGAAGAATCGGAATTCATCAGTATCGCGCAGCTGGCAACGGACCTCGACGCCAGCTCTAGTGATGGCAAGCTCTATTGCATGCGGGATTGCTTAGATGGCGTGAAGACCGAAACGGCTTTTACAGAGGCGGTTGCTGAAACTACACCTAGCAGCGTTTCATCTCCTTTCGCTGATGTGGGTGAATATCTCAAGACTGATATAACCGTTAACAGCGTAAACTATGGATTTAACTCGTTCAGTGAAGCGGCGCATGAATTCGATACTTTGGCGGCCGGAGACACCGTTAAGCTGGGTGGTTCCTTTGTGGCAATCCAAGATTTCGTTGGAGCTGATCAAAACCTGCCTCATTTCATGGAAGGTGAGTTCACCGGGCTAGATGGTTGTGATTCAGGCGACGTAGGCTGTACTGCCAACTTTCAGATGAGCGGTGATTATTATCAGTATGGGTTCAGTAAGGGTAACCTGGATAAACTGATTTCACCCGGAGCATATCTTGAAGATGCAGGTATTGTCCCTGTCGTCCATACGGATATCGCCACTATTCCAGGCACCGCAAGCGAGCCAAAGTCGGGCTTTATCAACGTCTCAGTCCGAGTTGTAGAAGGCGAGGATCACCTGATCCACAGACGCGGTACAGAAGAGTTATGTTCAGCTGAAGGGGTGGGTTCGTACACAGATTGTGAGTTGGCGATCCAGTCGACCGCAAAGCTTTATTGGGAGTCTAACGGATCAACCTTTACGATTAAAATTCCTACTACGATTACGGAAGACAACCCTGACGGTCAGATTGCGTTTTACTTCAGCACGTCCTCAGGCCTCGCGCTTGCAGGAACCTACGGTAATACGAACGAAGATACGTTTGCATGGTCCGGCGGTCCGTTAGAGACCGGGCTCGCGACGGACGGGGCAGGTATCTCTTGGAGTTTCTTCAGGATTTTCTCGCACCATCATACACTCGATAAGCTTTACTCCGATGATGATGGCGGCGCGGGAGGCCATCAGCTATACACGCTATCTGGTCCTACAACCTCTGGTGGGCACAACCTTCAGAATTTAAGTGCAACTCCTGCTGGGGGAACGCATACGGTAAACGATGTCCTGTCCAACCCGATTTCGGATTGTCAGATGTCGCATAATTTCTGCAACATGTACGGGGCGGGCCTCCAGTCGTTTTTTAACGCGGGAACCTATTCTATGATCGTTGAAATGGAAAAAGTCAGTGGTGACGACCTGATTTTAGAAGGCCCTGCAGCTACAGAAGACGCGAAGTTCGATCGAATGGACTTCCAATTCAGAGTTGTCAACGATGACGATCTATTGTTTGCGGAAAGTTACTCGGCTGGCCAATTTTTTGAAGGCTTACAGAAAGACGATATGTTTACCTACACCGCCGTAAGCGGTGAAGTGATAGACGAAAACGGTAATGCTATCAAAAAGGGTAGCACCGCTAGCGCTGCGCTTAAAAAGATGGTCGATCCAGAAGGCACATTGGGTAATGTTTACTTCACTAACGCAGATGGTTGGCAACAGCCTTTGACCTGGGGTTTGCGCACGGGTCAATTGGTCACCTCAGACGTGCTTCCGGATTTGGAATGCCGTAAAGAGGGTAAGGATACGTATCAGGATCACCCGGTATATGGGAACAGTACTGACGTAACCCGGTATTGCAGCTATCGTCTCTGGGAAGGCAACGCAACATCATATGCGATTCAGTTGGAAACCAGGCCCACCTATGTCCTCTACGCTGATGGTGCTCCGGTCGACTTCGACGAACCGAAGGTCGTTTACTACGAGGTACCGGAAACCACAGCTTTCGGGAAAGACGGTGGCAAGCGTATACGTCTTGAGTATAGTGGCAACGGTGATTTGTGCTGTATCCCAGGATTTGTCTACAACACCGAGACTGGTGAGAATCTAGGCGACCACTATTCTGGTGTTTGGTCTGAGTCTCTGCGCTACATCAACCGCTTTAATATTCCTGATGGGGCGCTTCTGGAAGACGGGCTTGATTCGTCCATCACCTATCAAGTGAAGGGATTGGAAGGAGAAGAATGGCTGGCTAAAGCGGGGGGTACCGGAACGCCAACGGGTGTCTCAGATCTACGAGGCACTTTCCCTTACACGGGGAACGCCGAAGACCTGGTCAAAGGTAAGAAAATGCGGGTTCTTGGTGATCCAGACCATATTGACGAATATATCGGTGCACGCCCTGCAGCAACCGTTAACTGCGGCGATACTGCGGCGGTCCACGGTACGTTGACCTTGAACGCGTCTTACGTAGGCACCAATGGTAAGTTCGACTCGTCTAAGTGCCCTGCAGAATAAAGGCAAAGCTAAGTCTTTTGGTGCAGGCCTTTAGGCACGCCTGAAGCATTCGCCCAAGGGCGATCGAGAAGCCCCCGTAAGGGGGCTTTTTTGTGCCTGAAATTTCGGGTTAGGAGATTTAACTTAATGCAGTATTTCTCAGCTCTAAATTTCGCGCGTCTCAGCATTGTTTAGATCTGTGTCTTTTAGATCGGTTTTCTCATGCAGGGCGGCACTAAAACTCGCGCAATTGCTGCGTAATGCGAGGTTCGATTGCGTGGAGGTGGCTGTTCGCTGCAAACAATGTCCCCCAATATGCCGAAGCGGGTTAATCCGCCACGCCCTATCTGGCAAGCGGTCTGGTCCGCGGTCACGCCAGGTACGACGCTTTAGAGAGCATCTGGTTAAGGCTTCCGGCTGTTGAGCTTGCGCCACTCACTCGGGTAACGTTCGCCTATCAATGGAAGCA
>DJYW01000086.1:5129-8051 GCA_002450255.1 Gammaproteobacteria bacterium UBA6968
TCAGAGTAATCAGAGTAATCAGAGGGAGAAGGGGATGGCGATTCAACTTAGACAGATTTGTTTGGTAGCTGCGGAGCTTGCGCCTGTCATCGAGGAACTGACCGATGTTTTGGGTATTAATCGCTGCTATGTCGATCCTGGAGTTGGCGTATTCGGCTTGGAAAATACACTCATGCCGATCGGCCGCAACTTTTTGGAAGTCGTTTCCCCGGTGCAGGAAAATACGGCTGCAGGCAGATATTTAGCTCGCCGTAACGGCGATGGCGGCTACATGGTGATCACACAAGCCGATAGCCGCGAGACCCAGCAGGCAACTCGGCAGCGTGCTTTAGACGCCGGCGTTCGGGTCGCGCACGAGTCTACGCGTGGTGATTGGACGCTATGCCAACTGCACCCGGGTGATTTAGAAGCGGCCTTTTTTGAAATCGAGTCGGATGCGCATAATGACTTTAATGGGTACTGGCATCCGGTTGGCGGTACTGGCTGGGAAGACCAGGTCAAACAGGATGTGACCATCGACTTTCGCGGTGCCGAACTGCAAAGTCCGGACCCGGAAAAAACCGCGACTTTGTGGAGCAAAGTGGCTGGCTCGGAGCTTGAATATCAAGACGGCGTGTTTCAGTTTCAATTGAATAACGCAACGCTACAGTTCGTAGAAGCCCAAGATGGTCGTGGTGCGGGTTTGGGAGGGTTATCGATCGCCGTTGCGAATCGAGAGCATATCCTGGCGCGCGCTAAGGCTCGCTGCGCCTATGTGGATGACCATCAGGTCAATTTGTGTGGCACGCGTTGGTATCTGCACGATGCCTAGGGACATGGTTTCCATCGGTTTCAACACCGTGAGTTTAAACGGCTAGTGGCAGCGATTAAGGTTCTGCTATTAAGGCGCACTTTCTAGGTAACCGCTAAACCGAATAGCTTGTCCGAGAATGGGTTGTAGCTGCCTTCAATAGAAGAGACGGCTGCTGGTGCGCTCACAGCAAATCGCAAAGATGTGCTTCGCGCTCGACTAACGGCAGGACATTGGGCTGGTACGATTGCGTAAATTGAATGCTGTTACGGTGGTCTGCCAGCGCTTGTTCATCGCGCCAGGACTCGATCAGGAGAAACACCTGTGAATCGTTGCTGGAATGGTGCACCTCAAAACGTTCACAGCCGGCTTCTTGGCGCGACACGACTGCTGCCTGTCGCAGTAACTCAGCGACGCGGCCAATATCTTTGCTGTCTTTCACCTTCAGCACAACGTTGTTGTAAATCATCTTTTTAAATCCTAATTTGTTAGCCGTCTGTTTTGATTTAGCCAAGGCATCGCCAGTATAAAAAGGCGGAGCCTATTTTTCAGGACTGCTCACCCATTTTCGGAAGCCGCAGCTTCTTAAAAAAGCACTACCGTTGTGTCAAAGGTTGCTACCGGTGGCTTTGCACACTAAGTCGCCGGCTTCAATTTAGACCACACCATCCTTTCGCCATTGCGCGATTTCTTCTGCCGAGTAACCCAATTCGGTCAATACTTCATCTGTATGTTGGCCAAGCGTGGGCGCCCATCCTGCGGGGCGCGTCGGTGAATCGCTGAGGTTGATGGGATTGCCAACAATTTTTTTGTGTTCGCCTTGTAAGTCAGGGGCTTTCTGAAAGTAGCCGTTTGCCCAGGCACCCGGGTCTGCTGCCGCCTCGCGATAGTCGCGGACCGGTGCATAACGCACGCCAATCTCGCGGAACAATTCTGACCATTGCTCGGTGGTGCGGGTGCGCATCGCCTTTTCAATGATTTCCCACAGAGCAGGGAGGTGTTCCTTCGCAATAAGCATTCCGGAGAAGCGCGAGTCGACGCTCAGTTCTGGGCAATTGAGAGCAATAAAAAACTGATCTCTCGCGTCAGGCGGTACGCCGATGACACCTATCCAGCCGTCTGCGGTTGGCAAGAGTCGGTACAAACCGTGAATGAGGGGATGCGCTAAATTGGCACGGCCAGGTACCTCGCCGGTCATCAACAAATGTGAGTATTCTGATGCCTGAGCCCAAATCTGGCCGCCGAGCAAAGACACTTCTACTTTCTGGCCCCGGCCAGTTTGCTGTCGATGCATCAGCGCGGCGAGTACGCCGATAGTCAGATTTTGGGATGCGATATGGTCAGCAATGGTCACACCTACTGGCGAGGGATCCTGGCCATCGCTGCCGATAGTGCTGATCAAGCCGCCGGCACATTGACCTGCGAGGTCAGCACCTTCGCGCAGGGCGTCTGGTCCTTGGGCACCAAAGGCGCTGCCTGCAGCCCAGATTAAGCCAGGATTAATCGCACTTAGGTCGTCGTAACCAAGACCCCACTCGTGCAAGGTACCGGGCTTGAAATTACTGATGATCACATCGGTATCTTCGACCAGACGTTTACAGATTGCCGCGCCTGCCGGGGTGCGCAGATCGAGCGTCAGACTGCGCTTGCCGCGATTACAGGCGGAGAAGTAGGCACTGCGAAAGTCGTCCTCACCGAGCACGATCAGGCGCGAATGATCGCCCATGCCGGGTAGTTCTATCTTCAAGACCTGAGCGCCCAGGTCGGCTAAGGCCGCCGCGGCCTGCGGGCCTTGTACCAGCAGTCCAAGGTCTAAAACGCGGATTCCGGCGAGTGCGCCAGGTGCTGCAGAAGTGTCTGCTGCTGATGTAGTCATGCTGTTCCCCTCATTAAATAGTGACTCGTGGCTTGTACAAGCTACACTTCAAGCCTGATTGCTAGCCGGTGCTATTTCTAGCAGGCTCCTCCCCCAGAAAGACCAACCGGAACGGCCCTCCAGTCTTTGCCGCTAAAACAGGTCTTTAAAATGGACCTCTATAGCTGTCTCCCAGAGCTTTTGTCCAGAGCATTCACCTAGCATACTCACCCAGCACATTGTGTGGGCCCCTTGCTTATAAACTAGGCCATACAAT
>DJYW01000083.1 GCA_002450255.1 Gammaproteobacteria bacterium UBA6968
CCTCGATCCTCCTCACCGATGCTGGATTGATTGTCAGTATCTGCGGAAAATATCTTCCGTACTTCTGAAAAGTTCGAGCTCAACACACTGTCTAAAGTCGTTTCGTCTATATCTAACGTACCCTGTCGATTAATGCTCACCCCAATGTCTGATAATCGCGTAATGGTGGAGCCGGGCGTGGTCGATTCGTTTGTGATCACGCCAAGTAGGTCTCGATAAATTTGCTTGAATACGCTGTTCGAAGAAAGCGCTCCACCGGTACTGGAGTCAAGCATCGATTTAAAGCTGCTCATCGAATTGTTCGCTTGCTCTACAAAAGCCTCGATCGCGGTTTTTGCTACGGTATAGTCGTTATTCAAACTTACGGCAGCACTGCCGGTAGTCGTTGAGTGTAAAGATATGTTTGCACCAGTAATAACGTCGGTGAAGGTATTTGAAGATCGAGTAAAAGTTACACCGTCCACGACGAGTACTGCGTCAGCAGCCGTTTTAGTGCTCGAGAAGCTTAGATCGCTTGGTGGGGAACTAATCGAAAAAGTTTCCTCGCTGCCTGTCTCGCCTATAAGTTGTATCTTATAGCCAGAGCTTGAACCGGTTTGTAACAGCTCGGCTGTAATCCCGAGATTCGCTTCATTTATTTCTGAAACGATACCAGCAGGATTGGTATTACTAGATGATATTGATACGGTGTGGGCAACCGGACTGGTTGAGCCGATAGTAACTGTTAAGTCGAATGCAACACCGCTGTTTATGCTCACCCCTTGAGTCGCGAACTCACCAGAAACCATACGCTTCTCGGCGGCGATTGAAGAAACAGTGATTGCATGACTAGCTTCTCTGGCCTGACCTGTCGCAACTACTGTCAAAGCAGATGTCTGGTTGTTAGATACCGTATAGGAATTGAAGTCAAAAGCGTCATCTAAAGTTAAAGCGCTATTGCGAAGCGTATCTAAAGTCGAGGTTGCTTGAGAAATACCAGACAGTTCTACCGTTGCGGATTCAATCTTCGCGTCGATCGAGCTTTTCTTTGGCGCCCTTTCCGCCTCGACAAGGGCAGATATGAGCGATTTCGTGTCGAAGCCTGCGCCCGCACCCAAAAGATTTACATAGTCTACCGACGACATTTCAAAGCTCCAAGCACCAGGATTTTTTCATTTAGCATCACGTTAAATGGCCAGATCTAATTCTGTCGTAGTAAAAGCAAAAAGCGTGCCATCAAATTAGTAACGTGTAGTCTTTGCAGCATACGGAGCATATTGCTATTTTGACATTTGCGGAACCCGAAAAGAGCATCGGTGAGCGAGCGCATATCTTTAGATGACATTGCGAGATTCGGGGTAAGCTGTTTACTCAGATGAATGCCAATTAACCCAAGATCGGTACCCGTTCACATCTCTAATAATAACGAGATTTATCAAGTGTGATTGTAGGTAAAAGCAAAGAAAGCAAAAAACTCGCAACGCTAATTGAGTCCGTTTCCATGTCTGATGTGAGCGTGCTGATACAGGGTGAAAGCGGGTCAGGAAAAGAACTTGTTGCCCGTTCTATTCACGACAATTCGAATCGTCGGGACGGACCTTTTATAGCCGTTAACTGTGGGGCGATTCCAACGGACTTGATTGAGAGCCAGCTGTTTGGTCACAAAAAAGGCGCTTTTACAGGAGCGATATCAGACTTTAATGGCAAAATCCGAGAAGCGCACAAAGGCACCCTCTTTTTAGATGAGATAGGCGATATGCCTATGGATATGCAGGTTAAGATGCTGCGTGTTTTGCAGGAAAAAGTGGTCACGCCTATCGGTAGCCTAAAGGACGTTCCCGTGGATTTTCGCGTGGTCGCTGCCTCGCATAAAAATCTCGAGGAAGAGATAGAGGAAAAGCGCTTTCGACTCGATTTGTTTTATAGACTAAATGTTGTGCCACTGCATGTGCCTCCGTTAAGAAAGCGAGCGGATGAAATTCCAGATCTATTTGCATGGTTTGCAAGCCAATTCAGCGAACAAGAGAGCCCTATTGAATTGACCGACGAATCATTGCTTATCCTTCAGGCCTACGCGTGGCCAGGGAACGTTCGTGAGTTAAGCAATCTGGTTCAAAGGCTAGCTGTTCTCTATCCTGGTCGCACCCTAGATTTGAAGCAGGTCGACGCGGACATGCTCCCAGAAGGTATCCTCGGAGACAGTGGCTTGGGTCGAGATGGTGTTTCCGAGGCTAGCGATTTAGAAAATACCGATGCTGACGGCGATACCGATGAGTTTGAGTCAATAGTAATGATGGCTCAAGGATTTGGCTCTCCGATTGACGAGAAGAATAGATCGTTGAAACAAATACTCAGTCGCGTTGAACAAGACTTGATCACGAAAGCACTGTTGGAAACGGGCGGCAATGTATCTCAGTCGGCAAAACTATTAAGAATGCAGCGCACAACTTTAATTGAGCGAATTAAAAAGTACGATCTCAGCGTTGCCTAAAACCCGACAAATTTTGCAGCGGAAGTGTCGGATCTTCGCCACCTAGTCTAGTTTTCCATCGCGTGTTTGGTTTTTAGATCGCTAAACGTCTGAATATCATGCGAATTTTCTATTGGCACACCCTTTGCTAAGTGCACCTCACAAGTTTTGAGTGAATGGTGTAATGAGATGCAAATGAGCGAAGCCTTAGATTTGTTTTGGGACAACGCGGAGAGTATCGACCCGAATACCATGGCCGTTGTGACCGCGGCGGGCTTTCGGCCGCGACCTATCTTGCTGGCCAACGTAGCCGAAGTCGGTGTGTCGGATAAAAACCAGCCGTTAATTATCTGTGTAAGCTCGCGCAGTGCGCGAACAGAAACCCAGCTCAAAGCCATACGAGCAAGGTTGGGGGTTAGCGCTTACATTGTGCTTCGAGTCGCTGAAAATGATGTTCAGACAGCTGTAATCGCTATCAAATGCGGGATTGATGAAGTCGTAACAGAGGGACGTGCAGCGGCGCTGCAATGGCAAAGCGTAGCCAAGTCGGCTCGGATTCGACTGCTCAAACGCGATTCTTTTGTATTTGTTGATTTGAATAGCCAGCGCTTGCTCGCATTAGTCGAGCGGGTCGGCGCCTCAGAGGTGAATCTTCTCTTGCAAGGTCCAACTGGTGTCGGAAAGGAGGTGCTTGCTCGCTTAGCACACGATTTTTCGCCACGGCGAAACGGCCCGTTTATTCCTGTGAATTGCGCCGCGTTACCAGAAACGCTTGCCGAAAGCTTGTTATTCGGGCACGCGAAGGGTTCATTCACTGGCGCATCTCAGAAGACCGATGGCGTGTTTAGCCAAGCGGACGGAGGAACACTTTTCCTCGACGAAATTGGCGAATTGCCTTTGAGCTTGCAAGCTAAATTATTACGAGTCATTCAAGAAAAAGAGGTTGTGCCTGTTGGCGCATCCGAAGCACGCAAAGTCGATGTAAGGATTGTTTCTGCGACTAACCGAGATTTACGTACCGCGGTTCGCGATCGCTCTTTTAGGGAGGATCTCTACTTTAGAGTGAGCACCTTTAACGTTGCTGTACCAGGCCTTAGTGTCAGAAAAGACGATATCCTGCCGTTAGCAAACTTCTTTGTCCTTAAACATGGTCATGAGAGCGAGCCTGCGCAAATCTCACCCAACGCCGCGGCCCGATTGCTATCTCATACTTGGCCGGGCAATGTGCGTGAGCTCGAGAATGTTATTCAACGAGCGCTCGTATTGATCACAACCAATATGATTGATGAATCCCATCTCCTATTCGATGAACCATTAGTACCTGTCGAAGCGGCGCCAGAACCAATTTTGAGCGACGCAGGCAGTGCGCCTGTTACAGCTTCCAATTCGACAAACGATGGCCTGAAAGACTCTTTGGATGCGAACGAGTTTCGCATTATTGCGGATACGCTCTCTCAATATCGTACCCGGCAGGAAGCGGCAGCAGCATTAGGAATCAGCGAGCGCACGCTACGCTACAAAATCGCCAAGATGCGTGAGCGCGGCGTGCAAATGCCGAATCGCCGTGCGGCTCTGGGTTAGGGCTAGACCATGGTAGAAAGTGTATATAAAGGCCAGGCGAACGCATTACTAAGCCAAATCCGCGCCCATCAGGAACGCGTTGACTTGATTCGTAGCGATGCGCCGGTACAGCGGACCGAGCCTGGTTCAGAGTCCGGTTTTGTTCAGTACGTTCAAGAAGCCGTTGAGAGCGTTAATGCAACCACACAGGAATCCGCAGCATTGCGTGACGCCTACGAACGCGGCGAAGACGTGCCGTTGACTCATGTCGTTTTGGCTATGCAGAAGTCATCACTTGCTTTTGAAGCAACTCTGCAAGTTCGCAATAAGCTGATGAAAGCTTACGAAGAAATTAAGAATATGCCGGTATAGCGATTAATCGCACCGACAAACCTAACCAATACGAATACGACCAGGAAGTAGCAAAATGGCCGAATCTGCATTAGACACCAGCAGCATGCCCGCAACACAAGCTGCGCCCGGCGGGCTGCCAAGTACTTTAGGTGGCGGTGCCGTCGCAGCGCCGGCTGCCGCAGTCAGTAACTTTCAGGCGATTCTCTCTCAGCCGGCAGTACAGCGGACGTTACCCGCCGTTATTATGCTGTTTTCTCTCGCAGCCTTATTCCTCTTATATAATTGGTTAAACGCGCCCAGTGGTCGAGTCGTTTATGCAGATTTGTCTGAGTCCGATCGTCAGGCCGCTTTCGACTCATTGATAGCGAGCAATATGGATCCCTATATTGATGCCCAGTCTGGTCAATTGATGGTGCCTGGTGACCAGTATCATCAAGCGCGCATGTATTTGGCATCACAAAATTTGCCGCGTAGCTCAGGCGTTGGCGGCTTTCAGTCCTTACTTGAAAATGGCTCAATGACGACCAGTCGCAATATGGAAGCGGTAAATATTCGTGCCGCAATGGAGGCAGAGCTGGCGCAGACCATTCGTTCGATTGGTGCCATTAAAAACGCTCGCGTGCATATTGCCGAACCACAGCAAAGTGTTTTCTTGCGTGAACAGGAAGAGGCGAAGGCATCAGTCGTCGTTGACCTGATGCGCGGCCGTGTTCTTTCGCGTGCACAAATTCAAGCGATGGTGAATCTGGTTGCGGCCAGTATCCCTTACTTACCGGCAGAGAATGTCACGGTAGTCGATAGCATGGGCAAGTTGCTGACAGGCGACCAAGGGTTAGATCCTGCTCAGGCCATGACGCTAACTGCAGCCCAAACCAGTCATGAACAGGGTGTCGAAGCTTCGTATCAAACTCGAATCGATCAGATTCTGGCGCCACTGGTCGGCCGCGATAACCTTCGCGCCGAAGTCGACGTGGCTATGAATTTCACCGAGACCGAAGCAACTTTTGAACAGTTCAACCCCAACGGATCTGATGGCAAATTACGCTCAGAATCTCGCGACGTCGAAGAGCAAACCACCAATCAAAGAGAGGGCGGCACCTTCCAGGCGACGCCGCCAGTTGAAGGTCAAAATGGACAAGACGAGCGCTCGACCAGCTCTACTACCCGTAACTACGAATTAGACCGCGAAATTCGTTACGTAAAACAGCAGGTCGGTTCAATTGATCGCGTTTCTGTAGCAGTTGTCGTTAACGAAGCCGTGATTCGAAGCAAGCTCTCCACCGGCCTGGCTGAAGGGGAAACGGTTGCTCAAGAAGCCATCGATGCGGAATTACTTAAGTTAGAAGAGGTCGTTATGGGTGTTATCGGGTTTGATCCAGATCGCGGTGACCTGGTGACGGTAATCGCCTCCAACTTCACTCGTGAAGATATGCTCGAACCTGAAGACCGCGGCTTTATGGGTTACTTTGAAAACCCAACTGTCATCAAGTGGGTAGAGATGGGGCTGAGTATTTTAATGGTTCTCTTGGCCATGCTGTTTGTGGTGCGCCCATTAGTTAAGTTTTATACCTCCGACAAGCGACGTTTGGCTGTAGCCGGCATGCCGGGTATGGGTGAGTTGTCTGTAGACGATGTGAACCGCATTCGCAAAGGTGACGGCGACGATCTGGAAGACATCAAGACCAAGTTGATGCCGAAGCGCTCGCCGATACCAGAGGACATGTTTGAAACAGCGAATACTTATGAAGATAAAATTGCGGTCATGAAGATGATGGTCGCAAGTGATCCGGGTCGTGTTGCTAACTTGATCAAACGAATGGTCAATGTCTAAACACTGCAAACCTTAGATAGCTAGGAAAAGTCATGGCTAAGAAAGACAAAAAAAATGAAGCCGAGATAGAAGAGCCGGCAGCACCGACGGATCTTGACCGAGAGCTTGCGGGTTTGGAGCCCAGCAAACGCGCTGCGCTTTTAATGTTGGTTCTTGGCGAGCAACAAGCCTCGGACATTATTACCTACCTAAGCCCAAAAGAGGTCGAGGCACTCAGTGCCGCCATGGTGTCTGTAAGTGACGTGTCTCAGCAGGCAGTCGGCAGTGTTTTGGACGGCTTTATAGAGGAACTGCGTGGTTTAACCAACCTTGGCTTAGGCTCGCCGGATTATCTCGAAGGTGTTTTGAAACGCGCCTTGGGTCCAGAACGATCCGCGTCAGTGCTAAGCCGGATCTTGCCTTCGTCCTCCAGTAAAGGCCTGGAAATCCTCGCTTGGATGACGCCACTGGCGATATACGAAATGATCGGCGACGAACACCCGCAGGTGATCGCGATTATTTTATCGGTCTTGGAGTCTGATACGGCTGCAGAAGTTTTGGAATTGCTTCCGTCTGCAATACGCATGGAGGTAGTTAAGCGAATCGCAAATTTAGATACGGTGCAGCCGAGCGCTATGGCAGAGTTGGAAAGCGTCGTAGCGAAACAGTTAGCCGGGGCGGCGTCAGCGCAAGCGGCACCGGTTGTTGGTGGTATTAAAACCGCCGCCAAGATTATGAGCCGCGCTAAATTGGACCTGGAAAAAGAAGTGTTCGATAGCATGAAGGAGGACAACGAGGGCCTTGTTACGGAAATTCAGGACAATATGTTCGAGTTTGAGGATTTCATTCATCTGGATCGTCGCAGCATGCAGACATTGGTACAAGCGCTGGAGCAGGATGAATTGATGTTGGCATTCCGCGGCGTACCCCAGCAATTGGTTGATCATTTCCTTGAAAATATGTCTGAACGCCAGGCTTTGTTAGTGAAAGATGATATGGAAGTGGCCACACCCAAGCCATTAGCCGAAATCGACGCAGCACAAAAGAGCATAGTTCGCCAGGCGCGCAAATTACAGGAAGCCGGCGAAATCATCATGGCGTCTGCTGATAGTAACGATTTTATCTAGGAGTAGGTTAGTGGCTGAATCAGGCGAATGGCAGCAAGACGAACGCTTCAGTTCCTCCGCTGCTTCTACAGACGACTTTGTATCTGGGCTCAGCGAGACGGCGTCTGGTGATACGTTTACATCTATGCAGCAGGATATTGCTGCGGACGCGCAGCGCGCGGCGCCAGAGCAAACTGCGGATATACCATCTTTAGATCCAGCTGAAGTAGAACGCCAAATTGAGGAAGCTCGCGCTTCGGCATATTCGGAAGGTTACATACAGGGCAAAAAAGACGCTAACGAAGAAGTTGAGGAGCGTCTGAAGCGCGAGCAAAAAGAGCTTGCACAGACCCTTGAAGAATTTTTGACCGCATTGCGTAAAGATTTGGAATCCCAAGTGCATCTTTATGCCCCGTTAACTGACCTATCTCTTGCTCTGGCAGAGCAGATTGCAGGTATCGAATTTGAGCATTCTCGCGAAGCCGTCGCTGCCCTAGTGCAGCGTTTGCTAGACGAAGTTGATCCAACAGAGTTAACGAAAACAAAAATTTTCTTGCCGAAAACCTGGGCGACAAAATTGGAGGCAGAACCGTTTACGGGGCTGCTTGCGGATTTTGAAATCATTGCGGATCCGCAGTTAGAGGTTGGCAGCGCCCGCATCAGCGTGAATGAACGGGTTATTGAAGACCTTATGGATGAGCGCGTTGTGCAATTAGCCAAGCAATTATTGACCCCAACAGTAGGCAAGGACGCACCGTTGCCGAAGCCTGTGCAGCAGGACGAAGCGAAAACCGAGGCAAATCAAATCCCGCAGGTGCAGCCCGCTCTTTCTGCGGATGTGATCCCGGACAGCGACTCTCCAGCAGAAGTCCAAGCAGTACCCGAATCAATTCCTACCGATGCCTCGGTGGATGCAGCCGAGTCTTTGTCCGAAGCAAGCAAGGCCGACTTGCCACCGACATCAGCTGATGTTGATTCGGATGCCGGTATGGCAGTTGCTGGGCAAGCGGATACCTCGGAGCCGGCAAGCTCAGAATTTGAGTCCGCGGATGACAGCCAATGGCATCAACCAGAATCGTTAGGCGTGAAAGAAGACACTGATGTGGTTTATGCAGATTATCGCGATGTGGAGGACGACTAAGCGTGGGTGTGGTCACGGCAAGTTTTGGTTACCGCGCGGAGCAGCTTATACAGGCGTTACGTCCGGCACGACCGCGTCAATATGGCACGCTCACGCGGATCGTGGGTTTAACGCTGGAAGCTCAAGGGGTTTCGGCACCAGTGGGTGCGATTTGTCGAATTCTGAAAGAAGACCAAGATTACGTCGACGCGCAGGTCGTCGGCTTTGACAGCGGCATTGTTTATTTAATGCCGCTTTGGCAGGCAACCGGATTGAGTCCGGGCGCTAAAGTATATTTACACTCGGAGTCGGATAGCGCCGATGTTGGAGATCAACTCCTTGGTCGCATTGTTAATGCCGTAGGTGAACCGTTAGATGGCGGCGAAGAGATTACGACGGAAAAGCGGATGGGTTTGATGGGCAGCGTGCCAAATCCTATGGAACGTGAACCCATCGACACCATTCTTGATGTTGGCGTCAAAGCCATTAATTCCGTCCTGACGATTGGTTGCGGTCAACGCATCGGATTGATCGCCGGATCTGGCGTCGGTAAGAGTGTTTTACTAGGCATGTTGACGAAATTTACGTCAGCCGATGTTGTGGTGATTGGGTTGATTGGCGAACGTGGGCGTGAGGTCAAAGAATTTATAGAGAATACCCTCGGTGAAGAGGGGCGAGCCAAAGCAGTTGTCGTTGCGGCACCAGCGGACGAATCGCCGCTACTTCGCCTGCGCGCAACTCATCTTGCTCATTTGTATGCCGAGCACTTCCGCGGCCAGGGCAAGAGCGTCTTGCTTTTGGTCGACAGCCTTACCCGAGTCGCGCATGCGCAACGTGAGATAGGCCTGGCGGTTGGTGAACCGCCTACTGCTAAGGGTTATCCGCCGTCTGTATTTAGTTTGTTGCCGAAATTGATTGAACGATCCGGTACCGGGCGTCGCGGCCAGGGCGCGATTACCGCCATCTATACCTTGCTCGCGGAGGGTGACGACTTAAACGATCCCATTGTCGATCTGGCGAGAGCCTCGTTAGACGGTCAGGTGGTGTTGTCACGCGCTTTAGCAGATGCCGCACATTATCCGGCCATTGATTTAATGGGGTCGATTTCTAGGCTGATGCCACTCATTGGTGATTCTGACGGCATCCGAGCTGCCAATACATTTAGGCGCCTGTGGACGCTGTATCAGCAAAACCAAGACTTAATCAATGTGGGCGCTTATGAGGCAGGTGCTAACCCGGATTTAGATAAGGCCATCGTGCTTCGCAGTGCGATGGAACAATTTTTACAACAAGACATGCACGAGTCGGTTTCATATGCGGAAGCCGTGCAAGCGATGCAGGAGTGTTTAGGCGGTGGTTAATCCTAACAGACAAAAGATTGAACTATGGGAAACGCTGGCAGAGAAAATCAACGCCGAACTTATCATAGTGCAGAAACAGTTCAACGAGGTGCATAAAAAGCGGCAACATATGGCCGCAGAAGGCGATCGTTTGCGGCAAATGAAGCTTCAATATGCCGAAGATCTAAGTCGAATACAAAGCCGTGAACATGATATTAACAGCGCTACGCACATCAGAAATTTTATGGCGCATTTGGATCATACCGTTGCTTCAGTGGATCGCGAGGTTACTGATCTGCAAACTTTAGAGTCAAAAATCAGACGACGCCTGCTCGAGCTAAACAAAGAGCAACAAAAATACTCGAAATTACGCGATCGAGCTGAGTTACAAGCCCGTCGCACGTCGGAGCGCGCGGAGCAAAAGAACCAGGATATGATGTCTATTTTAAGATACGAAGTAAAAGCGTTGTAAGCTGCGTCCGCGCTGAACCGCTGTAGGTGATCACTCGGAAATCGGCTTGCAACGGATGGCACGTAAATTGCTTTTAGTCTGACTAGGTCAAGTAAAAGTACTTTAAAGATAACCTTACATCGTTCGCTAACGTCATAAGGCTAGGTGAATTGTTCGGGTGATCGACTTTATGGAAGCAAATAGGTCTTTAAACCCAACAAACACTTTGAGCCAGGCTAGCAACACCAAAAGATGGATTAGCAAACTGATCGACAGAAAACTAGGCCAATAAGTCATTAGGTCAATAGGAAGCTAGATCAATAGAAATCAGGGAAAGGAGTGCTTTGCCTAGTGAAAAGCAGACTGGATAGAGTCGAAGCGCTACTTACAGAAGACGAAGCAAAGAAAAGAAAAGAACAGAAGAGAACAGAACAGAAAAGAAAAGCAGGACTCGACCGCCGTCACTATTAATGCCTCAAGGGATGCCTACTTGGCTTTTAAAGGGGCAGCTCCCTGGCGCGAAGGTGGTACAGACAACAGAGTGGAAATTACACCATGACTGACATTACGAATGTTCTTGGCATTAATAAAAGCAGCTTGAGCAAAAACGACTCGTCGCGGCAGAGCCCTGCGCTAGCTGGAAATAATGACGACGCAACCAGTTTCCGTCAGGTCCTGGAGAGTAGAAAAGCCGATACGGAACTGGAGCAACGAGCGGAGCGGGACAGGCTGGAAGAAAAAGCCATGGCCGAACGCGAGGAAGCAGAAGCTAAAGCAGATTTAGAACCTCGCTTTGAGCTATACAATCCGGGCCTAGCAGTCGGGCGAGTAATCGTCACAGGTATTGAGACATCGCAGGGGGCAGGCGTCGAAGGCAAATTTCCTGGACAAAGTGGTACCACTTTGGGGCTGGCTGAACACCTTAAGGAAACCATGCTAGGAGCGGCTAACTCGATCAATAAAGATGCGATGCCCGCCACGGCGGATACTCCGGTGGCGCCTGATAACAGATTGTCGGGTAATACAGCAGCCATGGCGATGACGCCTACTGCAATGCTTATGGCGCTGCGTGACTTGACAGAAGTGACCCCGAGTGGCGCGTCAAGTTCGATCGAGACAACGAGCCTAACTACTCATCCTCGCGGCGGCAATTCTGCAACCCTTGGCGCATTTTCAGCCGCGACAGAAACGAACCCAGCTAATAGCGGACTTGAAGAAGGTCTCTTAAATGACTCGGGCGACATAATTTTGCGAGGGTCGAACTTAACGCCTACTGGAAGTAACTTCGCGGATCAAAATCCGGTTCGAAATGAGCATGCAGCAATCGTAACGGAAGCGAAGATCGCTGCAGCCGGTCTTGTTGCAGCCGAATCACAAGACAACGCCCCAATCGAACGACGTGATGCCGCGGCTGATAATGCCGTAGAGAGCGCAAAATACGGTCAAGGCGATACCAGCAACCAGCGCCAGCCTGGCAATAATTCGAGTCAGCCACAAACCCCTACCGGTCAGCCAGCACAAGGTGACGGTCGATCCGACTCAAATGAGCAAAATGCGTATCAGGCTTGGGCAGATCGATTTGGTGAAGTGGTCGGCCAACGTCTGACGATGGCACTAAATGATGAGCAGTGGTCTGTGCGAATGAACCTTAATCCGCATGGGCTCGGATCGATCGATATTCAATTAGCGAAAGGCGAAAACGGCCTCGAAGCTGTTTTGCGGGCGGAAGACCATGCAGCGGCTGAGCTTTTGCAGGAAGCGTTACCCCAACTGGAAAAGATCCTCGCCGGAGCGCTGCCGGATGGCGAAACCATTCAAGTCCGACTGGTCCAGCCCGGCGATGAGGTGTTGCCAATCGGTGGGCCTACCCAGGAAACCATGCTTGATTTACGCGGAACTGAGTTCGCAAATTTGCCAGGGATCGGTTTCAAAACACGTGATGGCTTGGACGTTTTTGTATAGTCTACGGGCTTATCCAAAGAAAGCCTTGTGCTCGTCAATTACTTCAACCTGGCGTGGTGATAAAAATGAAAATAATCCGGTTACCGAGCGTACTGGCGCTATCGATTTTACTCGCTGCTTGCGGTGGCGAAGAAGAAACAACCGCGGATGGCAGCCCCCAATCCGGTCGTGGTGCTTGCCCTGTCTATGATGCAGGCAAAAAAGCCGACTATGCAGATCCGACGAAAAATGAAGATATCCGTTTATGCATTCCACAGCAGACGGGAGTGATTCTTTATCATGAATTCAGCGAACCAATATTAGTGAATCTGAAGAATTCTCGGAAAATGATGCAGATGAAGTTTGCTGCTGTCACCAAGCACGACAACTTCGCTTTGGCCAAGATTGCCAGCCATGAAATGTCTATGCGATCAGCATTTTCCGACAGGTTACTTCAGGTCGACGAGGCCGAAACAGGCTCTGCTGGATTTCGCACTAAGTTACAGACCGAGTTCGCTGTTGCAGCAAACTCGATTGTAGAAAAGTATGAAGCCTACGGATTTAATGTCGTTGAAGAAGTGCTAATCACCGACCTTGTCGTACAGTAGTGGAAGCATAGTCGCGTGACAGGGGGAGAAAAATTATTAAGCGACGATGAGATGGAAGCCATTGAAGAGATGGTGACCTCCGGCGATTTGGCTGAACAGGGATTTAATGTCAATGTCGCAGCCGACAAGTATGACATCACCCTTGAAGGCGGGCAAAAAGCTCTCAATACCAATGTTTTAGGCCGGATAAATGAGCGTTTTCATCGCCAGCTAAGAGCCAGCCTGTTACGCGAACTGAAATTCAATGCCAGCGTTCTGCCCGGCAAAATCGATATCGTTAGGTATGCAGACTACATCGACCAGTTATCGCAGCCGGTTAGCCTGAGTATTACCAAAACCGACCCGCTACAAGGCGAAGCGTTGTGCATGATTGATGCACAAGTGGTGTTCAGCTGTGTCGATAATTGGTTTGGCGGTATCCCTCGTTCGCTCGATACGGTAGCAAAAGATCGGGCTTTTACCTCTATGGAACAGGTCGTTATTAAGAAGCTGCGGGTTGTCATTTACGCAGCGCTGATAGAGGCTTGGTCCGATGTGTTTCGTATTCAATGCGAGTTCTTGCGCAGCGAATCAAATCCGCTGTTAGTGAACATTGCTGCCGATAACGATTTGATGGTTGTCAATCGGTTTATAGTCAGTGGCCCCGAAGGGGAACTTGGCCCAGTCGATATGGTTTTCCCCTTCAAAAGTTTAAAGCTTATACGTGCGGTGTTGAATGAAGCTGAGCAGGCGATGGCTTCAAGTGACTCGACTGACAAGAATTGGCAAAACAAGCTGACGCTTAGTTTGAATGAGGTGCCGTTTGAATTGGTGGTTAAAGCAGGTGAGCTACCCGTTTCGTTGCTGAAACTGCAGACCCTGAAAGTCGGCGATGTGATTCCCTTTAAAGCCGGCGAAAAGGCTGAAATCAGCGTCAACGGCATGCCGATCTTTCGTGCGGATGTCGGTCGTAAAGGCGATAATGCCGCAGCCAAAATAATTGGAAACATAATGTCGGGTGACAATGATGAGTGACGAATCCCAGGAATCTAGTAGCGCCGCGGAAGGTTCTGACGCCAATATAGACCAGGCGGTAATACAATCGATCCCGGTCACTTTATCGGTTGAGATTGGATCGACTACGTTGAAGCTGAAAGACTTACTGCGGTTAGCGCAAGGCAGTGTTGTTGAACTCGACAAGCTAGCGGGTGAAATGATGGATCTTAAAATCAATGGGGCGATTATTGCCAAGGGCGAGGTCGTTACGGTTGGCGATAAGCTTGGCATCAGCGTGGTCGAAATCGTTTCCCCGATGGAGCGTATAAAGCCGGTTTAGGCAAAAGTTTTTCGACGCTATGCAGGAAACTCGATAGTGCAGAATTTCGATTTAGTGTATGCCGGGTTTATGTTCCTGCTGGTGCTTGGGCTACTCGTCGTATTGCTATGGTTCCTGAAAAACAAAATCGGTTTGGGAACGCTCGCACCATCGCAAAAGATTCGCGTGGTCGAAGTACAGCGCTTAGACGCTAAAAATAAGGTTCTGCTGTTACGCTATCGAAGCCGTGACTTGCTGGTGGGTTTGGCGCCCAATGGATTTACCTTGCTGGATAACTCTCCGACCGAAGTCGACGATGGTACTGACGCGAATGCAGGGTTGCAGCCCTCAACACCCGCCGCCTCTTTTAAAAGCCAGATGGCCAATTTGATTAAGCCGAAGCAATAGCTGAGCACTCTTGGGCAAAGCGTTATCTGCGTTCAATTCGGTTACTTGGCGGTCTCAATCAAATATCCTAATTGTGCTTGAATACGATTGGAACCAAATGCGGTGCCCAGCCAGACGGGCATATTGTTGCGTAATTTCATAACCGAGTATCTTGAGCAATACGGGGCGGCGGTAGACAACCACTCATATACGTTCTTCTCGCGTTCGCTGGGTGAGTGAGTGGTTAAAGCCAATACCTGTAGCTCGCCGAGGTTACAGGGTGTGCCCGCGTCCGGGTTAATCATTGCATATTTAAAAGTATCAGCAGCTGAGGCGTCCGCTTCCTGTGCTGAGTTGTCGCGTTGGTTAGGGTTTTGCCGAGACGAAAAGGGTTCTCTGGATAACGCCAGGTTCTCTTTTTTCGGAGGTCTTTTAAAGCGTGCCAGGCGTGCTTGTTTCAGTTCTTCTAGAGTCAGTTCGGGCTCTGCATCGGACGGACTTTCTGAATCACTTATTGGACTTGGTGCTGGTAGTGCCGCTTCGGCCAATACGGCTGCTTGGGGTGCCTTTGGCTTATCAGCGCGCTCGGGCATTTCCTGCAGGATCGCATATTGGTCTTTAATTCGAGCGA
The DNA here is from genome assembly GCA_002450255.1 of Gammaproteobacteria bacterium UBA6968. Lineage (GTDB taxonomy): Bacteria > Pseudomonadota > Gammaproteobacteria > Pseudomonadales > Azotimanducaceae > UBA4421. The sequence continues at coordinate 15,052 of DJYW01000083.1, forward strand.
TGTAGTCCATCACCACAGGTGGCGATTTATCAAACTTCATTAACGCGGTGGGACCAATTCGATAGCCCGCCAGCGCTTTTTCCTGATCACCCCGGTACAGCGCGACAAGCTCTGTTAGGTAGCGAGCGCCCAGCTCAACGTTTGTGCATGGATCGAATAGGGATGCTTTATTAGTGGCGCCCAGGTGGCGAGCGGTTAACGGCCATTTTATCTGCATAAGGCCTATCGCATCCGACGACGACACAGCATCTGCTTTTAAGCTGCTTTCAACGATTGCAATTGCGGTGAGCCAGTCCGGGTCAAACTGATGAGTAGCGGCGGATTCAAGGAAGCAATCCCGGTACGGTAGATCGGCTTTTTCTGTGGCGTTAGACGCAAATGCGACCAAGCAAAAAGCCAAAGCGGCAAGCAGATAACGGCCCACTTGGAAGCATAGATATTGCACTACGGCAAATTTGCGGAGGTACTGCATAAGTGTCGTGTTAATCAAAAGTAAACGGCGAATTTGAGCCTAGCATTAGCGGACATCCCACCCTTGCAGTCAACCTGCGCTTGCAGATTTTTGGAAGACACCGCCTTTGGCGAGAATCGGACGGAAATCAGATGAGCGCCTGTCAGAAAAGTGACTATCTGTGTGAGAAAACCGCTAACAGCAGCTTCTCCTCCCGCTAAAACTCCATAAAATATTGATTTAATTGAATATTTTTTGCTGGCATCAATTTTGCTTTCTTAGCTCCGAGATAGGACAAGTTAAGTTGGGTTTTCACCTCAAACACTTAACGCATTAACCAAACGGGCGAGACAAGTTATGCAGCACGACGTATTCACAGACGACGGCATCCAAACGGCAGCACGAAAGCAGTCGCAAGTGCGAGCTGTTATTGTCATGAGCGTGCTCGGGGTGCTCACTTGTTTGAGTCCAGTCGCATGGACTGCGGAGGCCATTCCGGCATTCAACATTTTGGAAGCCAATGATGGCGGTACTGAGTACAGCCTGTCATTGCAGTTACTGATTCTGATGACCGTATTAGGGTTGTTGCCGTCGATCCTGATTCTCATGACCTCTTTTACCCGCATTATTATTGTTCTGTCGCTGCTGCGGCAGGCCATGGGCACTGCCCAAACGCCGCCGAATCAGGTGCTTGTCGGCATTGCTATTTTTCTTTCGCTTTTTGTCATGACCCCCGTCATTGAAAAAATCTATACGGACGCTTTTGAACCGGTACAGGCCGGCGAAATGTCCTTCGAGACGGGTCTAAGCCGCGCGCGCGTGCCTTTGCAGGAGTTCATGCTGGGCCAGACTCGCGAGAAAGACATCTTGCTGTTTATGGATATGGCCGACACCGCACCGGTCGAAAATATGGCAGACATTCCGTTCACGGTTTTGGTTCCCGCATTTATTACTTCGGAACTTAAAACCGCTTTCACCATCGGGTTTTTGATTTATATCCCGTTTGTGATTATCGACCTGGTTGTCGCCAGCGTGCTGATGTCTATGGGCATGATGATGTTGTCACCGATGATGATTTCCCTGCCTTTTAAACTATTGCTGTTTGTGCTCGTTGACGGATGGGGGCTGATTACTGGTTCTCTCGTCGCGACCTTCATGAATTAGGAGCCAATGTGGAAACTTCTCTTGTAATGGATATTGCGGTTGATTCGATGCGCGTGGCAGTTTTGGTTGCAGGCCCGGTTTTGGCGGCTGCGTTGTTATCCGGTGTATTGGTGGGTGTCCTGCAAGCGGCCACCTCAATTCAGGAAATGACCCTTAGTTTTATTCCTAAACTTGCCATAATCGGCATAACGCTTGTTATTTTTGGTGAATGGCAGCTGACAGTAATGGCTGAGTATTTCGAAACCATTTTTGAGCGCGTTCGGGCCGTTACAAATTAGCTATGAACGTTCTTATGATCGAAGTAATGGAGTTGCTGCACAGTTTTATGTGGCCTTTCGTTCGCGTGTCGGCTGTACTGGTGAGCGCACCCATATTTTCGACAACCTCATTAAATTTGCCGACCCGTATCGCGATTGGCGCAGTACTTACACTCTTACTTTTCCCCAATGTTGCCGTGCCGGACATCGATCCGTTCAGTTTTGGTGCTTTAGAAGGACTCTTCCATGAAGTGACAGTGGGCTTGCTTATGGGCGTAAGCCTTCAGGTGGTCACTGCGGCCATTATCCTTGCCGGCCAATCAATTGCGGGCGGCATGGGCCTAGGCATGGCCAATATGGTGGACCCCAATTTAGGCAACGTACCGACGGTATCTCAATTCTTGTTGATCATTTGTCTACTCGTCTTCCTGAGTTTGGGTGGTCATCTCATCCTGCTGACTATTTTGTCGGATAGTTTTACCTATATTCCTATTGCTCAAGGCATTTTGCAGGGAGACATGCTCGACCAATTTATCGCTTGGTCCGCGCAAATGTTTGTAGGCGCCGCCGCGTTAGCACTCCCTATTATGATGGGGCTCTTAATGATTAATGTCTGTTTGGGCGTTATCTCACGTGCGTCACCTGCCTTAAATATTTTCGCCGTTGGTTTTCCGGCGCTGATTCCACTGGGTTTTGGCATGTTAATTGTCACTCTGTCAGTTTTGGTTGGACGTATTGAAGGTCTCTGGTTCGATGCGTTTCGTTATCTGCAAAGCGCATTAGGAATGACCGCATAGGGAGTCGTTATGGCTGATGAAACTCAAGATGACAAAACTGAAGAACCTACCCAGAGGCGCATGGAGAAAGCGCGTGAGGATGGCCAGGTGCTTAGGTCACAGGATGCAACCATGGCCGCGGTAACAATTATGGTCATTGCCGTGCTCTATTTCGGAGGATACTGGTTTGCAGATAGCTTAGTTGGCTTGTTTGAGGGGGCGCTTGCATTTGACACGATTTTTGCTCTGGAGCCCGCACTTGCGATTGGTCGGCTGGGAGACTTTCTCGGTTCTTCTCTGTTGTCGCTCGTGCCTTTGTTTGTATTGGCGATGATAACGGCAGTAGGCACCGCGGCGGCTATTGGCGGCTTTGTATTTTCTGGTAAGGCGGTCGCGCCAAAGTTCAGCAAGCTTAACCCGCTCAAAGGCATGGCTCGTATCTTTGGCTTAAAGGCATTGGTAGAGCTGATTAAAGCGGTGCTCAAGTTTTCGTTGGTAGGTTCTTTCGCAGGCGCTTTTCTCTACACGCATTTTGAAGACATGTTGATGATTGGTCAGGGTGACATCATCCAGGCTATCGGTGGCAGTATTGAGTTGGTGATGAAAGGCGCGCTGATTACCTGCATGGCCTTGTTGGTGATTGCGGCTGTAGACATTACTTATCAGAGCTTCGACTTCATGAAAAAGCTGCGTATGACCAAACAAGAAGTCCGCGATGAAATGAAGGACATACAGGGTCAGCCCGAGGTTCGGCAAAAGATTCGTCAGAAACAACGCGAAATGGCAGAGCAGCGGATGTTGGAAGACGTGCCATCGGCAGACGTAATCATTACCAATCCCCAGCACTTTTCTGTTGCTCTGAAATACGATATGGATACCGCGGACGCGCCGCGTGTCGTAGCCAAGGGTAAAGACTTTATGGCACTGCAAATCCGCAAAATTGCGAACGAGCATGAGGTTGAAATTTTCGAAGCACCGCCGCTCGCTCGCTCGCTTTACTTCACCACTGAAATTGGCGCCTTTATACCCGAGGCCTTGTTCTACTCGGTCGCACAAGTTATCGCATATGTGTATGGACTCAACAGCATGCAGCGCGGTGTCGAACCAGTTAAGCGACCACGACCAAAAGTGCCCAAGGGTATGCACTTTGATGAATTTGGTAATCAAGACAAGCCGTCTAAGGTCGGCAAGGAAGGGCAATAATGAAAGCACAACGTACACAAACCGAACTGCTGGAATTGGGTAGCTTCAAACCCGAGCATCAGCGTATCAAGGACGAAGTCATGGATGCACTGCAACTCAGCGGTGAAACCCTGATTCTGGCAGGCCGGCAACCGACGCTCGTCTCGCTGTATTTGCAGCAGATTTTGGGACAGATTGAAAAGCGTAAAGGTGCGGAAGCAGCACCGCTGGTACGTCGTTTGCCTGCCGATCGCGAAGCGATAGTGAACGGATTGAATGCGCGTCTCGCCGAAATGAACGTCGCTGAAATTACGGCTTCTGGTAATGATCTGCCCTCGCTCACTAAAGAAATTTGGATTTATGAAAGCCTTAGTGCGTCCAAAGGCGAAGCGGTTTGTTTCGCCGCGCGCATGTTACGGCAGTTAAAGAAAGCCGGGGTTAGTCTTGTGGTTCTGGTCGTTCCGGGGGAAAGCAACACGCAAGCCGTGCGCGATTTAATGCACGGTTGCAGAGCTAAGCGTTGGGATTTATCTACGCCGAGTGAAATCGAATGTAGCAGCTACTACGCGAAAGCCAAGCTCCTGGGCCAAACGCAAACTATTCGGCAGATTTTCCGTGAAGCAGGCTTTCCTTTACCCGAACTGCGCGCACCAGAGGTTTTGGATCTACAGGCGCGGATTAGTCGGGCTAAGGTTGAGCAAAGCGTCTCGAGTAAAAACCCTTTAAACGATGCGCCCAAGTCGGAGGTGCATCAAGGCGGTCAGGGTATTGTGCCAGTACTTGATTCAGAGCTATCGGTTGTACCGTTGCATGCGGCCCAAGCCAAAACGCGGCTTACCGACGATCCGGCAGAGCCGTTACCGCAACAAGGTAGTCAAATATTCTCTAAATCGAACCTCATTCAGGTTGCGGTTGGCTGCGTACTGATGGCGGTAGTGGTGGTCTTCCAAATTAGCGGCCCGCTGCAATTGGATGCGCTTTGGGCGGAAACCGAGACACCGGCTGCGGCGCCCTTACCAGCACCAGTGATCGCAGAGCCCGCATTGGTCGTTGCCACGACCGAAGCGACAACGGCTGAGCCCGCTCGCATTGCGTCGGCTGCACAGCTGCCAGAAGCAACTGCGCCCGACACAGTGATGGCGAGCGATACAGAAGAGGATTTAAAAGCGTTGTTTGCGACACCGGTACCGGCAGAACCCGTGCAGCAGCCAGTCGCAAAAATCGCTGTCGCCGAAGCAAATACAAGTACTGTATTAGCTAACGATTCAACAGACATTGAGTCCCTAGAACCAGGCCTTAAAACTCCTGATCCGCTGCCGGGCAGTATTTCGGATAGTAGTGCCCTTGTTGCCCCAACGCAGGTGGTTGCTGCTACACCGCCCGTCAACAGCGCATTCTTGCAGCATGCTGCTTTTGGTCGGATAGAAGGTGCGTTAGTTTGGCAAGCAAGCAGCGGTCAAACAGAGGGCACTAAGATTTTTACTAAAGGAACAGCTCCGCGTCGGTTTGTCGTGGTGAGCGGTCCTTATGCCAGCCTGGATGTAGCCCGATCGGAACTGGCATCTAGCACAATAAGCGGCGGCGCTTTTGTCGTCAGCGCAGATCAACTCGGCGAAGAAGTCGTCGCAATGGCGAACCGTTAAAACAAACGAGGTGAGTGATGTTTGGGAAATTATTTGGCAAGAAAAAAGACGCCAAGGGAAAAGGTAAAAAAGGCGCCAAGGGTGCCGCCGCGGATACCGCCGCGGATAATGCTGCAAGCGCTCCAGCGGAGACCCCGGAACCGGCGCCTGCTGCTGCCGCGAAAAAGTCAGGAAATGGAGATGCGGGCAAGTCTAAGCCTAAAGTCGAGGTTATCGACGCGATGGGTAATAGCGTTGCGGCGATGGTCACCGACATTGCAGAACAGCTGGCTAAATCGCGCCGTTATTCGAATTTCGCAATGATTGTGCTTGCGGTAACGCTATTGAGCACCGGAGGTTACCTAGCCTTTATGTCTTATTCGCTGTCGAGCCGCCTGAATCAGGTAGACGAAACACTGACCGCATTGACCAGTCAATCGGTGGATCAGGAAGAGTCAAATTCCACGGTGTCAGAAATTAAGGACGAGTTGGTCAAGGTCGCTTCGGATTTAGCGGTTTTGAAAGAGCAGAGTGTGGCGCTTGACTCGGCCCCTACTTCTGCCACGGCCGAAAACGTCAAAGCGCTGACAGTGCTAATAGAAAAGGTTGCTGCCGATCAGGCTGTCGCTATGCAACGCATTGAGACTCAAGGTGTGTCCAGCCAAGCAAACCCAGCGGTGCTGGGTGAAGTCAAACAACTTAAGCGATCAGTGGAATCCATGCAGCAGGTCGTCGCCGATCTTTATACCATCGAAAAAGCACGTATCGCCGCAGAAATACAGGCACGGCGAGTTGCGCAACCAGCGAGCTGAGCTTTAATGCGGGAAAACTAGATACATCCCCCAGCCGCCCTGTAAGATTAGCCAGCAAGTACGGCTCATTCCTGTTTGGTTCTCTTGTCGAGATGCCAAGTAGAGTTTGAGGCCACGCACAACAGCGTCTTGGCAGGTAGGTTTCACCGCCTGGCAGAACAGGCAACTCCTTGCTGGATCGGGGATCTATTTGGATATCACTCACATCATTGACGGCCTCAATGAGCCGCAGCGTCATGCTGTATCAGCACCAGTAGGCAATAGCTTGGTGGTTGCGGGTGCGGGCAGCGGCAAAACGCGAGTGCTGGTGCATCGTATTGCGTGGCTGATCGATATAGAAAACGCGTCGCCGCAAAGCATATTGGCAGTCACCTTCACCAACAAGGCTGCCGCAGAATTGCGTGCGCGTACCGAAACGCTGCTTAATATCTCTGCCCGGAGTATGTGGGTCGGTACCTTCCATAGTCTGGCGCATCGCCTTTTAAGAATGCATTGGCAAGAAGCCAAGCTCCCGCAAAACTTTCAAATCATCGATACCGACGATCAGGTGCGCTTGCTCAAGCGCATCATGAAAAGCCTGGATATCGATGAGAAAAAATGGCCGGCACGCCAAGCGGCGTGGTTTATCAATGGCCAAAAAGACGAAGGTCGCCGTGCGCATGAAGTGCCGCTCGGTGACGACCTTTATCAGCAGATTCACAAACGTATTTACACCGGCTACGAAGATGCCTGTGAACAAGGTGGGCTGGTTGACTTTGCCGAGCTGCTATTGCGCAGCCATGAGCTTTGGCTCAACGATTCTGAATTGTTGGCGCACTATCAGCGGCGCTTTCAGCATTTACTCGTCGATGAGTTTCAGGACACTAACACCATTCAATACGCCTGGTTGCGCGTGCTCGCGGGCCAGTCCAGCCATGTCATGGCGGTCGGTGATGACGATCAATCGATTTATGGCTGGCGCGGCGCAAAAATCGAAAACATCCACCGATTTTCGCAGGATTTCGCGCCTGTCGAAACTGTGCGTTTAGAGCAGAACTACCGATCGACGCAAACCATTCTCGAAGCCGCTAACGGTTTGATTGAGAAAAATGCAGACCGATTGGGCAAGTCGCTGTGGAGTTCCGGTCCTGAAGGGGAGCAAATCAAAGTTTATTCGGGCTTCAACGATCTGGATGAAGCACGCTTCATGGTCGAGCGGATCGAACAGTGGCTCGAACAAGGCGGCAGCGCCGATGAGGCGGCGATCTTGTATCGCTCGAATGCGCAGTCGCGGGTAATTGAAGAAGCGTTGCTGCGTGCCAAGGTTCCGTATCAGATTTATGGCGGTCAGCGCTTTTTTGAGCGCGCGGAAATCAAGAATGCGCTGGGCTATATGCGCTTGCTGGAAGAGCGCCACACCGATACCGCCTTCGAACGAGTGGTGAACACGCCACCGCGTGGTATCGGTGATAAAACTCTAGAGACTGTTCGGCAGCTGGCTCGCGAGCGCGGGGTTTCAATGTGGCAGGCAGCTAAGGAAGGCATCAGCGATGGTGAACTCACCGGCCGTGCACAAACCGCGTTGCAGGGTTTTATCGCGTTGATCAATGATTTGGCTGAAGCTACCGCTGCTATGGAGTTGCATGAGCTGGCTGAACATTGCATTGAGGTCAGCGGTCTGATGGTCTACCACAGCCAGGAACGCGGCGAACGCGGCATGGCACGCAAAGAAAACCTGGAAGAATTGGTCGCGGCTTGTCGGCAGTTTTCCGGCGAAACGGTGATGCCTGTGTTGGACAGTGATCGTGCCGAAATGAGTATCCTGCAGGAATTCCTCGACCAAGTTGCACTGGATGCGGGCGACCGTCAGGCGGCGCAAGGTCCAAGCGTTCAGATGATGACCTTGCACTCGGCAAAAGGCCTGGAATTTCCTTTGGTCTTTTTAGGCGGTATGGAGGAAGGGTTGTTTCCGCATCGCATGTCGGCAGATGAACCTGGGCGGATGGAAGAGGAGCGTCGTCTTGCCTATGTCGGCATCACCCGCGCGATGCGTGAACTCTATTTAACCTATGCTGAGACGCGTCGGCTGCATGGGCAGGACAATTACAATCGGCCCAGTCGGTTTCTGTTGGAGATTCCTCAGCATCTCATCTGTGAGGTGCGGATTAAAGGCAGCGTGCAAAGACCGATGTCATCCTTACAAGGGTTATATCAGGACGACCCCGGAGATACCGGGTTGCGTATGGGGCAACGGGTCCTGCATGGTAAATACGGCGAAGGCGTGGTGTTGCAATTCGAGGGCACTAGCGATCGCGCTAAAGTTGAAGTGAATTTTTCCGAAGGGTCCAAGTGGTTGATGGTGGCTTATGCGAACCTACAAGCGCTGGATTGAGTCATTTGTATGTTGAGACAACCATGTGGAGCGAGCATCAATGAATAGATCACCTTTATTTAGCGTAACCACCTTGGTGTGTCGGTGGACTAGAATCATAACGCTAATGAGTGTCGCCAGCCTGTTGCTGAGTTGCGGCGCTGCACCTAGCGATCCGCAGCAAACCAATGCCCCGAGCGCGGAAATATTCCGTTGGAAGCTGGTGACCACCTGGCCAAAGAATTTGCCAGGACTGGGTGCGGCGCCGGAGCGTTTGGCAGAGCGCTTGCGAGCCATGAGCGCCGGGCGACTGGATATTAAAGTTTATGGTGCTGGCGAGTTAGTCGACGCGTTTGGAGTGTTCGATGCGGTGTCTCAGGGCACGGCGGAAATGGGGCACGGCGCTGCATATTACTGGCGCGGTAAAATTCCAGTTGCCGCGATGTTTGCAACAGTACCGTTTGGCATGAACGCGCAAGAAATGAATGGTTGGCTGCACCACGGTGGTGGTATGGCCCTTTGGCGCGAGCTTTACGCACCGTTTAATTTAAAACCCTTTGCTGCGGGTAATTCCGGTGTGCAGATGGCGGGCTGGTTCAACAAAGAAATTAATTCTGTAGACGACTTGATCGGACTCAAGATGCGAATACCTGGCTTAGGCGGCGAGGTGCTGGCAAGAGCCGGCGGCGTGCCGGTTTCGCTGCCCGGCGGTGAAGTCTACACCGCGCTGCAAACCGGTGTGATCGATGCTACCGAGTGGGTAGGCCCGTACAACGATTTAGCTCTGTCATTACACAGCGCGGCCAAGTATTATTACTATCCCGGCTGGCATGAACCCGGCCCAACTCTGGAAGCGATAGTGAATATCGATGCATGGAGCAGCCTGCCACCAGATCTGCAGGCCATGGTCGATACCGCAACACGTGCGATTAATGACGACATGCTTAGTGAATTCACGGCTCGCAACAACGCTGCTTTGACGACCTTGCGAACAGAGCATGGGGTTGAGCTGCGCGCTTTGCCGCAAGACGTGATCGACCGGTTACGCGAAGTGTCTAAAACGGTTGTTGCGGAGTCCGCACAAGGCGATCCGTTAGCAGAAAAAATCCATCGGTCCTATATGACTTTTTTGGAGCAAGTGCGGGCCTATCACAAGATTTCCGAACAGGCTTATCTCAATCTTCGTTAACTGTTGAGTTAACGTCTGTCCTGGTGACGCCATGGAATTAAAGAGCACCGAGTACGCAATTGATTCGAGCGGCGTCGCTACGATTTGGCTGAGTCGGCCACATCGTATGAATGCCTGGACGGGCCGGCTGCATACCGAATATAGGCACCTACTGCGCAAAGCGGAGGACGACGCTAAGGTCCGCGCGATTGTAGTGACGGGTCGCGGCAAAGGATTTTGTGTGGGCGGCGATGCTGAGGCACTGAGCGGGCATTCTGAGCGGGGTAGCTATGACTCTGGTACGAGCACAGATATTGCGAAGCCAGGTTATGGTGTCGCGCCGCAATTTGATGCGTCTTTTGCATATCACTTTGGCTTATCCAAACCTGTTATCGCGGCAATCAATGGACCGGCTGCGGGGATCGGTCTGGCGTTAGCTTGCTTTGCGGATGTGCGCTTTGCCGTGCCCGGTATTAAGCTCACAACAGCGCATGGCAAATTGAACTTGCCAGCCGAATATGGACTGTCCTGGCTGTTGCCGCGAATAGTCGGTCTGGGTCGAGCCAATGATTGGCTTCTGACCAGTAGGGTAGTGTTTTCTGAAGAGGCGCTTGAGGTTGGTTTAATCAATGATCTATTTGCCTTCGATGATCTGTTGCCACGCACCTATGCTTATGTGCACAAGATGATCGAGACCGTCTCACCTAACTCATTACGGCAAAGTCGTTGGCAAATTTATCGGGATTTGCATCGCGATGTTGCGGCCGCGGTCGAAGACTCTGAGGCGTTGCTGGAAGCGATGATGCGCGAAGCCGACTATAAAGAGGGCGTGCAAGCCTTCCTGGAAAAGCGTTTACCTCAGTGGCCTTCGTTGTCCGAAGAATGACCTTAGCTAGCGCGGACCAAAAATCTGCTGTGGTAGCCAGGTCGCCAGCGCCGGCCAAATAAACAGCGCGGCTAACAATAAAAGTTGTAGGAAAATAAAAGGAATCGCGCCGCGGTAGATTGCCGTAGTGGGTACCGATGGCGGCGTCACGCCACGCAGGTAGAACAAGGCAAAGCCGAAGGGCGGCGTCAAAAATGACGTTTGTAGATTGACTGCGATTAACACCCCCAACCAAATCGGATCCACGCCGAGCGCCAGTAAAGCTGGCCCCACGATGGGGACCACCACGAAGGTGATTTCTATAAAGTCCAAAATAAAGCCGAGCAGGAACACCACAAGCATGACCACGAGGAGCGCTCCGGTTACGCCGCCGGGGATATCGGCGAATAGCGATTGTACAAGTTCGTCGCCGCCGTAGCCGCGGAATACCAGTGAGAAAATCGATGCTCCCACGAGAATGAAAAACACCATCGCAGTAGTGTGGGCGGTTTCTCGGCAGACCTTAGAAAGCGTTTGCCAGTCCAGGCGTCGATAACCTAAAGCCAACGCCAGCGCGCCAGCAGCCCCGACTCCGGCGGCCTCAGTTGGCGTGGCATAACCACCGAGAATTGAGCCAAGCACCAAAACCATTAGCAGTAGTGGCGGTAATAACGCGAGCCATATAGCGCCGCGAGTTGGTTTTGTTGTGATTGCGTCGTCTATAGGTTCGCGCGGCATCAATTCCGGTTGGAGTAAGGCTCTGATCAAAATATAGGTGAGGTAAAGCCCGACTAAAACCAGACCTGGCAGGATCGCGCCAGCGAATAAGTCGCCTACGGAAACCGCTTTTGGTGCGAATATGCCCATATTGAGCTGCGCTTGTTGATAGGCGTTTGACAGCACATCGCCGAGTAGTACCAACGCGATGGATGGCGGAATGATCTGGCCGAGCGTTCCCGTTGCGCTGATAGTGCCGGTCGCAATCGCAGGGTCGTAGCCGCGTTTCAGCATAGGGGGCAAGGCCATGAGGCCCATGGTTACTACCGTAGCGCCAACGATACCGGTGCTCGCTGCCATGAGTACCCCGACAGCAATGACCGTGATCGCAAGGCCGCCGGGCAAGCGGCCAAAGATCTGTGAAAGGTTGGTGAGCAGATCTTCCGCTATGCGCGTTTTCTCCAGTACGACGCCCATAAATACAAATAGCGGCACAGCAACCAAGGTCGCGTTGGACATGATTCCGAATAAGCGGCCAGGGATGAAGCCGAGATCGGACGGATTGAATGCGCCGTTTAGGCTGCCAATACCGGCAAAAATAAGCGCCACACCGGCCAGGGTGAGAGCGACCGGATACCCCGCGAGCAAGATGGCAAAAGCGACCGCAACCAGTAATAGTGGGGTTGGATCCACTAGGAGTTGTCCTGAGCTGTGTTGCTATCTTTGCCGTCAGCGGCATGGCGAACGGTAGCGTCGTTGGATCTCTCACTTATGTCGGTGCCGTGCAACAAGGCAAGCACGTTGCAAGCTATCTCAGCTAAACCCTGCAATAGCAAAAGTCCAGCGGCAACAGGAATGAGGGTTTTCAGAAGGAAAACGCCGTGGATGCCACCGACCTCCGGTGATCCCTCCCACACCTGCCAGCTGGCGCTGACATAGGGCAGGCTAGTCACCAGAATAAAGCCGGCAACCGGCAGTAAAAACAGGCTGTGCCCAAGAGTATCGATAAGCAGTTGTCGCCGCGACGAAAGTTTGCTGTACAGCACGTCAACGCGCACGTGGGTTTGTAAGCGTATTCCAGCGGGTAGCATCAGCATGAAGAGAGCGCCGTGCAAATACATAACAGCCTCTTGCAAAACAATGGCGCTGGTGCTGAACACATATCTAAGCACAACGACCGTAAGCGTAATAGCGACCATGGCCAGGGCCATCCAACGCAGTGGAGCGGTGAGTCTCACGAGGCTATCGCTAATCCGAATTGGCCAGTCCAGTGCGGGTTTCATGCGCTTAACCAACCGCGTAATGCGAGTTCGCTAACGGTGCCACCGAATAACGCTACGCCAACCCAAATATTGTTCCGGAAGGCGGCAAAGGAGCCGTCTCGCCCGCGATCGCGGATTAACCATTGTTGATAGATGAACAAGCAGGCGATACAAAACATAGCGACGAAGAAGAGGTGTTCATAGCCCAGTTTTAGGCCGGTCAGTATGAATCCGAGCAAGGCGGCGCATTGCAGAATACCAATAATTAGCCGGTCTAAGTCGCCAAATAGAATGGCCGTACTTTTTATGCCGACTATTAAGTCGTCATCGCGGTCGACCATAGCGTACAAGGTGTCGTAAGCCACTATCCACAGCAGGCTTGAGAAGAACAGCAGCCAGCTTACCTCTGCCAGGCTTTTATCCTGGGCAGTCCAAGCCATCAGAATGCCCCAGCTGAACGCCGCGCCGAGAACAACTTGGGGAAGGTGCGTCCACCGTTTCATAAAGGGATACAAAGTTGCGACGGCGGCGCCGCCAACGGCGAGTAATAGAGTTTGTTGATTTAAACTCATTGCGAGCAAACCCGCTCCAGCTAAAAGGGCGAAAAACAATCGCAAGGCTTCGCTAGGTCGAATCGTGCCAGTGACAAGCGGACGGTCTTTGGTGCGTTTTACGCTGCCGTCAACTTTACGATCGGCGTAATCGTTAATCACACAGCCGGCGCTTCGCATTAGCAGCGTGCCTAAAGTGAATACGATAATGAGATAAAAAGGAGGTTGTCCGGCGGCAGCCATCCATAGCGCGGCTAAGGTCGGCCACAGCAGTAGCAGGCTGCCTACCGGTCGATCAAGTCGCGTTAATTTCAGGTATTCATCAAGCATGGGCTTCAATTTCAAATGCTAGTCCGGCAGTTTAGGGTGTTCAATCGGTAAGGACCAGTCAGCGCTAGCCGTCATCTTGGGGTCATTGCAGCGGTGTCGCGTTGCATTTTGATCAAGCTGCCTTTAGCTTAGTCAGCTTTAATTCTCACAATAAAGGTCGGTAGTTAATGAAGAAGTGGCAGTGCATTGTCTGTGGTTGGATTTACGACGAGGCAGAGGGTTGGGAAGATGATGGCATACCGCCGGGCACTGCATGGGAAGATATTCCGGAAGATTTTGTTTGCCCCGAGTGCGGTGTCGGCAAGGCAGATTTTGAAATGATTGAGATCGGTTAGGCAGTCAATCGAATCGCCGCTGGCCGTATAAGGCATAAATTAATTGCTAGCTGCGATCCGTCGCAAATAAGCACTGGAAGGATCGCTAGACGCGCGCATTCGAAATGAACGTTCAGGAGGTCGTTGTACCGGAAGTAGTGAGAGTGCGTATGCAAGCTTGGCCGCAATGCTTGCGACTCTCGGTCGAGACAGCAATAACAATTGGGCGATGGTGGGTCGGCAGTTTAGCGCGGGCGCAAAGGCAACTGTTTGCAAACGCCCAAATACCCGAACCGGCCAAATTTCTAAAGCGCGATCGTCACGCCGTTCTATGCAAGTAATCCAGGCCGTCTAGGCATACCGAAGAGGAAAAAGCTATGTCACTTACTTCGCGAATACTGATCGCCATGGGTTTGGGTATCCTGCTCGGGTTTATTGTGCAGGGCTTCGATCTAGACGAAGTCGCGTATGTTCAAAATATTCTCCTCGACGGATTAATCGATTCTGGCGGCAAGATATTCATTACGCTGTTGAAAATGATGGTGGTGCCGTTGGTGCTTGTATCGCTTGTGTGTGGTGCAGCTAGCTTAGGCGCGACAGGAAGTGTTGGTCGTCTCGGCGGTAAAACGATTGGCCTTTATTTACTGACCACTGGGCTCGCGGTCTCCATGGCTTTGTGTCTGGCGCTGATCGTCGATCCGGGTTTGAGTGCCACTGATACCGGTGCTGACCGGGTTAATTTCCAAGCGTATGAAGCGAAAGACTCGCCTAGCGTCAAAGATACGTTGCTAAACGTTTTTCCGTCTAACCCTATTAACGCTATGGCCGAAGGCAAAATGCTGCAGGTGATCGTTTTTGCATTGTTGTTGGGTCTGGCAATTTCTCAGGCGGGTAGCGCGGGGCAGCGTATCCGCGACAAATTCGAAGATCTCAATGAGATCTTTATGAAGCTTATTGGCATGATCATCAAGCTGACGCCATATGGGGTGTTTTGTTTGATGGCTAAGCTTGGTGCCACAGTCGGCTGGGCGGAAATCACTAAGGTACTTGCTTACTTTCTCACCGTTGCCGGCGCGTTGATTTTGCACGCCACGGTGGTATATCCGACGTTGCTGCGTGTGCTTGCCGGGGTAAATCCGCTGACCTATTTGCGCAAAATGCGCGAGCCCATACTCGTCGCGTTTTCGACTTCCTCCAGCGGGGCCACTTTGCCGGTTACGCTGCGCACTGTGGAGCACCGCATCGGCGTAAACAACAACGTGGCGTCTTTTGCAGTGCCCCTTGGCGCTACCGTTAACATGGATGGCACAGCAATCATGCAAGGGGTTGCGACGGTGTTTATCGCTCAGTTTTTCGGCTACGACTTAGGCCTTAACGCTTATCTGATGGTCATTCTCACGGCAACCCTGGCTTCGATTGGTACCGCCGCGGTACCAGGCGTCGGCCTGGTGATGTTAACTCTGGTACTCGATCAGGTTGGCTTACCGGTGGAGGGCATTGGACTAATCATTGGCGTTGACCGTTTACTAGACATGATGCGAACCGTGGTCAACGTCACCGGTGATGGCACGGTTTCAACCATCGTTGCGGCGTCTGAAGGCCAATTAGATCGCGATGTGTTTGCCGATCCTGATGCTGGACGTTTGGTCGAGCCTGTGCAGATGGCTCCGACGCAGACAAGCTGATCTACTGCTCTGTGCAATTAGCCCCGCTCATATAGCAGGCTGGGCCGATCCTTAATGAGCTCCGTTGTTGCCTCTAGCGAAGAGTTTTATCGAAGCGCTCTGCTAGCCGGTCCGATCCGCTGTGGTTTGTTCGGTGTCACCCGATCCATCCTTTTCACAGATCAATAGCGTTACCAGTGCAGCTGTCGGGCAATCAGTTATACCGATAGCAGAGCCGCGTCAGATGGTGCCCAGATGCTTAACAGGCGGGCCAGCTCGCGGCGTTCCTCTGAGTTGGCTGGTGCCGCTAACAGGCCTTCGCTGTAGGCGACGACCTCCTGCATTAGGTGAGCGTCTTCGCCCAAATCCGCGACGCGGAAACTCTCCTCGCCTGCTTGCCGAGTCCCAAGAATGTCTCCTGGTCCACGAAGTTTTAAATCTTGCTCCGCGAGATAAAAACCATCCTGGCTAGTGCGCAGGGCACTGAGACGTTTTTTTGCGGTTTGACTCAGACGCGATTCGAACAGCAAGTAACAATGGCTGGCGATCCCGCCGCGACCCACCCGGCCGCGCAGCTGATGCAGCTGGGCGAGCCCTAAGCGTTCAGCGTTTTCAATTACCATTTGCGTGGCATTTGGCACATCGACACCCACTTCAATAACCGTAGTTGCAACCAATAACTGCAATTCACCCGCTTTGAATGCGCGCATAGTCGCGATCTTGCTATCCCCATCCAGGCGACCGTGCAAAAGACCGATGCGCAGATTCGGTAATGCTTCACTAAGCAGCTCAAAAGTAGCTAAAGCGGCGGCGGCAACGATGTCTTCCGACGGCTCAATAAGCGTGCAAACCCAGTACGCTTGCTCGCCGCGTTTTAGCGCGGCGAGCACTTGCGACAAAACATCGGCGCGTCGGCTATTCGCCACGGTATGTGTGGTGATCGGTTGACGCCCCTGAGGTAGCTCGTCAATTACCGAAACATCCATATCTGCGTAGAGTGTCATAGTTAACGTGCGTGGAATGGGGGTCGCTGTCATCACCAACTGATGCGGTGCCCGACCTTTGTCTTTCAACGTCATGCGCTGGTGCACGCCAAAGCGGTGCTGCTCATCGATTATCACCAGCGCTAGATTGTTAAACTGCACGGTGTCCTGAAATAGCGCATGCGTACCGATCACGATAGCAGTCTCTCCACACTCTATGTTTGCCAACGTCGCGCGACGTTCTTTGGCACCCATTTTGCCGGTCAGCAGTGCTACAGAGATGCCTAGTGGCGCGAGCCATTGCGAGAAATTTAAAAAGTGTTGTTCTGCCAGTA
Organism: Gammaproteobacteria bacterium UBA6968; assembly: GCA_002450255.1. Taxonomy (GTDB): domain Bacteria; phylum Pseudomonadota; class Gammaproteobacteria; order Pseudomonadales; family Azotimanducaceae; genus UBA4421. Next base: position 31,855 of record DJYW01000083.1, read on the forward strand.
GTTCGGTGGGCGCCATGAGTGCTGTTTGCGCTGCATGTTCGTGCGCACGAATTGCAGCAAAAGCCGAGACGATGGTTTTACCGGACCCTACATCGCCTTGGACCAGTCGAAGCATTGGGGTCGCGCCAACTAAATCGTTGAGTATTTCAGCGATGACTCGTTTTTGTGCCTGAGTAAGTCGAAAGGGTAATTGATTCAACAGTTCGCGTCCCAGGCCAGCTTTGCGTACAAGCGCCTGACCGTGTTCACGTTGTCGTTGCAACGCCCGCGATTTCATAATGATGTAGTAGGCGGCTAGCTCCTGCAGCGCGAGTTGCTCACGAATGGCCTCGACTTGGCTTAAGTCTGCGGGTCGATGGAGATACCGTAGTGCTGCAAACGGCAGTCCTGGCGCATCCTCCCAGGGCAGAAGACTGAGCGCGCCGCAGAGGGCGCGTAGGCGTTTTTGGTTCAGGCCTTGAGTCGTCGCATAGACCGGTAGCAGCTCAGCTTGGATCGGCGGTGGTTTGGTATCAAAGGTTTGATAATCCGGGTGAACAATATTCAGTCGTTTGCCGATAAATCGCGCTTGGCCGAACGCACGGACATAGGTTGCCTCTGCAAGCTGCTGTTGTTGGTGTTTGGAAAAATAAAAAAAACGCAGCGTCAACTGACCGCTGTCATCGCGGATCGTGACTTCAAGGCTTCGGCGCTTTCCGTAGACAGCGCGACAGCCGAGAATGGTCCCTTCCACGAAGCCCTCATCGCCGTCGCGCAACGCCGCAATCGAGAAAACTCTGCTGCGGTCCTGGTATCGGAATGGCAGGTGCAGCAGTAAATCGAGGTAACTGTAAATATCTAGCTTAGCCAGTTTGTTGGCTAAGCTCGGACCGACGCCGCTGAGATCCGTTATGGGTGCGCTTGGGTCAACGCTCACAATAGATCAGGAGGCTGGATTAATCGTTGCTCGCCAGTATCGCGTCAATTTCGACCTGCGCGCCTTTGGGTAGGGCGCTGACCTGAATTGCCGCGCGGGCTGGGTAGGGCACTTCAATGTAGCGCGCCATGATTTCATTCACGGTAGCGAAGTTCGCCAAATCGGTGAGATACACGGTGAGCTTTACCGCGTCAGCTAGGCTTGCACCCGATGCTGCAGCGACGGCTTGGAGGTTTTTGAAAACTTGGTGAGTTTGATCCGCAAAGTCGGCGCTTACTAATTCTCCCGAAGTGGAATCTAACGGGATCTGACCGGATATAAAAGTCAGCGTGGCGTTGGTGACCTGCACGGCCTGCGAGTAGGTGCCGATTGCCGCGGGGGCTTGATCGGTGGAAATAATTTTACGTTGTTCTGTAGTCACGAAGCCTCGCTGTTTGTGGATTAAATTTAATGCCCGGAGCGGGCCAAGTTAATCACTGCGGTAACGTTTCGCAAGCGGCGCATCAGTCTGGCCAGATGCGACCGACTGCGCACAGTGATGTCCATAATCATCGTACTGACTTCCGCATTCCGTTCCTCAACGCTAATGTGATCAACGCCCGCATCGATTGCGGTTACGTTTGCCGCGATTTCCGCCAGGATGCCTTTGCGGCGATGCACGTCCACTCGCAGCGTCGTCCTGAATTCGCCTTCGGTTGTGCTCGTCCAGCCTGCCGAGATAATTTCGTGCGACGCTTTGCGCCTTAGCTCGGCAATGTTGTGGCAGGGTTCCAAATGCACAACAAAACCTTTGCCTGGGCTGATGTGACCGACAATATGGTCACCAGGTACGGGACCGCAGCAGCGTCCGTAGTTGATCACCAAACCCTCGCTGCCGCGGATAGCGACGGGATTACCGCCTTCTACGGCAATCTTTTCCTCGGTATCGCGGTCGGCATTGAGTAAACGCTGGGCGACAACCCAGGCCATTAAGTCGCCGTTGCCTATTGCGCTGAGTAACTCGTTTAGGCGGCGCACCCCAAATTCTCCAAATAATCGGCGTAAACGACGAAAGTCGAAGTCGTTGATGCTCGTGTTGGCATTGCCTAGTGCTCTGTTTAGAAGTTTGCGTCCGAGGGTAATGGATTCGCCTTCCTGTTGATGCTTCAACTCCAGGCGAATGCCGCTACGTGCCTTCGAGGTGACGACGAAGGACAACCAGTCGGGATTCGGTCGTGCGTCTTTGGCTGTGAGAATACTGACTCGTTCGCCACTTTCCAGCTGCTGCGACAAGGGCGCCAAGTTACCGTTGATGCGGCAAGCGACGCAGCGATTGCCGATGTCAGTGTGCACGCTGTAGGCAAAGTCGACGGCGCAGGCTCCTCTCGGCAGGGCCATGATGTCGCCCTTTGGGGTAAACACATAAACCTCGTCAGGAAAGAGATTGATTTTTAGATTCTCAATAAACTCTAGTGAATTACCTGCCCGACTTTGTAGTTCTAGCAGATCTTGTACCCACCTTCGTGCGCGCTGTTGGGAATGCTCGAAACCTTCTTCGCCGCTGCTATATAACCAATGGCCGGCAATCCCGTTTTCTGCCACCGCATCCATTTGTTTGGTGCGAATCTGGACTTCGATCGGAACGCCGTGCATGCCGTAAAGGCTGGTGTGCAGCGACTGATATCCGTTAGCTTTAGGGATAGCGATATAATCTTTGAAGCGGCTGGCAACAGGCGGGAACAGGTTGTGGACTACGCCAAGGGCGCGATAACAGGCGTCGGGTTGATCGACAACGATGCGAAAGCCGAACACATCCATGATTTCATTGAATGACTTATGTTGGGCTTTCATCTTTCGATAGATTGAATAGGTGTTTTTTTCGCGGCCAGCGACGTCTGCTGAGATACCTTCGCGATTCAAAGCAGCGGTCATGGTTTGGCGAATTTCCTCAACCAATTCATTGCGGTGACCGCGTGCGGACTGCACCGCTCTTTCTATTCGATCTGCGCGAAGTGGGTAAAGTGCTTTGAAGCCGAGGTCTTCAAGCTCGCTTTTGATGCTATGGACGCCAAGACGGTTGGCGATAGGCGCGTAGAACTCTAGTGTTTCTCTGGCAATGCGGCGTCGCTGGCTAGTCGACATAACGCCAATCGTGCGCATGTTGTGCAGGCGGTCCGCCATCTTCACTAAAATCACGCGGATGTCTTTAGCCATTGCCATGGCCATCTTCTGAAAATTTTCAGCCTGAGCTTCGTCGCGACTTGCAAAAATTTTGCTCAGCTTAGAGACCCCGTCGACGATCTCTGCGACGGAGGCGCCAAACTTATCGGCTAGTGTTTCCTTGTCTACATCAGAGTCTTCGATGACATCGTGAAGTAGTGCGCCCATCAAGGTTTCGTGGTCCATGCGCATATCGGCAAGGATCAAAGCGACTGCGGTAGGATGAGTAATATAGGCGTGGCCTGTGCGGCGAGATTGGCCATCGTGGATATGTTCTGCATATCCGTGTGCTGCGCTGACCTGATCTATATCGGCAGGATCGAGATAGTTGATGTGGTCTATAAGGGTACTAAGATTGCCCGGTGCAGCCACACCCGGCTGCTTCGCGAGTTCGGCGAGTTTTGCAACGACGTAGGAGTCGGGGTTCGTCTCAGCCTGTTGGGCCATCCTCTCCAACCTGCGGTGCGGCCGCTTCAGAGTCCATGGCGAAATCTAGGCGTATCTCTTCTTCTTCAGCCATTGACGCGTCGTGCTGGTCCAACATTTCATGAGAGATCAAACCTAGAGCGATCTCACGCAAAGCAACCACGGTTGGCTTATCGTCTTCTTTGTCAACGAGTGCTTCGGTGTTGTAGTTGCGCAGGCTACGCGCACGACGACTGGCCAGCATTACCAATGCAAAACGGTTATCAACATGATCTAAACAATCTTC